>NZ_JBOJLM010000009.1:0-165142 GCF_050750585.1 Salinimicrobium sp. WS361
GCCTTTTCAGCCTTATATTTAATCTTGGTTATAAGGTCGTAATAACTCCAGTTTCGTAGTACGAATTCTTCTTCCCTAGCAATGCCAGCTTTGTCCTCCTGATTCATTAAAATTAAAGTTCCCGCCTGGTGCTTAATGCAGAAATCAATTAACCGCCTGCTGTAAACATGTACGCGATTGGATACATAATTACTTTCAGTATTGTGGAATTTATTCACCGCCTTAAGTTTTCTCCTTATTCCCTTTCCTGATTTAGAAAATGTTGCTCCTTTTTGTGCTCTCTTACGGGATGCTTGAATAGCTAATCTTCTGTACAAAAATTCTTCTCTGCTACCAATGGTAATTCTTCCGGTTCGGGTTTTAACTACAATGGGATATTCAAGAGACAGAGAAGCTTCTGCAATCACTTGTGGCTTAAGAGCATGTTGCTCTTTTTTTATCTCAAATACAGGAAGCCAAAAGATCTTTCCATCCTTTAATTTTATGTGTGATGTACAAAGCTTTGTTTCCCCTTTTACAGCTTGCATTAAAAGTTGGCGTTTGTCTGTGTAATCTTTCCCGAGATAGGTTTTTAGAGGAAGGCTAAATAACCGAAAACAAAAGGCTTTTTTTTCTTCGTCGTATGAAAAACCGCTTATTCCTTCCATATCGAATGGGAAGGCCATATCTCTTCTAAAGTTCTTCAACGAATTTTCTCCACTCCAGTATTTCATTTTGTCTTTATTGAAAGAGCTGTACAATGACTGCTTCAGATTAGACAAAATGTTAGTGGGAATTTCACCTTTGAACCGGCTGGACACTGCTCGATAGGTCGTATGGATCCGTGAGCACTGCAAAATTCCTAATTGATCTTTTTTTTCGTCTGCCAGTTTGTATTGAACTCTTTCGGTTAAATAGAGAAAATCTTTAATCATTTCCTGAACATACAAATGGGAAACCATCATGTTGGCTGCTCTAAAAGCCCTGTTCTGCCATTGGTAAAGTTTATCCAGTGCCTCCTTCCTTTCTGCCTGAGTTGGAAGGTCCACCAGTAGCTGTATTTTCCGAGTAAGTTTAAGAGTGGAGTTTTCCATGTTAAGCAGATTGTAACTGTTCTTGGTGCTTTTCCTCCAGAAATTTGTACGCAGCTATAAAAATTTTATGGACTTCCTTCTGGGAGAGGCTCAACTCAGTAGCAATAGCAGCAAATGAATAATTCTTCTCACTACGCAACTGCAACACTTTTTCCTGTTCCTCAGTCATGGAACCCTCAACCTTTTTTGTTGCAGCAGGTTGCTTTTTAGCTTCAAGATCAGTTCCCTGATAAATAAAATTTTTAATCTCTTGAATAGCCTTCTTTACTTCTATACTAACTTCCGTAATGCTGATTCCCATAGCATCGGCAATAGCTTTATATTGAAACCCGTATTTAAGGCAGAGTTCTATCAGGTGTTTTCTCTTATCACTCAATAGTGGCAATACGCTATTGATTCTGTTAAGGGCCTTTTGATCTGCTTGCTGGTCTGATAGGTGCTCATCTTCTTTCTGTGGGTCATAACCATGCATATATTTCTGATAGTCTTCATAATTTTCCAACCTGTTGATGTTCCTGTAAAAGTCATTTTTGGGCCGACAATAGTAGTAGGTACATTCCCGTCTCATCACATAGCGAAGGAAAAAATAAATATGTTCCGGTCGTTCTATGACATCTCTTTTCTCCCACAGTTTTAAAAATGAATCCTGAAGAAGGGTCTCAATGACAAATTCATCATGAATCAGTTGCTTTCCCACCCAAAAGATCCTGCGTTGGTATTTGGAATAGATAAATTCTAAAGCATCAGGATGTCCTTGTTTTAATAATTCAAAATTATCATATGACATAGGAGATATATTTGAACCTGACCTCTCAGGTCGGGTTATATTATTAATTTATAGGTCAGACTTTAAAGCCTTTTCTACCTGCTCCACTTTCTTTTTATATTCTGCAATTAATTCATCTGCGTATAGGGGAGTTCTATCTCCACTGAGACAATATCTTATGTAACGAGGAGTCACCTTATATATACAAGCAAGGGCTTTTACTACCTCCGTGTTATAAGTTTTCTTCATAAATTACGTAAGTTTGCCTGTTCATTTATTTGTTCCTTTTCCCGGAACAAAGTCAAATGTATAAACATTTTGTTTACAAAACAATTGTTTAAGAGCTTTTTATAAACATTTCGTTTACTATCTATGGATAAATCCAAAATGCTTGATCAGATAAAGAGTCACTATGAATTTAAAAAAGATGCAGAGTTAGCTGATTTTTTAGAAATAACACGGCAGACTTTTTCCAATTGGAAATCGAGAAATTCTTTTGATGCTGAATTAATCTATTCGAAATGTCGTGACCTAAATCCTGCTTGGTTACTTACTGGGGACGGCCCTATGCTACAGAAGGATTCCGCTGAATCTATTAGTAAAGAAACTGATCCAGAAGTTCTGCGTGAAAAATTAGTTAATCTTCAAAGTCAGTTAGATGCATTGGAAAAAGCTAATAACGCCTTAAAAGATGCCAATGACTCTCTCAAAGAAACAAAATCAATACTTCAGAAACGTATTGCAGAGCTAGAAGGCACCTCAAAAAAATAATTTTTGAAGTACTAAGAGTAAGCTGGATATTCACCCTTAAGAATTATTAATTTTAATGAACCTCTATAGGTCAGCCTTTAAAAGAATCTTCCAATTTGACGGTAAACTTAATAAAGGCAGTCAAAATACAAATACGAACTACCAAGGTTAATTTCTAGTTACCACAGTATCAAGAGTAAGTTTATTGACTGCCACAATAAAGTAGAAGGTTATCCTCACGGGGTTCCATCTAAAATGCCAAAGTGAGCAATTGAAAAGGGGCTAACAAAGAACGAATTATAGTAAAAATCAATCTCTATCCTCAGTTAAAATTGTCAAGTCTTTTTTAAAAACCTAAACTCGAATCCTGGGTTAAAGTTTTATAGTTCGAATGGTTTTGCACTTGAAGCCAATTTTAAAATAATCTGACTTTTCTTCCCTAACTATCCAGTAATCTTAACCAACATTTCAAATTACTTGATGAGCTGAGGAGGTCATGAACTAATTAGCAAAAATTAATGAAATAACGGAGGAGGAGTTGGAGAAATTAGGGCGATGATGAGTGTGGTGAATATTATTTCAGAGAGTTTTCTAATCTATCATCTCTATTATATTCACTTTTACTAAAAACCTTTCCATTTCTTTAAGAAAATATTTAGATTTACTCCGTTGGTAATGGAAATTCCGTCTCCCCTACTCTTCGGGAATTTCAATGCTAAATACAGCACCCAATTGTAACGCTAACTATTCAAAACAAATGACTCAACAAACCCACAATAAACTGGTTTCCTTTATCTGGTCTATTGCAGATGATTGCCTGCGCGACGTTTACGTACGCGGAAAATACCGCGATGTAATCTTGCCAATGGTGGTGCTTCGCAGGCTAGATGCCTTACTGGAACCCACCAAAGATGCCGTTATGGAAGAGCTGGCTTTCCAGCGTGATGAAGCCGGATTTACCGAATGGGACGAAAGCGGACTCCGCGATGCTTCCGGATATGTTTTCTATAACATCAGTGATTTTACCCTTCAGAAGTTACACGACACCGCCACCAATTCCCAGCAACTGCTGCAGGCGAACTTTGAAGATTACCTGAATGGTTTCAGTCCTAACGTAAAGGAGATCATTGAAAAGTTCAAGCTAAAGAGTCAGGTACGGCACATGGCAAGCAAAGATGTGCTACTGGACGTACTGGAAAAATTTACTTCTCCCTATATAAACCTCACCCCTTTCGAAAAAGAAGATCCCGAAGGCCGAAAAATGCCTGCGCTTTCCAACCTGGGAATGGGCTATGTTTTTGAGGAACTCATCAGGAAATTCAACGAAGAGAACAACGAAGAGGCCGGGGAACATTTTACTCCGCGTGAGGTGATAGATTTGATGACGCACCTGGTCTTTGATCCCATAAAAGATCAATTGCCTCCGGTGATGACCATTTACGATCCTGCCTGCGGTAGTGGCGGGATGCTTACCGAAGCTCAGAATTTCATCAAAGACGAGGAAGGCCTTATCAGGGCGACCGGCGACGTCTACCTCTACGGGAAAGAGATCAACGACGAGACCTACGCCATCTGTAAGAGTGATATGATGATCAAGGGCAACAATCCTGAGAACATCAGGGTGGGTTCTACCTTGTCTACAGATGAATTTGCGGGTACAACTTTTGACTTTATGCTCTCGAATCCGCCTTACGGGAAATCCTGGAGCAGCGAACAAAAATATATCAAGGACGGGAAAGATGTGATTGATCCCCGGTTTAAGATCACACTGAAGAATTATTGGGGCGTGGAGGAAGATGCCGATGCCATTCCGCGCTCTTCAGATGGGCAGCTGCTGTTCCTTATGGAGATGGTGAATAAGATGAAGCCCAAACACCAAAGCCCTTCCGGTTCCAGGATCGCTTCGGTGCACAACGGCTCAAGTTTGTTTACGGGCGATGCCGGCGGCGGCGAAAGCAACATCAGGCGCTACATCATTGAAAATGACCTTTTGGAGGCTATTATCCAGATGCCCAACAACCTGTTCTACAACACCGGCATCACCACCTATATCTGGTTGCTCAGCAATAATAAAGCTGAAAACCGTAAAGGAAAGGTGCAGCTTATCGATGGCGGACAATTATTCCGAAAGCTGCGGAAGAACCTCGGAAACAAAAACTGCGAATTCGCTCCCGGGCATATTGATGAGATCGTAAATATTTTTGCTGAAATGCAGGCGGTAAGCCGAAAGATGGATGAAGAGACCAATGCCGAAGTCCCCGGAATAGCCGCACAGGTCTTTGATAATGAAGACTTCGGATATTACAAGGTTACCATAGAACGCCCGAAGCGGTTAAAAGCTCAGTTTACTGCGGAAAGAATTGCGGACTTACGTTATGACAAACAACTGAAAGAACCAATGCAATGGGCCTGGGAAACCTTTGGAGAGGAAGTATATACCAAGCTGAAGGATCACGAAAAGGAGATCTTAGCCTGGGCTGAAGGAAACGACCTGAACCTGAGCAGCAAAAACCGAAAGAAACTGCTGAGTTCCAAAACCTGGAAAAAACAGAAGGAAATTTTAGAGCTTGCTGAAAAACTTCATACCTCCATAGGCGAAAAAGAATACTCCGATTTCAACATTTTCAAGAAGGATGTCGAAGCAAAGCTGAAGGAATGGAAACTCAAACCCGGCGCTTCCGAAAAGAATGCCATCTATAATGCCGTAAGCTGGTATGATGCCGAAGCCGAAAAGGTGATCAAAAAGAAGGAAAAACTGAGCGGGGAAAAACTCAGTACTCTCCTCGCTCACCTCAGTTGCACCGAAGAACAGTTGCCCCACTTTGGCTATTTCCCAACCGGAAAAGCAGGCGAATTTGTCATTTTTGAAACCGAAAGTGACCTGCGCGATTACGAGAACGTGCCTCTAAAAGAGCAAATTCACAGCTACTTCTTGGAAGAAGTAAAATCTCATGTACCCGAGGCCTGGATCAATCTAGATGCCACCAAAGTTGGCTATGAAATAAGCTTTAATAAATACTTCTACCGCCACACTCCGCTCCGTTCACTGGATACTGTCGCGCAAGAGATTCTGGAGCTGGAAGAAAAAAACGAAGGTTTAATAATGGATATTTTAAACTTATCCTGATTGTAAAAAATAAACTATGGCTAAATATTCTGTACACCAACAACCTGTTGACACCCTCCTTAGTTGGATCAAATCTGGAGAAATTGCTATTCCTGAAATTCAAAGACCATTTGTATGGAAGGCTACGAAGGTTCGGGATCTAATTGATTCTTTATACAAAGGTTATCCTGTGGGATATATCATCACCTGGAGAAATCCTGATGTAAAATTGAAAAATGGAGAGTTGTCTGCAGGAAAAAAGGTTTTGATTGATGGTCAGCAACGTATTACTGCTTTAACAGCTGCTATTGTTGGCCAAAGAGTATTAAACAAAAACTATAAAGAAATTTCTATACGAATTGCTTTCAATCCTGTAGCAGAAAAATTTGATGTTTTGAATAAGGCTCACGAAAGGAGTCCTCAATGGATTAATAACATAAATCCTATTATCAATGATGAAATCTCTATTTCAAAAGCTATAAGAAAATATAAAAATGAAAATCCTGAAGTTGATGAAGACCTAATCGAGGAAAGAATTGAAAATTTAAAAAAAATCAAAAACAAGCAAGTAGGGATAATTGAACTCGATCATTCTCTAGATATTGATACTGTAACCGAAATTTTTATACGGATCAATCAAAAAGGAGTTGTTCTGAGTAATGCTGATTTTGTAATGTCGAAAATAGCATCAGATGAACAACACGAGGGAAATAAAATGCGGAAGCTAATAGATTATTTCTGTAGGTTGATTGTTGATAAAGACTTTAATAAACATATACAGGATAATGATTCGGAGTTTGCCAATCACGAATTTTACAGAGCAATAAAATGGATGGCCGGTGGGACGGACTCATTGTATGTTCCGGATTATATTGATGTTTTAAGAACCGCATTTACTTACAAATTTAGTCGTGGAAAGTTTAGTGATCTTGTCGCATTATTATCGGGTAGAAACTTCGAGACTAGATCCTATGAAGACGAAATTGCCGAAAATAGCTATAAAATGCTTGCTGAAGGTTTGACCAATTTCGTCAATCAGACCAATTATCAACGGTTCTTGATGATAGTTCAGTCCGCTGGCTTCATTGATCAAAAATTAATTTCATCTAAAACCAGTTTAAATTTCTCCTATAGCCTTTATTTAAAATTGAGAAGCGAAGGAATGCCTGAGGCGAGAATTCAACATTTCGTTAAACGTTGGCTGGTAATGTCTCTCCTAATTGGACGTTATTCCGGTTCTGCAGAGTCAATGATAGATGAGGATATCAAACAAATTAATGAAAAAGGAGTTGCAGCTTATCTTCATCAAATGGAACAAAGTAATCTTGGAGCCGGTTTCTGGGATTTTGGATTAGTCGATAGCCTTGAAACTTCAAGTGTAAATAACAATGCCTACAATGTTTATTTGGCTGCTCAATGTCATTTTAATGCACCTGCATTTTTAGCTAAAACAATGAAGATAAGAAGTCTCATTGAGCAACGGGGAGATGTTCATCACCTATTCCCAAAGAAATATTTAATGAATAATAATTATCCGCAGAAAGCCTATAATCAGGTTGCCAATTATGTTCATACCGAACAGGCCACAAACATAAAAATTGGAATGGCAGCGCCTACAGATTATATGTTAAAAGTCATTGATGAGGTGAATAATGGTTCAAGGACTTTGACAACTCTTGACAGCGAAACTGTGCTTTGGGAGAACTTAAAGGAGAATGACATTCCTCTTCTAATAAATGATTGCGACCACACTTCCTATAATGAATTCCTCAGAAGGCGCAGAAATTTGATGGCCAAGAAGATAAAAACCTATTACGAAAGCCTATAATTGATGGAAGCAGTAAAAGAAAATCCACAATTACAAAAATACCCTGCTTATAAAGATTCAGGAGTGGAATGGTTGGGGGAGATTCCAGAACACTGGAATGAAGTCAAACTTAAATATATAGCTGAAGTTAAAAAGGGTATTCTCCCAAAACTATTGACTTCTGAACCCGAAGAAAATTTACCTCCTTATTTAAGTATGGATTATTTAAGAGGTGCTGCTGCGGAGGTTTGGGTTAAAGATAAAGGCGCTATCGTAGTTGAAGACAATGAGCTTCTTCTTTTATGGGATGGCTCAAATGCCGGTGAATTCTTAAAAAGTCGGAAAGGTGTTATTTCTTCAACGGTTGCGCATATTTCCTTTTCAGATATTGATCAAGATTTCGCTAAATTCTATTGTCATATCATTGAACGCAACCTAAGAAAAAATACTGTTGGAATGGGAATTCCACACGTTAACAGTAAAATTTTAAATAATTCTACTGTATTAATACCTCCCAAACAAGAACAAAATACCATCGCCAATTTCCTGGATAAAAAATGCGGTAAGATCGACACCGCCATTGCTCAAAAACAACAGCTCATCGAGCTGCTAAAAGAGCGCAAGCAGATCATTATCCAAAATGCAGTCACCAAAGGTTTAGATCCTGATGTCAAAATGAAAGATTCCGGTGTGGAATGGATTGGAGAGATCCCGGAGCATTGGGAGGTGAAGAGACTAAAATTTCTTTTAGATGAAATAAATATTAGATCTACAACTGGAGAGGAGGAACTCCTTTCTTTAAGTAAATATTCGGGAATAGTTCCTAAAAGTTCATTAGAAGAAAGGGCTGGAGGTGCTGAGTCGAACATCGGTTATAAAGTGGTACGGGAGCAGGACTTGGTTATTAATAAAATGCAGGCAGTAAATGGTTTAATCGCAGTTTCATTTTTGAATGGAATTACTAGCCCTGATTACTCTGTTTATAGAGCTAAAGATCCAGACCTTCTTTCAATTCTATTTTTGGATTATCTCATCAAACAACCTGAATACTTGGGAGAATTCAAGCGCCGTGTTACTGGAGTGATGGAAGGATTTATCCGGCTTTATACGGATGATTTTTATGATATTGAAGTCCATCTCCCTCCGAAGGATGAGCAAAATAGGATGGTTAATTTTATAAGGTTAGGATCAGAAAAAATTGATGAATCCATTATCCTGCAGCAACAGCAAATCGAAAAATTAAAGGAATATAAAAGCAGTTTAATAGACGCGGCGGTGACGGGGAAGATAAAAATTAAATAAAAAAAATGGCAAAAGGAAATATACCCGCAGATTTTGATTTTGAAAATCTTCCAAATTACAATGCTGTGCTGGAAAAATTAAATAAAAGGAAGGATCCAAAGCATTTAATAATGGGGAATGGATTCAGTATGGCCTATGATCATAAAATTTTTTCCTACAATGCTCTATATGATTTTATCGAAAAATTAGAGGACCCAATATTATCAAAGCTATTTAAAGTAATCAATACTAAGAATTTTGAATTGGTTATGCAGCAGCTTGATTATTTTATTGTAATAGCAGAAGCTTTTGATACGGATAAAAAATTAACTCAAAAATTAAAAGGTGCAAATTCTAAACTTAGAAGCAGTTTAATTGATGCTATTACTGATTTACATCCTGAACACGTATTTGAAATAGCGGAAGAGAAAAGCGAAAAATGTGCTGCTTTTTTAAATGAATTTTTAGAAAAAGATGGTAAAGTTTTTACCACGAATTATGACCTCTTGATGTATTGGGTTTTGATGAGAAATAATGCCACAAAGGGCATTGACGGTTTCGGCAAAGAGGTTCTAAATCCCCAAGGAGTTAAGAGAGGTGCAGAGCCTGAGCTTTCAGACCTTTATTGGGGAAAAAATAAAGATGATCAAACTGTCTTTTTTGTCCACGGTACGCTACCAATTTTTGATACCGGTATTGAAATAATAAAAGAGGTATATGATTCAGAACATTATCTACTGCAAAATGTAAAAGAGCGATTGGATAAAAAAGAATATCCAATATTCGTAACTGCAGGAAATGGGGAAGAAAAGCTAAAACATATAATGCACAATCGATACTTGTCATTTTGTTACGAAGAACTCACCAAAATAGAAGGTTCATTAATAAGCTTCGGATTTAATTTTGGAAGCTATGATGAACATATAATTGACGCAATTAACAAGGCAGCCAAACAAGGAGGAACTCCAAAAGATGGTCGTAGACTTTGGAGCGTTTACATAGGAGTTTATTCAAAACAAGATTTGGATCACATTAAAGAAATTCAGGAAAAATTTAAATGTAAAGTGAACGTATATAACGCTCGAACGGCTCCCATTTGGAATTAGATGTTTTTAGTAAAATCACAAAATAATAATACGGTAACGGGGAAAATAAAGGTTACAAAAGGTTAGAAAAAAACATGACTAAAATGATTGAAAAACACATAGGAAAAAAGCCTTTTGAAGAAAAGCTTGAGAAATTTTCAGGCAATACGGAATTTGAAAATGTTTTCACCTCTTTTTTAACCAACTTTCTTACAGAGCTGGAGCAAGACAGTGTAATTGAAAAAGATGATACTCCTGCTACCTTACTCGACGTGCCCAATGATTATATAGATTGCTATATAGAATGTAGACAAAACGGATATAGCAAAATCTGGAGTACAACTAGAGCCAGATTAGAGATTATGTTTGATACTCGTAACGCGGTCTACAGATGTTATGAGGAGGTCGCTGAGGTAGATGAAAATAAGGCTTTAAGTGATTTAAAAGTTTTTTGCAAACTCAAAAATGGAGATGAACTATACACGGATTTTTTAATTGATTATGTGATCAATTATGGTTATTCCGAAAGACCTATTGAAGAACTCGCCGCCGACTTTTCTAAAATTTATAAGAAGCAATTAAAAAAAGGGAAATCCGAAATCTATGCGAACAAATATGCCAGTTTAATGGCAGGAGATGAATTCCATAAAATTTACTGTGAAGAGTACGCCTTCAAATATGATCAGTCCCTCGCATTAGGTAAAATTGAAGAATATGCCGAGAGATATGCTGAAAAGTATGCAAGTGAACTTGTACATGTAAAAAGAAGAGCAGGTATTCATGATCACGAAGAAAGCCTTGAGTTCGCAAGAGATAAAGCCAGGGCTTACATAAATGGCTGGGAATATGCGACAGAAAATAATATTAAGGAGCAGAAAACTTTTATTGACTGCTATAGTAATGCATATCTTAATACCATTTATTCAGATGAATGGTCCTCTATAGAGGAACTGGAGAAAATTTCCTTAAAAATGGCTTTGAAGAAGTTTGAGATGAGTAGAAAACCTAGTGGTATCCATGGATACAAAAAACGAATAGGAGCACCTCAATAGAATTCACTTTGTAAGTAAAGGTGAAAATTTAAGTTAACTAATATTTTATGATTGTAGATACAATAAATACTGAGCTTGAAAAATTTATCGGAGACAGGAAAGACTCAAAGCTTTCCCTTTTCAAAAACGATTATGATGAAATGATTTCCGCTTACAATCGGGAGCTATCTACGACGAAGGGTTACAATGGTCGCCAATTATTAGAGTTACTGCAAAATTGTGATGATCAGTCCTCAGATCAAGTATTTATAGAATTAAACGAAGAGAAAAATCTTTTATCTATTGCTAACCTAGGAGTTCCTTTTTCACTAGAAGGTTATAGGTCACTTTTCACAAGCGATCTTTCCTCCAAAGTTGATAAGACATTGTACATCGGAAATAAAGGCTTAGGCTTTCGCTCTATTTTAAATTGGGCTGATGAGGTAAATATTTATAGTAATTCCTTAAAGGTTACCTATTCCGACCAAATCCGGAACAGTGCATTCAACGAACTTTTTGATGAACGGGAAAAAACAGAAATTCGTGAACAATTTAAAATACCCAATAAGATTTGTCCTATCCCAGTTCTTACTGTCCCTGAAGTTGTTAACGATAGCAGCCATTCTCAATTCAGCGCAGTTATTACCATTAAGTATAAAGATGAATTTCTAGATGATATTCTTCAGCAGATACGATCAATAAATGCTGAGACCATCCTATTCTTAAAGCATATTACAGAGATCAGCTTTAAAGGCATTTCAGAAAAAGAGGGTATAAAAATTTTAAGAAATAAACACTCATGTCTAACCGGTAGTTTTCAAAAAATTACGAGCAAATCAGAAATTTGGGATTTGTATGAAAAAACTGATGTTCTGCCGGAAGAGTATCAGGACCAAGATGGAGTAGAAGAGAATTACCAGGTTAAAATAGCAGTGCCGCGAGGAAAGGCGGAACATAAGTACAAATTGTTCTCATTTTTCCCCACTAATATCTCGCTTGATTTTCCATACATAATCCACGCAACATTCGATTTGGATCAAAATAGGAAACAATTAGAATACAGCGATAAAAACAAATATGTAGTCCGCCAGTTGGTAGACCTAATGAAGACAGTTGCCTTAATAAAAGCTGAGACCAAAGTAGATTGGCAGCCATATTTCCTATTGAGATACAAAGGAGAAAATGAGAATTTAGAAGAGTTGGATTTCTACGAGGAACTTGACAACGTTTTAAATAAAGAGAAGATTATTCCTTGTACAAATAATTTATATTCTGCTTTAGAAGAAGCTGTTTGCGTTGATAAAGAATTTGCCATCTTAATTCATGAAGGAGGAGGTGGAGAGTTTTTTCAGGATCACATTCAACCTTTACCCGAAACGATAGAGTCTTTAAAAACCCACTATGTGGACTATGATGATTTTATAGAAATGGTTAATCAATGGTCCAATCAGATCCGAGATATAAAGCTAAGGGCAAAACTTATAAAATATCTAGTCAACCGGAATATTTTAAATAATTTAAATGACCAGTATAATGTTTTAATCGATCTTGAGGGTGGTATTATTTCTAGTGGCAATGATGTTTTTACCTATGTGAGTAAGGAACTTCGTATTCCTCCTTTTAGTTCCATAAGTATCCTGAATATTAAACTATTCGATGAGTTAATTGAAGTTTTTGAAATTACCGAAAAAACAAAACAAGATAGGTCTAGGGCATTACAGAATAAAGTAAAAAGCATCAGTAAGCTATATGATTATGATTTTCTTCCGTTATCGAGGAAACTTATTGATAATGCCCGGGAAGCTATTAAAAATAATAAGCAGGAGGAAAAAGAAATTATACAGCAAATGCTGTCATCCCTATATTATAACTATTCAATATCCTCTATTACCACACAGTCCATCAACTTATCTGAGGTTCCTTTGTTGGACAATACTGGAAAGGTTGGATGGGCATCAGAAATGTTTTTTTCTACCGGTTATGATCAGGGAATTCTTTCGGAGCAAATTTTCGGTGATTGGTACATAACCCAGACTCATATAGCTTCGCCGAAGGATCTGGGCTTTAATGATGTCGAGAACTCAAAATTAACTGATTTATTAAGTTGGTTGGGTGTTAATTCGTTTGTGAAATATGAAACAAAAACTATTAATAATTCACATGACCCTTATGTCATTGAGGTATTAGGTTACTCTCCAACATCTGCCTCAGTCCAAGTAATATATTTCAACGATCGAGAAAGATTATTTAAAAACCTGAGTATCGAACAATTCATTTTATGGCTCAGTCAGGATAAGAGATTAAAGAAAAATTTGAATTTGAGGGAAAAACTCCATGGAGAAAGAATTAATTTTTTTTACCGTACTACCGACTGGAAAACTGCAGATGAAAGCTACTTATCCAAATTAGTTCAGAAAGAATACTATAATTTCAAGGATCATTTGATCGAATCTAATTATAAACACGTGAATGAGAAAATAATTGATTATTCACATCCTTTATTCAAAGACCACTCCTTAAAAAGACGCGAAATTGACCGTCTGATTCATTTAGTTGGTGGAGCTTCTGATTTTAATGATCTTTCCATAGATCGTGTTGGTCAAATTATAAATAAAGTTCATGAATTGTATCCAAACGGAAGAAACTCTGCTTCTTATTACAGAAGAGCATATTTACATTATGAGGAAAACGAGGAAGATTTTCAATCTACTGTGAAATTATTTGCAAAGGATAATGAAGGTTTAAAACTCTTTGAACCGCAGAAAATTTATTTTAGTGATAAAGTAAAATTACCAAATAAGTTAAGGGAAGATTTTCCAATTTTTAATTATCCCAGAAGATCTGGAGGAAAAAAAGCTATAGACTTTTTTGGAATCAATGATCTTTCTCAAATAGATATTGATCTAGGGGATTATGTACCCAACTTTGAAATTACAAGGCATCTTACTGATTACATCACAGAGCTAATGCCTTACGTGTTTATTCATAGAATTAATGCTCTGGACAATGAAACCTCAAAAAGGAACGAAGCAGCAGCTCTTAAAAAATTAAAGATTACGATTTGTAATAGTCTGAGTGCGAAAATTAATTCAAAGTTTTATGAGCTTGACCAATTTGAGTTCATTTATTTGAAAGACGATGGGTATTATATGAAAATATCGGGTGAGGATCTTTTCTCAAAAATAAAAAGAGATTCGCAGTTTAAGGATTCCTTATCTGAGATTCTCTCTCATCTCTTTGATGTCTCTAGCCATAAATCAGAATTTAGGGCCATATTTTCTACTGATCTGGAAGATGTAAAACACTTGACGAAGGTCAACTTTACCGATGATTTATTAGATGAAACCTTAGAAGTATTAGGGTATTCCAGTTCTCGCACATATTTTTGGTCAACTATTTTTAGAATATTAGGCTTGGAGTATGAATTAAAGGAGGAAAATGAGGTTTCCCTAGAAGATATAACCAAAGATTTGAAAGCAGATATAATTTCAGATCTCCCTGATTATGATGCCATAAATTCTAGGAAGAATATAGATTTTCTTGAAAAATTATTTTCTCAATTAGGTATTAACATTGAAGACTTTAATAGTTTCGCTCTAGTTCCAATTAATTTGGTTGAATATCATCACAATAGACTCACATCCTACTTTTTGAATAACTACGGATTATTTCGGAAGTCACTTCATAAATGGTGTGAACAATCAGTAAAAAAAGAACAATTCTTACAAAAATTGCATGACTTCGAAATTTTAAAGGATGATTTTATTGCAGACATATCTTCACGTTATAGATATAGGTTCACCCTTAAAAATGAAGTCGTTTTTAAAATTTTCATAAGGAAGCATTTCGGAAAAATAAACCTCAATCCATCCCTGCAAATTGATATTGATGCGTTCTTCACAAAAAATAAAGGTATTTTGAAGGACAAAGAATTGGAATTGGCTACATCAAATTCAAAAATTCTTAGTTTACTCTATTTTCCTATTGAAATTCAAACCCTAAGAAGTCGTATAAAAGATTTAGATAAGCTCCAGAAAGAAGAACATACGAATCCTTCAGAAAACAAGGAACCAGAGAAAAATGGAGAGCTTGGGGCTGGTCAAATAAAAAGAATTAAAAAATATAAGACCAACAAGTTATCGGGGTATAAAAACAGAAAAAAGCTTTTCAGTCCAAACCAAGATCAGGACAAAAAGAATGCCCAGAAAGGAAAGAACTCCGAGAAAAAAGTATTTGATAGACTTTGTTTAGATTATGGAAAAGATTTCGTTCACTGGAAATCCAAAGATGATGAAGGTTTACACTATGATATCAGATATAGTCCAGACAACGGGGAAACCTATAAATTTGTAGAGGTAAAAACATTTTCAGGTAATTCTTTTATTATTTCGAGAGAAGAAGTAGAGTTCGGAAGAGCCAAAAAAGACTCCTACGAAATATGGCTTGTTAAAGGAGATGATCTTATTCTTTTTGATCAGGCTTTAAAAGAAAATGATTTATCTGTTAAGGATTACTATGTTACTTTCTCGGAAATGGACTTCATCGCTAATATCTAATCTTTATGCCAACCCAAACTAACGAACAAGCATTAGAAGCCACCATTCAGGAAAAGCTCTCCGGCTTAACTCTGGAAGAGATCAAGGAGAAAGATCCTGCCGCTAATATCGCAGAGGAGAGTGAGCAGTACCGCTCCGGCAACGGGTATTTCATTGGAGACCCTGGGGATTTTAATGCTCGTTACGCGGTTGACGCGAGGAGGTTCTGGAGCTTTTTACAGGAAACTCAAAACGAGGAACTGGAAAAGCTGCAAAGGCATGGTGACTGGAAATTAAAGATCCTGGAGCGGCTGGACAGGCTTATCAAAAAATATGGTGTGCTTCGACTGCTAAAGAAAGGTCTCGATGTGGATGATGCACATTTCACGCTGTTCTTTCAGCCGCCACTGGCCAGTAGCAGTCCACGGGTAAAAGAGCTTTTTGAAAGCAATGAATTCAGCGCTACCAGACAGCTGAAATTTTCTTTGGAAAATCCGCGGGAGGAGATCGATATGGTCCTCTTCATTAACGGTCTTCCCATTGCTACCCTGGAACTAAAAAATCACTGGACCGGACAAAGTGCTAAAGTCCATGGTCAGAATCAGTATAGGTTTAAAAGAGATCCAAAGCAGCCGTTGTTGAATTTCGGTCGTTGTTTGGTGCACTTCACGGCAGACACTGACGAGGTGTATATGACCACCAAGTTGAGTGGAGGCAGTACTTATTTCCTGCCCTTCAATAAAGGGAATAATCACGGAAAAGGAAACCCGCCAAATCCGTTCGGTCATAAAACTGCCTACTTATGGGAAGAAGTTCTCACCCGCCAAAGCCTGGCAAATATTATTCAGCATTTTGTAAGGCTGGATGGTAAAGCCAAAGATCCGCTCAACAAGCGCACATTGTTCTTTCCTCGTTATCACCAGATGGACGTGGTGCGAAAGATTATCAATCACGCTTCACAAAATGGAGTCGGCCACAAATATTTGATCCAGCACTCGGCAGGCTCAGGAAAATCAAATTCCATCACCTGGGCAGCATTTCAGTTGATAGAAACCTATCCCGAAAAAGAAGGAATCCCCGGCAGCAAAAATATAGAGCAGCCTTTATTTGATTCCGTCATAGTCGTAACAGACCGCCGCCTGCTGGATAAGCAGATCAGGGAAAACATAAAAGAATTTTCAGAAGTAAAAAATATTGTCGCCCCCGCCTACTCTTCCAGGGAATTAAGAGACAGCCTGGAAAACGGGAAAAAGGTGATCATAACCACCATTCAAAAATTCCCTTTTATAGTTGACGGCATAGCAGATCTCGCAGACAAACGTTTCGCGGTGATCATCGATGAGGCTCACAGCTCCCAAAGCGGTTCTGCACACGATAAGATGAACCAAACCATGGGGCAAAAACAGGAAGAGGAAGAGGAGGAAGATGCGCAGGATAAGATCCTGAAGGCGATGCAGTCCCGTAAGATGCGCGGCAATGCTTCTTATATGGCTTTTACCGCTACTCCAAAGAATAAAACCCTGGAGAAGTTTGGGGTAAAACAGGACGATGGTTCTTACAAGCCATTCCACCTTTATTCAATGAAACAGGCCATTGAAGAAAGCTTTATTCTGGATGTGCTGGCGAATTATACGACCTATAAGAGCTATTATGAGCTGGAGAAATCCATAGAGGCAAATCCACTTTTTGATACAGCCAAGGCACAAAAGAAATTAAAAGCCTATGTTGAAAAAGACCAGCGCACGATCAATACTAAGGCTGAGATCATGATCGATCATTTCATCCCGAATATCTACAACACTAAAAAGTTGAAGGGAAAGGCCAAAGGAATGGTGGTGACACAAAGCATTGAGTCGGCCATTCGCTACTACAAAGCCATTAAAAGGATCCTTAAAGATAAAGGCGATCCTTTTGGAGTAATGGTAGCCTTTTCCGGAAAGAAGACAGTAGACGGAATTGAATACACCGAGGAGACCATCAATGATTTGCCGGCGCACCTGGATACTGCGAAAAGTTCAGATCCCGGTTACATCAGTGACAAACTCGCCCGCTATTTTGATATGTCCGAATACAAGATCCTAGTGGTGGCCAATAAATACCTCACCGGTTTCGATCAGCCGAAATTGGCAGCAATGTATGTCGACAAAAAGCTGCAGGGAGTTTTGGCAGTGCAGGCATTGAGCAGATTAAACCGAAGTGCAAATTCGTTAAACAAGAGAACGGAAGACCTTTTCATTCTGGATTTCTTCAACAGCACAGACGACATAAAAAATTCCTTTGATCCATTTTATACTGCCACCTCGCTTAGCAAGGCAACAGACATCAATGTGCTGCACGACCTAAAATCTGCCCTGGCAGAAACTGGAGTCTATGAATGGAGTGAAGCATTGGATTTCACCACAAAATATCTCTACAAAGTAGATGCACAGGAACTGAGTTACATCATCGATGTTCCGGCAGAACGCTTCAATGAAGATTTAGGCCTGGAAGACGACGAAAAAGCTGACTTCAAGATCAAGGCAAAACAATTCGTCAAGATCTACGGTCAGGTGGCTTCTATTATGCCTTATGAAGTTCTGGACTGGGAAGTTTTGTTCTGGTTCCTGAAATTCCTTATTCCGAAACTGGTAGTAAAGGATCCCGAAGCAGATAAGTTTGACGCCTTACTGGAATCGGTCGATCTTTCCACTTATGGTCTGGAGCGGGTAAAGCTAAATGAGAAGCTAGGGCTGGACGATTCAGAAACAGAGGTAGATCCTCAAAATCCGAATCCACGAGGCGCCCACGGACCAGAGAAGGAAGAAGATCCGCTGGAATTGATCATCAAAAGCTTTAACGAAAGATGGTTCCAGGGCTGGGAAGCCACGCCGGATGAACAAAGAGTAAAATTTGTTCAGCTAAGTCAACACATCCAGGCCCACCCCGACTTCCAAACCAAAGTTGCAGATAACCGCGACAAACAAAACAGCGACCTCGCCCTCCGAAAGATTCTGGATGAAGTAATGAGAAACCAACGTAAAAATGAACTTGACCTATACCGCCTCTTCGCCAAAGATGATGCCTTCAATCAGGCATTCTTCGATACAATGAAGAGGATGGTGAGTATGGGAGAGAATAGGAATCAATTATAAAATCTATTAAGCAACCTTTAATAAAATATTGATGGCAGAATATTTAAGAACATCCAGTATTACCGCTGAACTTGAAAACCTAATCCGTGATGCCAGGGAAAAAGTTTACATCATTAGCCCATATTTAAAATTATCTGATAACATCCGACAACTCCTGAATGATAAAGAGAGAGAGAAAGTAGAAGTCAGAATAATTTTTGGGAAACAGGAACTTGCACCCACTGAGATGGAATATCTGGAATCTCTTAGTTATGTGCGACTATATTTCTTCAAGAACCTTCATGCAAAATGCTACCTGAACGAATCTAAAATGATTATTGCTTCAATGAATCTTTATGAGTTTTCTCAACAACATAACAGAGAGATGGGAATTCTTATTGATACCAGAGTGGACCATGACAAAAGAGTATATGAAGATGCTCTAAGAGATGTAGATTCCATCTTACACAATAGCGAAGACTTTTCTTATGTTAAGGCTCCAAAGAAAGAGCCAATTCAAGAAATTGAGGCAAAAGAACCGAAAGTAAAATCTTCCGGTACAAAAAAGATTAAGAATGCAAACAGGCAGGTCGGATATTGCATTAGAACAGGAGAAGAAATTGATTTTAATCCTGAACGACCATTGTCTAAGGAGGCTTTCAAACTCTGGAACCAGTATCAAAATGTAGAATTTCCAGAGCAGTTCTGTCATTATTCGGGTGAACCATCAAATGGTGAAACAAATTTTGCACGACCGATTCTGAGGAAGAATTGGAAAAAAGCGATGAAAAATTAATAGAGCTGCATAAGCTAAAGCAAATTAGGAATTAAATAATGTCAAAAACGCGGTGAAAAAGTACTAAGTAAGCATAGAAAAATATTAAATGAAGAATTTTTTAAACTGTGCTCAAAATGAGGAAAACAAATTATGCAGGATTACAATTTTTACATAATTGAGGATGATGATAAGTTCGAGATTAACTTAAATGAACTGGTATCTCATTTAGAAGAACGATATCTGACTGAAGCATTTTTTTTAACGCCTTTATTTTGGGATGATTACGGAAACAAAACGAGCTTCAGTTTAACTTTAATAAGGAATGGATATCATCACATCGGGAAACTTAAAATCATCCGTGCATCATTAAAAGATAACTATGATACTTTAGAGGAACTTCCCCCTAATTTTAAATTCCTTGAAAAAGATTATTGTTCATTAGGTTTTGATATGGATTTTTACAGGAATATAAAAACATATTTTCCAAATAATTTCGAAGAGGTTTTACGTCCGTTGCGGGACTGTGCTTTTTATCCTGCGATAAGAGACGAATTTGAAACTCTTGAAATTTATCAGCACTCCCTGGTTCGATTCAGTGAGGCACAAAAAGCAATGACCGAAGCCAGGTCTTTTCTTTTAAATGAACCGATTGATAAAATTTTTAATTTCAATTATAGGACTAGCCTTATAAATTGTACTGCTCCTCATGAAGTCGCATTTAATTTTGAGACCTTTAATGAGCTTCCAAAGCGGATAACGACTATAATTGGCAAAAATGGTACTGGTAAAACTCAATTTTTAGCTAATCTTGCCATAGACCTTAGTGGAGGAGAAGGAACTACTGAAAAAGTTAATATAAAAAACAGTTTTCAACCAAGAAGACCTTCATTCAGTCGAGTCATATCGGTTTCCTATAGTATTTTTGACAAATTTCCCCGACCCAGACCTAATGATACCTATAGCTATAAATATTGTGGCTTAAAAGACGAAGAAGGTAAACTCTTAAATGATTTTGAAGTCTCACGGCAAATTGAAGATGCAATTAAAAAGATTGAAGATCAAACCCGTACCGTCTCTTGGTATCTTTTTCTGTTTAATCTTTTCGGAAAAGAAGAAGCAGACAGTTTATTGACTAATTTATTTAGGAAAAAGAAAGACCTTCCAACCTACCTTCAGACAGAAAGGCTTAGTTCAGGTCAAAGTTTTTTAATCTATGTAATCACTGAAATAATTGCAAATATAAAAGAGGATTCAATAGTACTTTTGGACGAACCTGAAATGCATTTACATCCCAATGCTATTGCTAAATTTATCCGTTCATTTGAAAACCTGATGAAAGAATTTAATTCTTATGCAGTAATCGCGACCCATTCTCCCATTATTCTACAAGAAATTCCATCCAAAAATGTCAGAGTATTTGAAAGAGAAGGCAATACTCCTTTTATCCATAAACTCCACTTCGAAAGTTTTGGGGAAAGCATTGAAAATATAACCCAAGAAATATTTCAAACAAAAGATGTCGACGATAATTACAAGTCTTTCTTTAAAAAGCTGAGTAAAGAGCTCTCTTATCAGGAAGTATTAGCCTTATTTGATAATAACTTAGGTCGGTTTGCTAAAGCTTATTTATTGAACCTATATGAAAACCCCTCTGATCAGTTAAATGATTAATCTAGCACCAATAACAAATTGTAGTAAACGAGAATTTGATAAAATTCGGGCTGCAAAAAATAATCCGCATAAATGTAATTTAAATTATTTGGCTAATGATATTCATAAGAGATACGATTTATATTCTGAAAATTTTGAAAATAATACTTTCGAAAAAATTCTACCAGAAAAATTTAAGTTTTCGGCTTCTATAAAAAGTTGCTATAACTCTACAACAGATGCATTAGATAATTTAAAAATTTCCATTAAGAAAAATCAGTTAGAGATTTCTCATAAAATTTGTCAATACTGTGGAATCAACACAGATGACCAAATTGACCATTATTTACCAAAGGAAGAATTTCTGGATTTTAATGTCCATAGTTTAAATATGATACCTTGCTGTGCCAGATGCAATCAAAATAAAGGCCAATACTGGATAGATAAATTCACAAATGAAAAAGGAATAATTAATTTATATCGAGACGAATTAGTACGAGTACAGTATTTGTTTGTTAACATTAAATTCAGCGGGGGTATTTTTATAGGAAATTATTATTTAGAAAATTCCAATAACATTCCTCAAAGTCAGTATCGTCAAATCTGTAACCATTATAAGCAACTTGACTTAATTGAGCGCTATAATGATCTTCTTCCCGGATTATATGAAAGTGATCAAAGAATTATTGATTCTTTTAAATCGTCTCAAACTGATATGCAAATAAAGCAATCTCTGACAAGGCTCTATGAATCTGACTCTGAAGTATTGGGCATCAACAATTATAAAGTTGTTGCCAGAAGGGGAATAGCCAATAGGTTTCCATTCTAAATCTTCGGTATCTTTGTACTGTTGCTTTTTGATATTTAAATATTCCCGAATTTTTGATTTCGTGGGTGGTTCAAACGTGAAAAAATATATTATCAATACAAAAAACTCAAAAGCCACTGTGTGGACTAAATATTTGGTAATATTTTATTACTTTTTTTCAACATGTTAGAATGGCCGTGTACCTAGATTACACCTCAAAATCTGGGAAAGTCCCGTCCTGGCTGAAAGACAACTTCTGTATTGGGAAGTAATTAAAGATCAATTATTAATTGTTTACATACATCACAAAATATTTTCCCTCCCTCACTTTTGATCTTTAGAAAGAGTACTGTTGAACCCACTGACATTCGCGGAAATTGTCAATATAATTTCTATTTGAATATTCCCGGAAGGTTCAAGCAGGCTGCTTTGCAGAAACCTCGTTTTGGTAGATTGAAATTTCTTTTGTCTTAAGCAGCAACATCCGCTATTTATGTCTATATTTCGCTTGTTAAAATTGTGTTAATCTGCCCCTGCCGGATGCACTACCGGATGTCTAAAATTTATATAATTAAAAGGTGGCTGTACCTATATTTCGCGGTTACTTAACTGCTTTTATGCTTCTCTATGCTGCTTTTGTTTATAAAAAGCAGAAGCAAACTACAAATAGAAAAGAAATTTTAAAAAAATGTTTTTGTGACTGTTACTCCTACTCCTGCGTTAGAAGATTGAGAGGACTGGAGATCGGCTCCAATCTGTAGGTTTACATTTATATATTTCTGCCAGACATTGGCATCAAGGTACATGGAGATAATTCGTTCCACAGGCTTAGACGTACCACTTTTAACTCCGTAATTTCCACGGTAACTTGCTAAAAATTTATAAGGGTACTGGTAGAATGCTGTTCCTGTTAACCCTATATGATGTGCAACTATGTTGTTGTGAGCCACTCTAAATCTTTCTTTATCCAGGATCATAAAAGGTAGTCCTATTATCCTATTTTCATAAGTCCATCCAGAACGGTACAAATGGTTATTGAAATAATTATCTTTCCCATCTACAGTGGGATAATTTTTACTTTGATTTCGAGTAAAATAATACTCGTACATAAAAGCCTGCACCCATTTTTCTGGTTCCCGATCGGAAATATAAATACCGTAGCGGCCATCTGGTGTATTACGCAATTTTATACCAGAAAAATCTTCAAAAATAGTGTTGTAAATTAAGGAAATATCATAGTGAGAAATAGAAGTATTGAGTTGCACATCGTATCCCCCTAGGTGATTTCCCAAACCGTTAATCTCCTGCTCTCCCACGAAGCCATCACCACCTATAATGCTCCCTCCTGTAATAACCTTTACATAGTCCTCCAGTCCTGAAGGTAAATCACCGTACTCTGGAGACTTTCCACCCCACTGAACATAATGATGACCACCTGCCAATAATTCTATATAATCAATCCCAGTATAAATAAAATGAAAGCTTTTGTGATGAATTCGGGGCATCTGGATGAATCTGTCACGTTCATCCGAAAAAAATTCTTCCCAGGAAGCTTTTATTCCAATTCCGGCACGTTTAAAAAGCATTAAAGGTTTCACCTTAACACTGAAACCTGGAACTGGTCGTGAATTTAAAGACCATAACACACTTTTATTAGTAGCACTGATTCCTCTAAAGAACTCATCTCTTTGTTTTCTTCCCGCATATGCTTCTATCCATTTATTTTCGTAGTTTACAAAAAACTCATCCAGCTTAACTTCGTTCGAATAACCATCACTGTAAAGAAGACCAATACCTGCAGAAAGAACTCCGCCATCTCGAAAGCTATAGGTTCCATTACCAGTTATCCATGAACCAAAATTTGTTTTTTCATCGATCCTTCCACGTTGATTGGAATGTAGCCAGAAAGGACTCTCTTCACCCGAATACATAAGTCCCTGAACCGTGGCTGAAACTGAGTAATTTATTTCCTGTGAAAAAGCTGCCGAAGTGGACAGCAGTATCAAAAAGGTGAGCTTTTTTATCACATTTTAATTTTGTGTCGTAAATGTAATATTCTTCCGCTAAAGCCCAATAGACTATGAAATAAAAACATTAATTTTAAACTATAAAATAATTAAATGTTTAGTTTCTTTCAGAAGAAAATCTTCCTCAAAGATTATCTTGATGGTTTTATTGATATCCACAACCACGTCTTGCCAGGAATTGACGACGGCGCATCAGATCCTGAAGCTTCCATTTTACTTTTACGTGCTTATGAGAGGCTGGGGATCAAAAAGATTATTGCTACCCCTCACGTCATGAACGATTACTACGCAAATACTTCTGAAAGTATTAAAAAAGCACATGCTCTCCTGATGGAGAAACTTTACTCCATAGAATGCCTACATGTTGAGATCAAATTTGCAGCGGAATATATGATGGACCAGACGTTTTTAGAATTGGTAGAGCAAAGAGACCTCCTTTGTCTCAAAGAAAATATGGTGTTGGTAGAAATGTCTTACTTTCAGGCTCCAATCAATCTTAATGAAATTCTATTTAAACTCCAGACTCAGCAGTACAAACCTATACTCGCCCACCCAGAACGTTACGCCTTCTTACATTCCAAATCCTTGAATAAGTATTCAGACCTCAAAGACAGGGGATGCTTATTTCAATTAAATGCACTTAGTCTTGTTGGTCATTACGGAAAAAACATGCAAGATACTGCATTTCGACTTCTTGAAGCGGAGATGGTTGATTTTTTAGGAACAGACACTCATCAACTAAGACATCTAGAGAAGCTTTCAGTGACTAAATTATCAAAAAAACAATTAGAACTTGTTCTTCCTGTAGTCCAACGAACCAAAGAAGTATTTCATTTTGACAGTAAAACTCCATAAGGGAATTAATCTTCAGACATTATTTCCTTTATGGAGTTTGGTTCATTTAGATAATCAATTTGCTTCGCCACCTAATGTGTGTAGTGATATGGATTAGTCCCTGATTTAATTTTGATAAAACTTAATTTTTAGTAAAAGGCTTCTTGAGTACATTCCACAACCCCTTCTTGTCCTCATCTGCCGCATATCCATAACCGTAACCATAAGAATAACCATATTTTGCACCGTAAGAGAACTTGGAGTAATCTACATCATTAAGTACAATGGCAAGACCTTTCAATTTTCCTTGTTGCTTAAGATCTTTAGGAAAATCCAATAACTTCTTTTCGGTAAATCCTGCCCTAACCACGTAAAGGGTTGTATCGGCCAGCTGACTGATCAAAAGCGTATCTGTAACAATCATCGTAGGAGCAGTATCTACAATGATGAAATCATAATTGGTTTTCTGACTATTAATAAATTCCTCCATCCGATCATTCATAAGTAACTCTGCCGGGTTAGGTGGAATGGCTCCTGAAAAAACAACATCTACAGGAATATTATCTTGGTTCATTGGCTGAATGACATCCTGTGGTAGAATATCCCGATTGTAAAGATAATCTGATAAGCCTTTGGTATCAAGAGGATTCCCTGCAAATTTATGAAGTCGGGGGTTCCGTACATCTGCACCAATCAGCAGAATTTTTTTTCCTGTACTGGAAAGTGTTCGGGCGAGATTAAAAGAAACAAAAGTTTTTCCCTCCCCTTTAATTGTTGACGTGACGAATAATACTTCTGCTTTATTTTTATTTCTGGACTGCACCAAGTAAGCGAGGTTTGTCCTCAGTATTCGGAATGACTCTGCAAGAGGAGATCTGTCGTTCAACTGTATCAGTTCAGTCTCCTCCTTGCTTACACGGGGAACTTCTCCCAGGAAAGGCACATGTTTTGTTAGTGACTGAAGATCACCTTTATGATGCACCTTGGTATCAAGAAAATTGATGACAAATATGACCAGAAGCGGAATGGCGAGACCAATTATGCCACCCCCAGTGAGAATGAGCCAGGGTTTTGGATCCACCGGTTCGCTGTAGGTAAAGGCAGGATCAATGACTTTCGCCACAGGAGAGGTAGACGCGAAAGATATAGCCGATTCCTCTCTTCTCTGTAAGAGAAATAAATAAAGTTGTTCTTTTATCGCCTGTTGGCGTTCAATGCTCCTGATCCCCTTCTCCAGCCCCGGGAAGGTGCTGAATTGTCCTTCGGCTCTTTGATCCAGTTGATTTAATTCCCGTAATTGAATACGAGTGGAGCTGCGGGTTTGTTCAATATTGTTTAGGATGTTCTCTCTAAGAGCATCCAATTGCTCTGTCAGGGTTTCCACCACGGGGTTTTGGGCAGTTCCTGTCTTCAGGTAAGTATTTCTCTGCAGCACAAGTTCATTGTATTGACCAAGAGCACTACCCATCCCCCCCTGCTCAAGGCCCATACCTTCCGGCAAGAGCTGGTAAGGTTTGGAAGAAAGTAATGTGCTCTCAATTCCTTCCAGCACCATAAGCTGAGTTTCCAGGTTAAACATCTCCTGCTCGGCCTTGGTGGACCTTCCCAAAAATATTCCAGCACTACTACCCACATTCATAAAGCGGTTCTCACTTTTAAACTCTGCAATCCCTCCTTCTACAGAGTCGAGTTCCTGAGTGATTAATTCCAGACGTTGCCTTATAAACTCAGTAGTATTTTCCGCCACCTGTCGTTTATCTGCTACTCCGTCTGCATTAAAATGCACCATAAGCATGTTAAGAAAATCCCTTGATTTCTCAGGCACTTCTCCTGTTACGGCAAGAGATAATATATCCTTGGCTCTACCCTGAGGTGCTACTGTCATTTTGGAAATATATTCGTTGGCAACAGTACGTAAGGGACGCACAACGATATTTAAGGTGTGGTTCGTGGTAAGTGGGGTTTTATTCGGCGCGATAAGAAAATGAAGACTCCCTATGCTGATTGGCTCTCCAAATTCATAGGTACGGGAGGTACCGTCCTCCTCCTCTAAGCTAAATTGTGTGGCAGAACGCGGAGTAATACTGATGTTCAAAAAAGAATCATGAACTTCACTTTTTTCCGTCAGGAATTCTATTGTAACAGGGCTGTTTTTATAAGCTTCTACAGCAATGACTTTTCCTTCAAGGAAATATGTGACATTAAGGTTTAATTCGTCTATCACTCCCTCAACAAGATTTTTTGACCGAAGCGTAACAATTTGATTTTCAAGGGTATTATCATTCAAAGCCAGAATTCCTCCCGAAGGAAGAGCTCCGGTAATACCCTTTTCATCATTAAGGATCATCATTGATGCCTCTGTAGCGTAGACAGGAAGAGTGTAGCGGTTATATAAATAGGCAATGAAGAGTCCCAGGAAACAACCGAATACGAGCCATTTCCAGTACTTTAAATATTTGAAGATCTCTGCCTTGAGATCAAAATTCGATTCTTCCTTTTCTGAAAACTCTTCGAGTTCTTCCATTTATTATTTGCTAAAAAGTATAAATAAACTAAACGCTGTAGTTGCAATAGAAACAAGACCCTGCCAGCTGGTAATAAATCCTGCCGACTTCACTTTCCTATAGGTCGGCTCTACATATACAATATCATTTTGTTTTAAGTAGTAGAAGGGGTTTTGAAATATGTCCACACTGGTAAGATCCAGTATTTCATATTTCAGTTCTTCATCCACCTGTCTTATCACCAGGATCTTATCTCTCTTTCCATCATAGGTGATATCACCTGACATGGCGATAGCCTGGGGAACGGTAATTCGCTCATCGATGACTTTAATCACCTGGCTTCCTGTTTCCCCCATTACCGTCACCTCGAAATTAACAATACGCACCCTCACTACTGCATCTTTTAAATACTGCTCCCGGAGGATTTCGGTAAGTTCCTCCTCCAATTCCTCCCTGGTCTTTCCTTCTACATGGATCTCACCCAATACCGGAAAATTTACGTTCCCCTCAGAGTTTACCAGATAGCCGGTCATTGAAGCATTTTGATTTCCTCCACCACCTGTACCCTGAGAATTTAGATTAAGTTGAAAAGGAGCTGCCAGTTCTTCATCCATAGAAGAAACATCTATTCGGATAATGTCATTAACCTCAATTTTGGCTACAAAATCTTTAGGCGCGGCCATATTCGGTAGTCTTTCATAGTCCTGAAAATAAACTATCTCCTTTCTTGTAGAACAGGAAGAAATAATTAAGATTCCAAACGTTACTATAAGGACCTTGAAAAAATAACCGCTTAATGAAAAGAACTTAACAGAATTTGATTTTCCCATATTTTTTAACTAATCTTTTTTTTAGAAGGATGTTGTACAGGTTCCTTATCTAACTTTTCAAAAGTAGAATTATTGCTTTTAAACTCAGGAACAAGGACCTTTAGTTTTGCAACTACTTTATGACTTTTTAGTTTGGTTGCAGACTTAATAATGGTTTCGATTGATTCATTAATTTCTTCGTAATTTCCCGGTTGATCGACCGCGATCATGATTTTTTTGTGATGAGTGGGTAAAGTTTTACTCTTATTGCTAAGAAGTTCTTCAAATAATTTTTCACCCGGCCGCAGGCCTGTGATCTTAATTCCTATCTGTTTATCAGGAATATATCCTGCCAGTTTGATCATTTTTACAGCCAGATCCATGATCTTTACAGGCTCTCCCATATCAAAGATAAAAATCTCCCCCCCATTTCCCATAGCTCCGGCTTCCAGGACTAATTGACAGGCTTCAGGGATGGTCATAAAATAACGAATAATGTCCGGATGGGTTATTGTCACCGGACCTCCCCTTTCGATTTGCTTCCGAAATAATGGTACAACAGAGCCATTTGATCCTAAAACATTTCCAAATCGGGTTGTTATAAATTTAGTTTGGCCGGGTTCTGTACAAGCTGAATGATAAAGAGCCTGTACATACATTTCAGCAGCCCGTTTGGAAGCACCCATCACATTGGTGGGATTAACAGCTTTATCTGTAGACACCATCACAAAATGACCTACATTATGTTCCACAGCAAGATCTGCAAGATTTTTTGTCCCCTGGATGTTTACAAAAACTGCTTCATGTGGATTTTCTTCCATTAAAGGGACATGCTTATATGCTGCCGCATGATAAATCACATCTATGGATCTTCTTTTTAGCAGGAGATCCAGTCTTTTACGATTCCCTACGTCACATATTATACACTTGAAATTAAGATCGGGAAATTTAGCCTGAATTTCAAGTTGTAAATTATGAAGAGGAGTTTCCGCCTGGTCCAGTATAAGCAGTAACTTAGGGCCATATTCAGCTACCTGCCGAACTATCTCACTCCCTATTGAACCGGCACCACCAGTAACCAGAATTGTCTTTCCCGTAAGTTGCTGCCGTTTATTCTCTTTATTCAACAAAATGGGTTCTCTATCCAAAAGATCCTCAATTTGAAGGGATTTTACCTTATGAGAAACCGATTGTTCATCTTCATAATTAGAGACGATTGGAGCGTTAAAAACTTTTATGTCATTCTCGAGACAATCTTCAACAACAGCAAACTTTTCTTCTGCCGTTAAAGTGTTTTCAGAAAGGATCAGTGCCGTTGCTCCCAGTGCTTTTGCTTCTTCACTTATCTTCAGCCCGTTATAAACTACCGGTTTTCCAAGAATTCTAATGTTTCTCCTGGTATTATCATTTGTAATAAAACCCCGGATATCAAAACGTTTGGGATGTTCAATTTCCAGAGCACCTGCAATGGAAATTGCATTTTCATCGGCTCCGAATACTATAGCTTTTTGTAAATTTTGATTTCTCTGAGTTCTTTTGAAATATTCATACACCTGCTTAACCGAAAGTCTAAAGAGAAACAGTAGCGAAAAAGAAACCAGGAAATAAAAAATAAGTCCTGCAACCAGATAAATTTTCTCTCCAATAAGGAAGAACGTCAGGTAATTTATAAAAAGTAAGGTGATAAAGGTACTGAAACATGCAAGCATAATCTTTAATGCATCCAGGTAAGAGGAATGTCTAATTAGGCCGGCATAAGTTCTAAAGACAAAAAAGAAAAAAATATTCACACCAACCACTAGAAGCATGCGCTGAGAAAGTGATAAAAGCTCATAGAAATGAGATGTTAGATCTCTTAAAGCCATGACAGTGAGAACATCTGCAAGTAAAATAATAGCAATGTCAATTCCGAGAATGGCCCATCGTGGGAGATATTTTATATTCCTAATATCCAGCCGATTCTCGGAAGCCAGTATTTGCTCAAGGGCGTAATTTAACTTCTTACCCATATAATTTCTTTTCGGACCCTCTTCTACTTCAGAAAGTTTTCAATTGCAGAACTGATCCTGTTTTTTTCCTGCTCTCCTAAATTTGAACCTGAAGGAAGACACAGCCCGTTTTTAAAAGCTACCTCTGCTATCCCATTCCCATAAAAAGGCGCATCTTTAAAAACCGGCTGTAGATGCATGGGCTTCCAAAGTGGTCTACTTTCAATATTCTCTTCTTCAAGATGCATGCGAAGAGCATCTGTATCAAAGCTTCCTTCATCTTCCGCTTTAATCACGGTTAGCCAGTGATTACAAAAGTAAGTATTTTCAGGTTCATCAAAGACTTTTACCTCTTTAACCTTACTAAACAGATCCCTATAAAATTGATTCATTTCTCTTCTCTTAGAGACATGCTGATCCAATACCTGCATTTGCCCCCTTCCAATTCCTGCAGCTATATTGCTAAGTCTGTAATTGTACCCAATCTCGCTGTGCTGGTAATGCGGAGCGGAATCGCGCGCCTGGGTTGCCAGAAATATTGCTTTTTCTTTCAATTTCTGATCCCTGCTGACCAATGCCCCCCCTCCGGAGGTAGTAATTATCTTGTTCCCATTGAAGGACAAAATGCCGAACTCACCAAAAGTCCCACATTTTTGACCCTTGTAAGTACTCCCTAAAGCCTCAGCACTATCTTCAATTACCGGAATCTCAAAATTTCTGGCAATGGTATGAATTTCCTCCACTTTATATGGCATTCCATATAAGTGAACCGCAATAATAGCCCTGGGTTTTTTACCCTTTTTGATCCTTTCAACTATCGCCTCTTCTAAAAACCTGGGGGACATATTTAAAGTTTCCTCTTCGCTGTCTATGAACACCGGAGTTGCTCCCAGGTACACGATAGGGTTAGCAGAAGCTGCAAATGTTAAGCTTTGACACAGCACTTCATCTCCTCTCTCAACCCTCGCCAAAATAAGAGCCAGATGGAGAGCTGCCGTTCCTGAGCTTAAAGCAGCAATATGAACATCCTCCTGAAGATATTCCTTAAGATCCTGTTCAAATCCATTAACGTTAGGACCCAAAGGAGCAATCCAATTCTGCTCGAAGGCCTCATTAATAAATTCTAGTTCATTGCCTCCCATATGAGGGGAAGACAGATATATTTTACTTTTATTCATTTTCCTCTTCAGCTATTCTTATTACTTTTCCGGGGTTTCCTACCACAGTAGCATAGTCGGGTACATCTTCAATGATTACAGTTCCAGCACCGATGGTGCACCATTTCCCAATTTTTTTCCCCGGAATTATCAGTGCCCCAATTCCAATGTGGGAGCCTTCCCCTATCTTTACACCACCTGCCAGGACCGCCCCGGGAGAAATGTGTACAAAGTCCTCCAGAAGACAGTCATGCTCAATAATACATCCTGTATTTAGTATACAATGTTCTCCAATTATAGTATCTGCATTGATGGCTGCCTTGGCCATTACTACAGTACCTTTTCCTACTTCAACTGTTTCATCTACAACCGCAGTTGCATGACTTATCCCAGGAAAGAAATTTCCATTAAAAACAGAGGAAATTTTTTTCCGGGTTCGGTTATCTCCAACTGCAATAATTGTTTTCTTCTTTATTATTTCTGGTGTTAGTTCGTGAACTACAGCATATTTGTAAATTCCTGTAATGGAAGTATTATCATCTATAATATTATGTATCTCTAACATTCGGGAATGCACCAAATCAATGATTACCTTCCCATGGCCGCTGGCTCCGTAAATATTCATATTAATTCTTTCCGTTAAAAGGTTCTGTTGTGGCCATGTTTGCTGTATTGACTCCCTCAGATCGTACAACTTTCAGAAGGGTCCTCCACATAATCTTAAGGTCTAGACTCAAAGATAAATTGTTTACATACCATACATCCAATTCAAGTTTTTTACTCCAGGAAATAGCATTCCTCCCATTAATTTGGGCCCAACCTGTGATCCCGGGTCTTACAAGATGTCTTTTTTGTTGTTGGGGAGTATAGAGCTGTAAATACTCGGGAAGTAAGGGTCTTGGTCCTACCAGACTCATGTCTCCCTTTAAAACATTAATCAACTGTGGAATTTCGTCAAGGGAGGTTTTTCTCACAATCCTTCCTATTGAAGTAAGGCGTTCGGCATCGGAGAGCAATTTTCCACTACTGTCCCTCCTGTCATTCATAGTCTTAAACTTAATGATCCTGAATAGTTTTCCGTTCTTACCCGGGCGCAGCTGGAGAAAAAAAGGATTATCAGTATTCGCCATAAATAATAAAAAAGCTATTAGCAGAAATACCGGGAAAAGAAATAAACAGGCCGGCAGCGCAATCAAAAAATCAATAATAGGTTTCAAATATCTTCTGTACACAAAGCTGATTTTTCACGGGCAAACTAAAGGATTTCTCTCGATAAAGTGCTGCAAAGATATGTTAAATTGAGTGAACTGAGTTACGGGAAAACATAATTGAAAGTGATTAGTAATTGGAGACTGGTTAATTGGGGAATCGAGAATCGGCCCTCCTTCGCCAAAGGCTACGGAGGGTAAAGAATCGGGAAACGCTCATATAATCTCCTCTTTTTTGCCACGGATACACGAATTTCTTCGATTCACTCGGACGTACTCACTCCTCTCAATCTATACCTGGTAATTAGTTCCCCAAGTCTCCTCTTCCCCTGGTCTCCTCGTCCCCCATTCTCCCAGTCCCCCAGTCAATATTTGAAATTTGTACTTGGTACTTGATGCTTGAATTTTTAGAGGTATCGTCACGGATTACAAATCCGCGCCATCGATATCTCGTTAGTTATAAGTCTCCTGGTCTCCCACTCCCTTAATCTCCTCGTCACCTGTTCTCCTAGTTCCACTTTTTTAGTTTTACCCCTCACCCTAAAGGGCGTCGAAAAAAATGTTGTCAAAAAATCTCCTGATCCCTAGTCTCCCGGTCTCCTCTTCCCTTAATCCCCTCTCCCAGTCTTCTTCCCTCTCTTTCTCTTCTCATCACTTAGTCAGACCGGGAATTTGGAATTTGGTGCTTGAGTATACGATGGCTCGTCACGGATTACAAATCCGCGCCATCGATATCTCCCTTAGTCCCTCGATCTACTCGCCACCTAATCTCAAGTCCTGCTTCCTTCATCTGTAACCGGTATTCCTCCAAAAGTAAATCCCAGAAAATCTTCCTTTCATATTTCTGGGTAATTAGAGACCGGGAATTTGCAGCCAGCTTTTTGCGTAGCTCGGCATCGGTTGCCAATTTCTTTAAGGCAAACAGTAGAGCTTCCTCATCTTTTACCGGTATTATTAGTCCGTTTTCTTCTTCCCGAATAATTTCATTACAGCCATTAATGTCGGTTACAACAGATGGTAGCCCCATTGCTCCGGCCTGCATCACCACATTAGGGAAGCCCTCCCTGTAACTGGGAAAAACCAGCACATGTGCAATCGCAAAATAGGGTCGGACATCAACCTGGTAGCCGGTAGTAAAAATCTTGGGATGTGTTTTTATTGCCTCAAAATTCTTATCTGTTATGGGATCCAGTTCCTGTTCAAAGGGCCCTACCAGGAGCAGGCTTATATTCTCAATTTCTGAAACTAATCGATTAAAAGCCTGCACCAGTTCATTAATTCCTTTATCCTTTACCAGCCTGCCGACAAATATAAAAACAAGATCATCTGAAGGAATGTTTAAAGACCGACGTGTTTCCCTCTTTTGTTCCGTACTGAAATCTGCCGGGTTGAAATACGCTGTATCTATACCATTAGAGCTGCCCTCTCCTAAAACTAGAAGTCTATCGGGTTTCGTAAAATTGTGCTTCAGAATGACCTTTTTGAGACCTTCAGAATTCGGATATACCTTTGTTGCAAGATTATAAGTAAGCCGCTCCACCTGTTCCAGAATTTTTCTTTTAGTTCCTGAAGTTTCCATTAAAGGCATGCCCGCCACTGTGTGCAACCGAACAGGTACTCCTGCTAGTTTCGCAGCCATCATCCCTACTATTCCCGCCTTAGGAGTGTGGGTATGGACGATTTCAGGTTTATTTTTCCTTAAGTATTGGTAGAGTTTAAATAAGGCCTTCAAATCTTTGCCGGGAGTGATCTCCCTGGTCATTTCCAGGTGAAATGTTCCCACCCCATTGTTCCTGCCATACTGCTCGAGACGTTCTTTTTCTGCAGCAACTGCAGTCACCTCAAAATAATTATTCATGAATGTAAGCTGCTCTTCAAGAAGTTTTTCTAAAGAAAGTGGAATGGTAGTAATGCGGATAAGCTTGGGAGGCATCGATTTTTTTGGCAAATATACAATTACTTGAAGTTTACTTTTGGTAGTCCTGGAAAAGAACCTGGATCGCTACGCCTGCGCGACCGGCAGGCTGCTTCTAGAACCTAGAACCAAGATTTTTTTCTTTAATCCTGCAAAAGTATAATAAAGTGTGTGACTTAAAAGGTTTGTTGAAGGAGGCAAACCACGGGTATTAACCCTCACAAAATAATAATCAGGCTATCCTTTGGGTAGCCTGATTATATAATTACTCCTATTTTGTGATTTTTAATCCGGAACCACTACAATACTCAGTTCAACTGAGTCGGAACAATCTCCTTCAATAATGGTATAGATAGTAGTATAAGTTCCTGTACCTCTCTGATTAAAGTCATTGATAAGGTCCCAGATAGAGGGGTCAAAAGATCCGTTTCTACTTACTCCCTGTGGAAGCAGGCTCAGGTAAAGCTTTCTCACCTCATCCCAACTGGGAATTGCTGCAGCTTCTGAATGAGTCATGGTTTGGGAACTATCCGGTCCTGCATACAGATCACAGGAAGGATCCTGAGATGTATTGGCAACCACATTTATAGTTAACTCAACCGAGTCTGAACAATCTCCTTCTGTGATGGTATATGTTGTAGAATATGTTCCCGGGCCGGTGTAGGAATTTATAATATCCCAAATGGAAGGATCGAATTCTCCGTCACGGGAAACTCCCTGCTCTAAAAGACTTAGATACAATTTCCTCACCTCATCCCAACTTGGAATAGCATCGGCTTCAGACTGGGTAATGGTTTTTGCAGCATCGGCACCGGCACTTAAATTACAGGTCGGGTCTGAAGAACCATCGGCAACCACTCTGATTGTTAATTCCACGGAATCTGAACAATCTCCTTCAGTGATGTTATAAGTGGTCGTATAATCTCCGGGGCCGATATAAGAGTTGATCAGATCCCAGATAGAGGGGTCAAATTCCCCATCTCTTTTTACTCCTTCCTCTAAGAGACTTAGATAAAGTTTTCTCACCTCGTCCCAGCTTGGAATGGCGTCAGCTTCAGATTGAGTGATAGTTTTTGAAGCATCCGCACCGGCATTTAATTCGCAGGTAGGATCTAAAGGCAGGCTCTCCACTACATAAATGGTTAGCACTACCGAATCTGAACAATCTCCTTCGGTCACTGTATAGGTAGTAGTAAATTCTCCCAAAGGGTTTTCATTAAAAGCATCAATAAGATCCCAGATGGATGGATCAAAGTCGCCGTCCCTGCTCACACCTTCCTCCAGCATACTGAGATATAATTTTCTCACTTCGTCCCAACTTGGAATGGCTTCTGCCTGAGCAACAGTGATAGTAGTGGAATTATCGGCCCCCGCATTAACTGTGCTGCATTCCTCATTTAATTCTGCAGAGGCAGTTAAAGCCTGTGTGTCGCCATATTCAAGATAGCTATCATCTTCAACAGAACAAGAGTAAACTAAAGCGACCATTAACAATAAGTAAATTTTTCTCATAACAATTTGATTTGGTTTCTATTATGATAAATTTACACCTTAGTTATACTGGTCGTTTAAAGAAAAATCTAATTTCGATAAAAGGATTTTTTCACCGAGAGGAGGTTAAATTTTTAGATACTTTAACAAGTATTTACATGATCCTTATAGGAAATGGATGTCTAATATTGTGAGCAATTTTGATAATTTTATTGAAAGAAATGTTAAAGAAAAATTGCTAACCTCCAGCTGCTGCCAGTTTCGGCCAAAAAGTTGGAAAAAGCAGGCTGCCTTTAAGTATATTTGAACAACAAGAACTTTTAAAATGGAGAAAAAGAAGCTAATAATTTACGGAGTAGGGAGATTTGCAGAATACGTTCGTTACGTTTTTGATCATGACAGTGAATTTGAAGTGATAGCCTTTTGTATAGAAAAAAACTTCTTAGCTTCAGATCAATTCGACAATAAATCTTTAACCAGTTTTGAAAATGTCACAGTGGACTATCCGCCCAAAAATATTTGTATGTTCATTGCTGTAGGCAATAATGTAGTTAGACAAAGAATTTTTGCTAAAGCTAAGAATATGGGTTACACTTTAGCCTCGTATATTTCCAGCAAGTCTAGCCACTGGAAAAATCTCCAATTTGGAGAAAATGTTTTTGTAGATGAAGGATGTGTGCTTCAACCTTTCACAAGGATAGGAGATAATACTATCTTGTTCACTTCCCAAATTGGTCATCATACTCTTATAGGAAAGCACAGCCTGGTGAGTGGATCTAAGACAGGTGGTAATGTGAAAATAGGAGATAGTTGTTATGTTGGTTTAAACGCTTCTATTAAACAGAATTTAAAAATTGCTGATAACACAATAATAGGAATGGGATGTGTAATTGAAAAAGATATTCCTGTATCTTCAGTTTACACCCATAAAGGAACAACAAAAAGAAAAATTGAACCAGATCAGGTTGCCAGATTATTCCTTAAATAATGAACTTTAAAGAATTTAGAGCTCGCTATCAAAAATGTGAGATAAAACATTATCCAAGTAAAGTTCAGGAAAAACCTTTGCTATCAGTAATAGTTCAAACCTACAACCATGAAAGATTTATTTCTCAATGCTTAAATAGCATACTAAAACAAAAAACCAATTTCCCTTTCGAAATCCTGTTAGGTGAAGATACCTCTAAAGATACCACAAGAATTATTTGCCAAAAGTATGCACATCGATTTCCGGAAAAAATCAGGTTATTTCTACACCACCCCAATAATAAAATCCATATTCTTGGAGTACCTACCGGAAATTTTAATGCTATATATAATCTTTTTCAAGCTAAAGGCAGATTCATTGCATTTTGTGAAGGAGACGATATATGGCAAGATCCTTTAAAACTTCAAAAACAGGTAGATCTTTTATTAGTTAATCCTAATATTGCCTTTAACTATCATTCTTTTATTGAAGTAAATGAAAATGAAGAACCTCTTCCGATAGACAAGATCCTGGATCAGCCTGTTTTTCCCATTGATAGGAATGAACTCAAGACACTGACATACCATCCGCTTCTTTCTACTGTTTGTTTCCGAAATTATTTTATAGAAGGAATACCAGAGGAATTTCCAGAAGTCATAAACGTGGATAGTTTTTTAATTAGTCTCCTGGGAAATTATGGTACCGCAGAATATATGAAGAACATAACCCCATCTTACTATAGAAGACATGAAGGAGGGATTTGGTCAGGACGAATTAAAGAATTGAAACTAAGATCCAAAATTCTAACCTTTCAACAATTGAGCAGTTATTACAGGAAACAACGAGAACATAGAATGGAAAATCATTTTAATTCTTTAATAAAAGAAACCAGCAGAATTCTTTTATTAAGCTATCTAAGGGAGTATCAACCACAGAAAGCATTTCGCCTATTAAAAACTCTTTTTTAATTATTCACTTAACCCGATAATTTTTAAATATACTATCCTTAAAATTGTCTTTAAATAAACTGGTCTGGTTTTAAATGCTTTAGTGTAATACTGAAGAGCCCGTTGATTATTCCCCTGCTTTTCATATAAAAATCCTAGTTGATACTCCAGTCGCGAAAGTGACAGTCTATCTTTACGATACAATTCTTTATGTTTTTTTAGAAGTCTCCTATTAGAAGCTAACCTTTCAGAAACTTTACTACTAGCTCTGTTTTTACTATCAATTGAATATGAAAGATACTGTTGATCTAAAATTTTAATTTTGAGTCCCGATAAATTTGATATCCTTATCCCAAGTTCATAATTTTCTCCAAAGGTCATTTTGGGGTCAAAACCACCCGCCTTTAAAAAAATTTCTTTTTTATAACAAATACTTCCCGCCAGGAAAGTTGCGGTAAGATGATTGTAAATCTTTTCAAGCTTGTGCGGTTTCCAAACTGATAATTTTCCATCAATTTGTTTCGACACCTCCCAACAGATCATATCATATTCCTGGTAATTGATTTCATTCAATTTGAAAAAAAGCCCGGGTAAAAATCTGTCATCAGAATCCAGGAAGATGATGTAATCTCCCCGGCTTACTTCCACCCCTTTATTTCGGGCAGCTGAAACTCCCACATTCTTTTGGAAATAATAATTGACTCTTTCGTCGATAAGATAATCTTGGACAATATTCCCGGTGTCATCATTGGAGCCGTCATCTATAATAATTAATTCCCAATTATCGGCTGACTGATCCAAAATACTATCAATCGACTCCGGAAGAGATTGCGCCCGATTATAGGTAGGAATAATAACGGAAATGAGGTTATCCATAAATATTTCTACCCCCTTTTTTTTGAAATATTCTCCATATTCAAAGATTCAAAACCAAATTTATTTTTACAGGTTTTAAAATGCCTGAGAATCAATTCAAGATCTTTCAGGTTCTTTGCAGGATTTCCTCCGAAGTTATGAGGATGCCACCAAAGATGATAAATTTCCTTATTCTTTGCCGCTTTGCTCATTTCAGATCGAATCCTTTGTAAACGTTTTTTGTCGAGAAAGATTTTTCCACCACTGGGTCTTAACAGCCGGCTGGCTTTTTGACCGGTAATACCGGGAATTAATTCGGGAATATCATTATAGGATTTATTGTTTTTCCCTAAATAGGCATCTCCGGTCCTGAAGATCTTTTGCTGCAGACTCTCCTTCTGGGTATTCCTCCAGTACCAAATATCAGGATTCGTCCTGACAGTCTGCAGCCCAAAATCTTCACATGCATTTAAATAGTTTTTATTAAATTGATTCCGGGGAAAAACCAAGGATCTAAGGTTAACACCCATTTTTTCTGCCATTTCTTTCGACTGCAATAGATCAGCTCTAAAGCTTTCTAATGTTTGTCCCGGCTCCAGGCAATAATAATGAGAATACGAGTGAGTTCCTATTTCCTGTCCGGGTGTTTCTTTTATTTGCCTGATCAAATCCGGTGCAAAACAAAGTTCTTCAGTTTCCTTACTCTGAATTGAACTTCCATAGCTATAAGCAGAAAGCTTATTGTTCTCATATTCAGGCAGAGTCGCCGGAATGTTCTGGTTCCATTCATCCCAACTCTCATTAAATAACATCCCAACTATCGCCCAGGTACATGAGATCTCATATTTTTCAAATAGCTTTAAGATCTCCGGAATTACTTTTCTAGTATTCTGAAAATATTCTTTCTTCTCTCTCCAGTCTACTTTATCAAACACCCCCCACAGCAATTCAAAATCCAGAGATATTACAAAAGAGCCGTTATTGTTCATGTTAATTGGTTATTTGGTTAATTAGCGAATTGACGAACCAGGTATATCACTCCAAAGCTACTCCTCTCATTCCTATCTCTATTCGTTCAGTCCCACAGTCCCTGCGTTTCAATGTTCCAAAGTCCAAAAGATCTAATCTCTCCTCTTCCCCTCATTCTCCAAGTCTCCAAGTCTCCACGTTTCCCACTCTCCCAGTTCTAAGTTACAACCTCTACACCCTTCGCTTCCAGCTTCCTTAATCGTCTCAACCTCATTATTCGATCATATTTCTGCTGCGCCAAATAATAATAGATCACAAAAAACAGGAAATACATCACCATCGATTTTTGACGCATAATGATTCCCAGATTAGACATTACAAAAGCCATCGCAAGTGACGCTAGAAAAAATGTAGTTAAACTCATCTTTACACTGATAGGAGATTTTTTCAGAAACCTGACAAAATCACTTTTTAATATTTTAAAAAATAATAAAAGATAAACCAGGTTTTCTACCGATACTACGAGCCCCAACACCCCGGGAGCATCAAAGAATAAAGGCCTAAACCAAAAGGTGAATAATTTTATTGGTAAAGGATAATCAGCCATATCTACTCCGGAACCGGATTTTGCCAGCTCTGCTCCCCTCTCGGTAGAAAACTGATCAAAACCTTCTACCAGGTTTTCCGATTCATCAAGTCCCGCCATTCCCAAAATAGTATCCTGAACTATAATTAAACTGCCTATCATACCAATGTAGATCAACATTTTTTTCCAAAAAGCGATCTTTTCTTTTCCGGTCATATAACCCAATACGGTACCGGCTGCAACAAATAAAAAAACATGGGGTCTTATATAATACGTAATTAAGGAGGCAATAATTAAGATCCCCCACCGCCTTTTTGTATCTTTTATCGCATAGGCAAACATCATTAAACTCATAAAGATGGGAGCTCCTTTTCCTAAAGAAGCGGTCCAGAAGTGCATATTTGGAAGAAAGAGCACTAAAACGAGAAAATCAATATTAAAAACTTTGATCTTGATGGGAATATTTTCTCGAAAAAAAAGATAAGCATATACAAAACCAATATACCCAAACCAGGCAAAGAGCACCATCATCATCTCATAGTTAAACCCTAAAAAATTAATGAACGGGTAAGACAAAAAATCGATAAAGGTGGTACTGGTTCCAAAGTATGAAAACCAGTTATCAAAAAGCTGTGGTCTTTGAAAATAGGCTCTACTATCAGAATTATTAAATAAAGCGTAGGTATAATAGACCGCAAAAAAGAACAAGTGGTACAAATAGAGGATATTCATCAACTTCTTCGAGAACCATTTATGCCTTTTCGAAAAAGAGCTGAACAGGCCCTGATTAATCAGGAAAAGAAATAATATTAAGATTAAGGCTCCAATCATTAAAATAATTCCAGGTCTCCAAGACTATATGCCCAGGTTTTTAGGTTTAAAAATTCAGATTTATTTGTATTTACCGGTTTGTAGGTAAGAACCGGGCCAAATTTTCCTTTTATACTAGTTTTGAAATTTAAGCAGGCATTCGGGGAAATACTTAAAACGGAAGCTCCGGAGGAGTTTGCAATTTTTAAAATAGCCGACTTGACTTCTTTCCTACCGATCTCAGAAAAAATGGCTTCTGACACTCTGAACTCATTGAGCTTTTTTCTCTTTTTAAGGTATCCAGCAATAAAATAATCCTTCTCGAAAATTACAACATAATTTTGCAACGGATTTTCGAGATAACGCCATTTAATATAAACCAGATCTTTTGGGGTGAAAAGCCGATTACTTGCTTCTAATTTCTTCAAATAAATGCTCAGAAGCGCTGCAATAGAGCCTTCTTTACCTGAGGTAATATTTTCTAAATTGTCAGTTTTAGTCCGAAGTAAATTCAAGGGACGTAATTGAATATTGAGCTTATCCACCTCTTTCCAACCCATTTTAAGATAGCCGGGCATACTTTGTGCATTGGGAGTATTAAAAACAAAATGATCTCCCCGCTCCTTCCCTATTTCAAGGGCTTTTAAAGTAAGTTTTTTAAAGATCCCTTTCCCTTGGTGAGCTGGATGTGTCGCTGTATCTACCGCGCGAAATGCAGAATAAATCTCTTCCCCTTTTTGCCATTTCCATCTCATAAAAGCTCTAACTCCAACAATTTCACGGGCTTCTTCCGCCACCAGCACCAAGGATCCTCCAAACGGATTATCAATATGCTTATACCGCCAAACCTCTTCAGTTTTTTTAGAAGATTTCTCTCCCAAACTGGCTTTTAACACCTTTAGGATTTGTGGAATGTCGTTATGAGTAGCCTCTCTAATATTCATTTCTTAATTTCGATTTCACGGATTTTGCCGGATTACACGGATTTTGTGAAGCTGCACTAAAATATAATTTATAAATTTCTTACAACTTCCTGATCACCGACCACTGAACACTGATCACTTTTTCTCCCAGTCCCCTCATCTTTTTTTCATATTTCCCCGTCCCTAAAGGGAGCCGAAAAAAGCGAATAGTTCTTCTTTTTCCCAATAAGAACCGCAATCACCTGGCCTCCTCATTCCCATGTCTCCTCGGCCCTGAGTCCCCTGGTCTCCTAGTCACCCAGTCCCCTCTTAGTCACAAGGTCACTATAGATCACTTCCAATTCATCCACCATCCTTTTTAAACTGAAATTCTTTACTACCCGATCCCGGGCTGCTTTTTTATAAACTTCTAATTGTGCAGGATCATCAATAAGGATTTGACAAAGGTCTGAAAGTTTTTGCCATTCATCAACCTTACGGGTCAATCCGTCTTTCTCATTCCTGATCACTTCCTTGATCCCTCCGGCGTCCGTAGCCACCACTGCGCATTCCATACTCATTGCTTCAAGTAAAGCAATAGGCAATCCTTCGAATGACGAAGTCATCATAAATATATCCATGATCTCAAAATACGGTTTCACATCTGTTTTGAGTCCCGGGAAAAACACGATATTTTCCAGTTCAAGATCTTTCCATTCCCTTTTGATCTCCTCTTCCAAAGGACCTGCTCCTACGACTATACCAAAAACATTCGAATTTTTCTCCCTAAGGTTATTAATTACCTGCAACCATTCTACAAGTCGTTTCTGAAATCTAAAAACGGCTACGTTTCCAATTACCACGGCATTCTGAGGGATTCCCAGTTCAGATCGGATCTTTGAATGCTCTGATCTTTGAAATGAGATAGTATTCACCCCGTTCAATAAGGTATGTACCGGTATTTTTGGATTGATATTCTTTTTGATGGAATTAGTAACATCTTGTGAAACTCCCAGTGCCAGGCTTTGGGAATTAAAGCTAAGCTTGTTGATATTCCTGGTAGTTATATGATAACGTTCCTGCATATTATGCTCTGTGTAAAGCATGGGGATTCTCGTTTTTTTGTGAACCACCCTTCCCACAAAACCTGCCCAAGGCAGGTGGCAATGGATCAGATCTATTTTATGCTCTTTACAATAGGAAATAATTCTCCTGTATTGTAAAAGGAGGCGGATATTATCTTTTGCGTCCAAGCAGGTAACTATTCCCCCGGCACCTTTAATGGCTCTTACCATTTGATCTTTCCAGGGAAGAAAGTATATATAATGAAATTCATGTATTTCCTTGTCGTGAAGCTTAAGAGTTTCGGGTAGTAACATCTCCGCTCCCCCTCGCCCGAGGGATTTGATAATATGTAGTACTTTAGTTTTTGCCATAGTTGCAGCAAAGTTAATCCAATCCTATGTCATAGCAAGATTTTTGAATTTAATTAAGAAAACCTTGATCTTTAATTAATGGATAAATTGCAGGTTCAATAGATATCAAATTAACTTTTTGTACAACTGATAAAAATCATGACTTATTCTTTCATTCAGATAATTTTCCAGAACTAATTTATGTGCTCTGTCTACCATTACGGAATTATCTTCATTCAAAACTTTAAGGATAGCTTCAGAAAATTCGTCTTCTTTATCTTTAGTGATTAAAATACCGGTATCAGCATTCAAAATTTCACTAATCCCGCCAACATTATAGGCTATTACGGGTGTTTTGCAATACATAGCTTCAAGTAATACCCCCGGTAATCCTTCAATAATACTTGGAAGAATAAGAACATCGGCTTCTGCGATCATGGGCAACGCATTATCCACAAAACCATGAAATATTACTTTATTATGTAAATTTTGAGCTAAAACAATTTTTTCAATGGTACTTCTCAATGGTCCGTCTCCTACCAAATGTAGAACCACATTTTCATCCTGACTTAGCAACTTTTCACAAATCCTGATAAGGCCTTGATGATTCTTTTCAAAACTAAATCCCCCAACATGTATAATATTTTTTTTATCTTTTGGAAAGACAGATGAAGCCTGAATGGCTACTTTTTCTAATCCGATTGGAACTACATCGGTTTTATTTTTTAAAAAAGGGAAGTGATGCAATATATCATGTTTTGATGCTTGAGAAACAGAAGCTACAGCAGATATATTTCTGTATAAAAAAGAATTAATTTTTTTTTTATAAGTTCCATTTAAATATCTTCCTACCTCACTGGCATTTCTAAAAATCACAGGAGTTTTCCATCCAAATATTTTTTTTGAAAGAACTGCATATTTTAGAGTGTCCCCCGCATTTGCCTGAATAATATCGGGTTTGAATTCTTGGATTACTTCATTCAACCTTTTCCAGGCCTTAAAATCTAAAAATCTAAGATTTTTAGAGGCACCCAAACTTTCAATCTCCTCCTTCCAGGGTAGCTCAGCATCACCTTTAAAAACAGAGACTATTTTAACTTTGTGTCCATTCTGACTTTGATGGTTGGCTAACTGACTTGCAAAGGTCTCTGCTCCTCTATTTTGTGGTTTTTGTATAATGTGAAGAATTTTTGTTGACTCATTTTGCCCACCACTCTTCTCCAAAATTCCTTCTGGAAGTACATCTAAATAAAAATTCTCATATTCCGTCACCACTTTGTCAAGTTCGAATTTTTCGATTGCCTTTCGTCTGGCATTTTTAGCCAAAAAATTATATGTTTTCGGATTTTTTAGAACTTTGATAATATTAGAAGCCAGTTCAGACACATTCCCTTTTTCATAAATTAATGCACAATTCTCATCCACGCATTCGAGGTTTTCTGCAATATTCGAGGCGATAATTATCCTTTCGGCCATCATAGCTTCTATTAAAGCTCCCGGAAGACCTTCAGAATATGATGGATACAAGAAAATATCAGCTGTAACCAATAACTTTTGGATATTATCTATCCTTCCTAAAAACTGGACATTCTTTGTGATTCCCACTTTCCGGGCATAACGTTCTAACTCCTCACGGAAACTACCATGGCCTGCAAAAACCAATTGTATTTGAGGATAATTTGAAATTATTTGAGGCATAGCTTTCAAAAGGTCCATCTGCCCTTTTAAAGGTATTAACCTACTAACATTTAGTAATATTTTATTCTGGTTGTGTAAATATGGAAGATCTCCACGAACTTTTTGGGAATGAAAATCTTCACTCTTCCTACCCCTATATATTACACTAACCTTACTTATTGAAATACTCAATGCTCGGCAAGTGTGCTCTCTTATAGTATGGGAGTTTGAAATGAAGTGATCTACCAGGGAGACTGTGCCTCTATCAAGATTCTGAAAATAGTAAAGTTTAATTTTAGCCAGAGTACCCTTATCCCTAAACCTTTCCTGGGAATAGGCATTGCTTACAAAGCTGCCCACCAAAAAGATTTCTGGAAATGCTTTTTTTAATTTCCTGGCAATGATTTCTGATCGAAACAGAGTAGCATGAACTATATCTGGTTGCTCCTGAAGATAAATATCTTTAAGTTTTATAACCGCAAGATTAAAGGAATATTTCTTTGTTAGATCCAGAGAGTAAACTCTAACACCGGCCTCTTCTAACCTGGGTTTAAGCATATCTCCCTGATAAATATGCACAAATACCGGAATGATTTGATTGAAATGGGTAGTTATTTCTACAAGACTTTTTTCGGCTCCATAGCCTTCAAGAGTATCAATAATATATAAGACTTTTAGTTTCAAATTTTTATAATTTTCCTTCCAGGTCTCCTAAAGAGAAAATAATTCTACTACCGATACTGAAAGAATCATTCCTAACCACCACCACCGATTTTTTTCGATTGAATTCAAAAATAAAAAGTCCATCCAGAGTATCATTTGGATAATAATAGCTTAAAAAGGTACTTTCGATATTCGCCAAATATCTGAGTAATTCTTTTAGTTCTTTTTTTTCACCAAAAACTTCCTGAATCACCATTTGATTCTGTCTACTTGTTGTTGCTATGCTGTAAATAATAAAGGAATTTTTATAATGTGCGATTTTATAATTTTCATCTTGAAACCTCCATTTAAGGTAATCTTTGTTTTTCAGTGTTTCCCAGGTATTATTAGGTGAATTAATATTTTCAGGAAAGCTTCCAAAATTTAAATTTCCCACTGAGAAAGCAGGGAATATAATTCCAACTTTAAAATATTTAGGACTCTTTTGTTCCCATCCCATTTTCAAATAGCCTGATAAACTATTTTGATTAGGTGTATTAAAAATCAAATCATAGTTTCCCTTACATTCTTCGAGTCCCCTTTGAGTAAGTATTTTAAAAAGACCTTTTCCTCTATATTCACGATCTATTATGGTATCTACAGGTCTAATTGCTGTAAGAATTTTATTTTCTTTTTTATTGATGAATTTCCAAAACATAAACATCCTTAGGCCTATAATTTTTCCCTGATCTGTGGCTACTAAACCATAGGACTCACCAAAAGGATTTTCTAAATGCTTCCAACGGAAGAAAGCTTCTGTGTAAGAACTATCAAGTCCATTTTGAATGAGTTTTACGGCATCTCCTATATCTCGTTGATAATCTATCCCGCGAAAATCTAACATAACTTCTGATATAATTCTAACATACGTGCGTTATTTTCAGACTCCATAAATTTTTTCTGAAAATTTTTCAGACTTTCCTTCCCATAAATTATTCGCTCTTCTGGATTGTCAAGAAAATATTTAATGGCTTCAGCAATACTTTCTACATTTTCAACCTCAAAAAAACGTGCATTCTGATTTTCATTGACTACTTCCCTTAAAACGGGAATATCATTACAAGCAATAGGTAAAGCAGCAGACTGAGCTTCAATTAGGGCACCTCCCAGGCCTTCATATAAAGAAGGAAAAACAAAAATATCAGACTTTAAAAGTTCATATGGAACTTCGTGACTAAATCCTCGTAAATTTACTACATCCTCAAGTTGATGTTCTTCAATATAGGACTCTAATTCGGGGGTCACCTTACCAACTCTGCCATAAATATCCAGGGAAAATTGATAGCCTCTTTCTTTTAAAAGCTTTACCGCCCTTAATAAATACAATTGCCCTTTTTGAAATTCATGCCTTCCAACATTAATTAATCTAGGAATATCATTCTTTTCATTATGCATATGTTCCTCGATTAAATCTTCTCGCCCCCGGTAAATTACAGTGAATTTAAATTCACTCAAACCTAATTCATTAATATAATGATCTTTAACCGTTTGAGTAATACTATGAAAATGATCTACAAATCTCTTTCCGCTTATCCGGTCAATTATTTTATAAATACTTAATACTTTAGCATTTACTCTTTTGTCCTTAAACCGGGCAGGTGAATAGGTTGTATTTACCAGACTTTCCAAATGAGTGAACTTGGTAAATAATTTAGCAAAACGTGTTCTTAAATTACTTCGGAATAATATGCTGTGCACTACACAATACTTCCCTCTCTTTATAGTAGCTGCAATTTCTCTGGTTTGGTTATAGAATCCTGAACTTTTTACGAATTGTACATCGTAAGATTTTTCTTGCAACTGTTGCTGTACACCGACTTCTTTTTTATCCAGACAAAAAATGGTAAAAGCTATTTTTTTTTCTGTTAAATAATCAGACATAACAGCGGTGGAGCGTTCTGCCCCCCCTGACCCTAAACTATCAATAACAATTAGGATTTTCATTTCTTGAATCTTCCGGTTAATTTTGCTGCTAATCGTGTTAACGGTAATATGCGCGTATGCCAGCCGCTTAAGATAAGTTTGAATTTCCAAATAGGAGTAGTGTCATTCACTATTAATCGAGAAATTCTTAATGATTTTTCTATATTTTTATTAATCCTATGATCAAACAGAAAGGCTTGGTTTATTCCGTGATTTTTAAGAATAATTTCATCCCTGGCAGAAAAGTTTCCGTTCGGATAGGCAAATATATTGGGAGTAAAACCAAAAAATTTTAATTTATTTGTAGATAGTGTTAATTCCTTTACCAGTTCCTCTTGAGTGCATTGGTCAAACATGGGATGGGTATGTGAGTGATTTGCAATTATAATACCTGCATCCTGCATTTCTTTAAGTTGAGCCGAAGTAAGCTGCTTGTATTTCAAGGGTGATTTAATAGATGTATTTCGTAATTTCTTCAAAAAAGATTCCCGTTCAATGTTCGGCCAGGACTTTACCTCCCAAACTTTTTTGTTTCCTGCTTCCTTGCCTAAATAATATTCTATTTCATCCCACCAGAATGGCCTTTGAGAATTAATAAGTCCAGTAATTACAAAAATAGTGGCCGGGATCCCAAGTTTTTTTAATATTGGGAAAGCCTTGTGATACAAACTGCTATCGCCGTCATCAAAAGTGATTAAAATAGGGTTCTTTGGTAATGCACCTAGGGAGATTGAGTCGCGTAAAGTATGTACGTCTAAAATCGTATATAAGCTTTTGAGCATAAGCATTTGCTGTTCGAATTGAACACTATCTTGAATACTATGGTACGCCAATACCCTTAATTTATTACTACCAGCCAACAAACTTATCTTTTGAATTATTAATACCTCGAAAACTTACGATGAAAATCTTTAGCTTTTTCCAGACTAAATATTTCATAAAGGCCAAATGTTATAAATACTTTGAATAAAATTTTAAAGTTGCTTTTAGGAATTTTTTTAAAATAGTTCCTTGCCACATCCTTGTGAGCCAAATGATAGTTTAGCCACATTAATTTATAATAAAATCTTTGTTTAAGTTTAATGTTCTTTTCAATTACTGGAAAATGTTGATCAAGAAAAATATTATAGGCCATGGCTACTTTTTTGAAATTTTTAGAGAGCCGATCTTCATTATCCTTTTCTATATTTATAAGTATTTTGGGTATTATTTCATATTCAAACTGTTGGGTAAGTCTTAAAAAAAAATCGGTGTCTTCTGCAGCTGGAAGAGCCTCATTGAAATATCCGACTCTTTCAAAAATTTCTTTTTTAAATGTAATTCCGGAATTAGTGCCAATATGCAGCGAATGCAAGAAAGTAATATAGGCGTTTTCCTTCCTTAGGGGTTGCCAAATATTTTCGCTGGACTTTCCTGCTTCGAAATACCGAACACCGGTCCAGGAAAAACCTACAGAAGATTCTGCCGTGCTCAATCCTTTAAAGGTTTCCTCCAAAAATTCCGGAGCATAAAAATCATCACTATCAAGCAAAGAAATATAATCCCCTTTGCTATGTTTGATTCCGTAATTCCTGGCAGCCGCGGCCCCGGAATTCTTTGGCATTTGCAACAATTTAAGGCGGGCATCTTTCACCCCGGCAATGACCTGCCGTGAATTATCGGTAGAACAATCATCCACAACAATAATTTCAAAATTGGTATAGGTTTGTTCCAGTACACTTGAAATTGCCGTACGTATAACTTCTTCCCTATTAAAATTAGGTATAATAATACTAAACAGAGGAAAATAACTAGTTTGCATATTCTGTTATTTTTCTCACAATGTTCTTAAAACCTTCTTTCTCTTTTGCAGGTGAGAAGTACTCCTGAATCCGATTTCTAGCATTTTCCCCCATTTTTTTACGAAGATCATCATCCATAAACAGGTCGTAGAATTTTTGTGCATGGGTATTAATGTCTCCCGGTTCAATTAGAAAACCCGTTTCATTATGAACTACGCTATCTTTAACCCCGGCACTGCATCCGGTTATGACCGGTAAACCGTATGACATTGCCTCTATAATAGTAACTCCAAATGCTTCAACTTGATTTGTGTATTGGTCTTTTTTATTATGGGCTGTAAATATATCTGAAGAACGGTACAAATTTTCTGCTTCTTCTTTATTCACCCACCCTAACAAATCAATTCTTTCAGAATACTTTGAAGATTTTACCCTGCTATAACATTCTTCTTCCAATTCACCGCCTCCTGCCATAATTAATTCCGCATCCACTCCCATTTCACAAGCTTGTTCAAAGGCTTCAATTACTTCAATTGGACCTTTAAAATCTACCAATCTACCTAAATACAATATTTTAAATTTCCCTCCTTCTTCTTTTTTATATATAGGTTCAACATTTTTCCCGAAATGATTAATAAAAATTCGCTCTTCAGGTATGTCTTGCAATAACAATTGATTTTTAGTAAAAGTGGAATTAGCAATAAAAAATGCTGTATGTGATATTTCTTTTAATTCATCAAAATAGTTTTGGGAATGAAAAGCGTTCCCTTTACTATCTAACAAATCCCACATAACATCTTTCCCATGGCAATGAATAATTGAAGGGTTTTGTGATTCTTTTATGAACTCCTTTACTTTTAAGGCAACTCCTATAAAATGAATATAATTTACTGTAGTCCAATATTCCCCTTCAACTTTACTAATCAAATAAGGATAAAGATACTTTCTATTAAGATTTTCATCCAGCCGTCTAATTATTTTGGCATGATATGGATTTAGGAGTTCCTGTTTCCAGGAAATTCTGTTGGAATCGGGCTCATTGGTAACAATACAGGCAATTTCTTCCTGGTAATTTTCAAGCAATCGAAATAACCACTCTGATTTTATGCGTAGTGAATGACAAATTAAAAGTATTTTCATATTATTTTTTTAGTAAAATAAATAGAATCAAGAATGAGCTTAAAATTACTGTAGATATGTTTAAATTCACCTTTTTTTAAACTTTTTACCGTATAGAACAACATAGATTTTAATAAGTAAAGTTCTATTTTTCTGTTATGGCTCTGAGAATTCTTTAAATAGGTTAAGGCCAGATAGCGAGCATATATCTGATTATGTGCGAATTCAGCATAGGTTCTCTTGCTACCCATTCTTGCCTGATGATCTCTGACTAGGACTCCTACTTCATTTACTACCGAAACCTTTAAATTCTTAGAAAGCATTTTTATGATCATCAAAAATTCTTGGGAATTCCGCAAGTTTTCGGCAAAAGGTTGAGTGCCTATAACATTAGATTTCCACAACCCATCATTATTGGAAAACCTTATTTTACCGAAGATAAAATCTTGTAGTAGCGTATCGGAAAGTTTAAAATTATCATGCCAGTAATCACCTTTAATAACCTTATTCCTTTCAGTATTACTTGAAAAAAAACGTGACCGGCAGAAACTCACCTCACTTTTATTTTGCTCAAGGTTTTCTAATTGTAATTCTAAACAATGTGGCTGTAATAGGTCGTCGGAATCCAACCATTTAATATATTCTCCTGAAGACATTTCATAACCATAATTCCTGGCTGCATTACCACCTGGTAGCTTATCTTCCGGTCTTTTAAGGTATTTTATCCTAGGATCTGATAGAAAGGGCTCAATCATCTCCGCAGTATTATCAGTAGAACCATCATCCACAATAATAATCTCCCAATTTTTGTGAGTTTGGTTAACTACGGAGGACAGGGTATCGGCTATTAAATTCGCTCTATTATAACTAGGAATAATTATAGAAATTAAAGGATATTTCATTTTCTATTTTTACGTTAATACGGAGTAATAATAATAATCTATAGCCTCTTCACTCAACCTATCGTATAACAAGGAATTATCATGAATCATTTCGTCCGTTTTTAACAACCTATCCAAATTGCAAAAGACATTTTGGACTTTAAAGTCGGAGTACATTTTATACAATGTAGATTTTGGATGAAGTAGTACTCTTTTTCGATATTCTAATAAACCAATTGTGTTCGAATAAGCTTGCTGCCGAATATGGTAAAAAATTCCTACATCAACTGTTCTTAAAATTTCTTTATAATCATCCAAGGGGAGAAACTTCCTTAAAGGTATAAATTTCGAACCAAATAAAGTTGTTCCTACCCGTATTACTTCCTCAATATAGTCTTGTTTCCCAGAATAAGATAATGGACAAATTATTTCTGAAATATGATTTGAATATGGTTTTAATTTTATAAGAATATCTATGTGGTTATTTGTGGGATTAGCAGAATTACCCAATAAAATTTTTAATGCGTTATTAGAATATTTTTCTACACTAATTTTCTGGAAATTCTGATTTATACCTGAGTAAGCAAAAAAAACATGTTTCATTTTAAATTTATGGGACAAATTTTTAATTAAATCAAAATCGCCCTGAACTTGGTTACAGCAATAATCTATTTTTCGTAATGCCTTATTTAGTTTTATTTCGAACAAGAAATTTCTAAATTCATACCATTTCAAAAGTAGAGAACTCCTCGTATTTCTTTTTTTTAAAAAATCAACTGTTGAAGGTAAGTACAACTGTTTTTTCATTTTCGGATGTCTGTATCCATCCCAGCCCCAAAAAAACCAATATATTTCTATATTATTTGGCAATAAATCAAGAAATTTCATTGATGTATTTGTAAGATTGTGAATATATACTCGATCAATTTTATTTCTTTGTAAGAAATCCTGAATATCATCATCTAATCCCATTCGCAAAACCCCTTCTGATTTTATATATTGTAAAGGTTTATCCTTATTTAAGTAAACAAATTTTTGCCCTTTTATATTCAATTTTTTAACTCTGTCCATAAAATAATCTGCATAAAAGGGAGAGTCCTGTAATAAATGAAGATTCATAATTTTTCTTTTATAAGCACTATTGCTTCTTGATAAGCCTTCGGTTTAAAAACTACTAAAAGTAAAACATAGCTTATACTACCGATTAACACTAGTAAAGTCAGATTTAAAAAATGATTTTCAAATTGAACAAATTGAGATACAACTTTTAGACTAATAATACTTATTAAGGTATAGACAAAATAAGGTAGGATATTCAAGTATATTCTTAGAGGTTTTAAATTTAGTAATCTAGAAATATATCTCCATTCAATAAAACAAGCTACAATACTAGTAATAGTATATCCATAAACCAAACCCATTAATCCATATGAGAAAAGCCCTATTGTAATGCCTAGAATCATGAATGTTTTTGTAAAAATTCCTACTTGCAGCATTAATTTAGTTTTGCCCTGTGACAAATAGATATTTCCACTCAAGGTCGAAATCGATTGGAATGCTCCTAGCACACAAAGAACTTTAAAGATAGGAACACTTGCAATCCATTTATTACCATATAAAAACAAGATTAAATCATTTGAAGCAAAAAAAAGAATTCCCATTAAAGGGAATGAAATCATTCCTATTACTCCAGAAATTTTCAAGTAAATTACCCCTATCCGGTCAACTTCATCTTGAATAAGTGAAAAAGAAGGAAACATGACTTTTGTAATAGTTCCCGATAATTGTCTAACAGGAAGTAACATTAGGGTGTAAGCCTTACTGTAATAACCTAAATCTGCCTTACCCAACACTTTACCAATCAATAAATAATCGACATTTCTTACCCAATAATTAATACTGGCATCAGCAATTAGAGGCATGCTAAAAGATTTCATCCCTGCTAATGCATATCTAGAAAAACGAAATCTAGGCTTCCACCCAGTAAAATAAAACACTAAAATAAGACTCATAACCTGCATAGAAAGGTTCTGAGCCACTAAACTCCAATAAGAAAAGCTGAAATAGGCTAAAACTATAGCTATACTTCCACTTACAACAACCGCTAAAAATTCTATAATAAAAATATTTTTAAATCTCATTTTTTTATATAGAATATTGTTCGGAACAATCAAAATACTGTTCAGGATAAAACTTACAGATATTACTCTTGCGATTTGAATCAGCTTAGGTTCCTCATAAAAATAAGATATTAATGGACCGCAAAAAAAAACCAGTAATGCTAAGACAATTCCTATAATAACATTTAACCAAAAAACAGAATCATATTCTATTTCTTCTACATTTTTTTTTTGTACCAAAGCAGCACCAAACCCAAAATCTTTAAGAATGAATAAAAAACCTGTGGCTACGGTAATCATTCCTATTAGTCCGTAATCCTCCGGTAATAATAGTCTAGCTAGTACAGCACCTATGGCTATCTTTAAGATTAATTTCAGTATTTGTGATGAAAGTGACCACGAAATACCGCTTAAAGTATTTTTTTTAAAATTATCAGGCATTTAATAACTAGTTTACCGAAGATTTGAGGCAAGAGATAATAAATTGTAGTTCGTTTTTTTCTAATTCATAATAGAAAGGTATCCTAATTAAACAATCTGAATAATAATCTGAAAAAGGTAATTCCTTACCTGTATATTTCGCTTTATAGAATTTGCTTTTATGCAAGCTTAAGTAATGAAAAACTGCTAAAATATCACTACTTTTTAAATGATTTAAAATTTTTTTTCTTTGTTTTGTATTTTTACAGACTATATAGAACATATGAGCATTATTCGTGGCATATTCTGGAATACTTGATAGCCTTAAATCATGCGTTTTACACCAATGCGATAATTCGTCAAAATAAAAATTCCAAATTTCTTTTCTTCTATTTTGAATGTTTTCTAGTTTTTCAAGTTGTGCCCATAAAAAAGCAGCGTTTAACTCTGAAGGCAAAAAAGAAGATCCAACATCTACCCAGCCATATTTATCAACTTCTCCTCTAAAAAAAGCAGATCTATTGGTGCCTTTCTCCCAAATTATTTCAGCTCGATCTGTAAATCTACCGTCATTTATAACAAGCATTCCGCCTTCTCCCGAAATAATATTTTTTGTTTCGTGAAAAGAAAAAGCAGCAAAGTGACCAATAGAACCTAAAGCCCTTTTCACTCCATCTTTGCCGGTATAAAAACTATCAATGGCCTGGGCAGCATCTTCGATTACAACGAGATTGTATTTAGTTGCTAATTCCATGATGGTATCCATATCACAGGCTACTCCTGCATAATGAACCGGCACAATTACCTTGGTTCTTATGCTAATAACAGATTCTATTTGGCTTTCATCCATCCCAGGATGATCGGGCCTGCTATCAATAAAGATTATTTTAGCTCCTCTTAAGATAAAGGCGTTGGCAGTGGAAACAAAAGTATATGAGGGCATTATTACCTCATCTCCTACTTTAATGTCAGCCAATATTGCTGCCATTTCAAGGGCATCTGTACAAGATGTGGTAAGTAAGCATTTCCTGAAATTATATTTATCTTGAAAAAAGTTTTGACATAAGTTGGTATAATAGCCGTTCCCCGAAATTTTTCCTCTTGAAACAGCATCCTTTATATATTCAATTTCGTTTCCTGTTAAATAAGGCTTATTAAATGAAATCATAGTTTTAATTTATAAATCTAGCTGGATTACCAACATACAACCCGGACACTTTTAAATTTTTTATTACTACCGTTGCTCCTCCTAGCTGTACATTATCACATATGGTAATATTGTCAATAATTGTTGAATTAATTCCTAAAACACATTGTTTACCAATTTTCACAAAACCAGCCATTCCAACCCTCGGAGATATAAATGAATGAGATTTTATGACTGAATCGTGAGAAATTACAACCCCAATGTTTACAAGAATATTATTGTGTAACACTACATTTTTATCAATTATACAACCGGGGTAAATTATAAGCCCGCTACCCATCTTGACTGTTGAATCAATTATACAAGAAGAATGAATGATGTTAGCGAAAGGAATAGTTCCATTATATTTATTGAAAAACTCCCCTCGGGCATTCATATGTTTGTAGCCTATACCTATTATAAGTTCATCAAAAAAATTTTGATTATATAACGAAAGAATCTCGGAGGTTTTACCTAAAACTTCATACCCATTTATTTTCTTCTTTGAAGTAAAATCATCAAAAAAAATAATATTACTGAATTTTTGTTCTTGCTTTGCCAGATGGGCAATTTGTTGCCCCAATTGTCCAGAACCAATAATTGCTAGAGTGCTCATAACAACTTCGGTTTATTTTCAGCACAATAAATTAAATAACCAGATCTATCATTGCTGTTTGTTACATATTTCAACTCTTCATTTTGAATTTCCTTTTGTACATCAAAATTATTTTTAAGGATAAAATAAGGTTTAATTTTTTCTGATTCTTTACACAGGAAATAAACTCCAGAGAATGTACGCTTATTAAAATGGGGCACCGTAAATTTATTTAAGGCTACAAATATAACTGCTTCCAAAAAATCATAGCCGGTAGAAAGCTCAACTAAGTGAGAACCAATAAAGTCTCCGCCCATTCTTGCTCCAACCTCAACAACATAAGCCTTATTATTTTTTCCTATTTTTATTTCTGTATGCCCTGCTCCATATTCAACTTTAAGACTGTTGAGAGCCTGATTGGTTAGTGCTACTATATCTTCAAGAATTTCCTTGTTTTTCCCGGAAGGTTGATGGTGTTCCAGTTCAACAAAATGCGGCGGACCGGTAGTTACTTTATCTGTTACTGCCAAGATATAATGCTCCCCCTGCCAGGAGATACTCTCTACGCTTACTTCGTCACCAACTATATATTCCTCAATAATTGCAGTACTCGACAGCGATTCCTCTAAGGCCATATTTACAGCACTTTCCAGCATCTCCGGATTATAAACTTTATTAATACCTCGGCTTCCAGACCTGTCTACAGGTTTAACAATTACCGGAAAATCCAGCTCTTCAAGAAACTTTTCTTCATGCTTTTCTACAATCAAAAATTTTGGACTACTCACGTCTTCATTATGGAAACAACCTCGCATAAGCCCTTTATTTGTAGCCCATAAAGCGGTTTGATAAGAATTGGAAATTAAATTTAACTTTTCGGCCACGTAAGAAATTGTAGGTACTGCTATATCGGTAGCGATAGTTGTTATACCATTTATTTTTATATCTCTACAATACTGCAATATTATTTCCTTATCTAGTACAGAAACCGGATAAAAATGATCACAATATTTCTTGCATACCGCTCCTTCTTCCCAGGCAAAACAATGGGTTTCGATACCCATATCCTTGGCTTTTTTCACCAGAGGTAATTGCAGATAACTTGCTCCTATTATAGCTAACTTAGGCTTGAGCATTATAGACTTTCAATATATTTTATATTTTCATAAAACTCTTTATCCTTCCAGGTGACATAACCACCTGAAAGCCACGGATTATCAAGTTGGTTTTGTAAAAAATCTTTTTCCCATCCAGTTGGAGTACTATTTTTCTTTACTTTTATCTCAAATCGCGCTGATTCCAAATCTATTTCATTCTTGAACGCCCAAAAGGCAGTAATATCTCTTATACCTTCAGCTAAATCCTCTTCATTGATATTTGCTGAATTTATTCTAAAACCCCATTTTGCCCATATAGGACCTACCTGCCATGGTCCTAAAGTTCCATCTGGGTTTGTAATGGGAAGCCAAATGTCATTTCTACTTTTATAAACTATTGCTAAGGTATGATTGTAGCCATCAAAATGGTCATTTACGAAAACGGCGTGTGTGGTTATACCAAATAACCTTTTACTAAAAGACCTAATAAGGATAGAACTATGATTTAGCAGTTTTTCAGTCTGTCCGACATTGGAATTAATGGAAGAATATAATCTAACCATAGTATCAGAGTGAAGTGTGACATTAATCTGCAGTAATGCCAAGAAAACACATCCAATAAAAATCATAGAAACTTTAAGATCAATCAATTTCAATCCTTTTGTAAGTTTCATCTCATCATTGGAGGCAGGAAACGCCGGAGGAGTAAAACCACAATTCTCTTCTGTACAGCGTTCTACATACCTATTTTCAGCTACCTTTCTATAAACCCATTTGCCAAGATGATAAATTCCTGGAATACGTAATATAATATATAAAGGAAAAAGAAAAACTATATATTTAAAAGAAGCCCTATAGGTATCTATTCCGTATAGAATTTTATGTGATCTAGTGATCGAATATATGTTATTTAAAAGATCTTCTTTAGAACGATCCTTTAAGCGCTCATCTTCAAATCCATAAGTTTGTACACCTTTAAACTCTATTGCTTTTAAATAATCAAAATGTCCCAGTACGATTTTAGTTCTATTACATAAGGGACATTCCTCATCATAATAAAAAACTAGTTTCGGGCTCTTAAAAGTTATTTTAGACCTGCACCATACCCAAAAACTAACGGGTACCATTAATAAGTATAAAGCTATCATTCCTAAGCCAAACCTCGGGATAGGAAAAAATAATACTATTCCCAAATGCAAGCCAATGCCAATTATAAGTAAAGGTATTCTCCAATACTTTCTATAAAAAGTAAGAATGAAAATAGTTTCAAAAATTAGTGTTACATAACCCAAGAATAGCATTAACCATTTCTGATTCAGAATCCAAGTTAAGTTAACGTGAGTAATTTGCGGTACTGAAGATGGTAGCCAGACACCAAGTCCCTGTAGCCAAAGTGGAGAGGAAAACTTATAAAAAACTGAATCGAAATAAGTAAATCCTATTCCTAATAGTATAAAAATGTAATAATTTAAAACTGAAGTCTTACGACTGGGAGTATAATCAAATCTAGTATTAGAATACTTTAACTTTTTAATTAAATTATCTAAAGAAAATACTTTATGAGTATTCAGGAATATTAAAAGAAAATTTATCGCCATATATATATAATACATATGATATTCGTAAGTATCTATAGTGGCAATAAAAACTAACGAGAATATATAATTAATAATTGCAGATTGTTTCGTAAAAAGTCCAAAAACAAGAAAAACTACAGATAGCATCCATAAAATTAAAGGAATTCCATAACTTATTTCAGCCGGCTCTAAATAAGGTATTTTATCAAAAATCAAATGCCTATAATAATATAACTGGACAATATCACATAACAAAACCACACCATAAAGAACCCTAAAAATAGCAAGACCAGAAGCATCTATTTTCTTATTATAAGCTTTCTTGAAAAGGTTGAAAAATTTGCCCATTTGAAGTGTAATAATTAATTTATAATCACTTGATTATTTCTTCTAAATAAACGCCGTACTTACTTTTCCCATATTTTTTAATGGCCTTTTCAAACTTTTCTTGGGTAATAAATTTATGAATCAGGGCTACTTCCTCTATACATCCAATCATAGTACTTTGTCTGTTTTGCAATACTCGTATAAACTCTGTAGCATCATCTAGAGACTCTACCGTACCGGTGTCAAACCAACTCATCCCTCGCGTCATCACTCCTACCTCTAAAGCACCTTCATCCAGGTACATTTGGTTTATGGTAGAAATTTCCTTTTCACCCCGAGCTGATGGCTCTACGTTTTTGGCATATTCAACAACCCGATTATCATAAAAATAAAGACCAGGAACAGCATACTTAGATTTTGGCGTTTCTGGTTTTTCTTCTATACTAATAGCCTTATAATTTTCATCAAACTCTACCACTCCATAACGCTGGGGATCCTTTACATGGTAAGCAAAAATTGAAGCACCGTCTATATCTACCTTACTTCGCAAAAGACTGCCAAGCCCATTTCCATGAAAAATATTATCTCCAAGTGCCAGGGCAACCTTCTCATCTCCAATAAATTCTTCCCCTATAAGAAAAGCTTCTGCCAACCCATTAGGTTCTTCTTGTACTGCATACTCGAACTTACAACCTACCTGCGATCCATCTCCCAATAGTTTTTTAAATGATTCCTGGTCGTGTGGGGTGGTAATAAACAGAATTTCCTTAATTCCGGCAAGCATGAGTACCGATAACGGATAATAGATCATTGGTTTATCATACACCGGTAATAGTTGTTTACTAACGGCTATAGTTATGGGATAAAGGCGGGTTCCCGATCCACCAGCGAGGATAATTCCTTTCATTATTGATTATGTTTAATAGAGTAGATAAAATTATTTTATTTTAATTAGCTCAACGATTCCTGGTGATTTACGACTTCTAGACTTGAACACCTGCAAGCATAATCTTCGTATTATAAAAGAGTTTTTTAAAATGATTGCAAATATACAGGTTCAGATTCCTTTAGCTAAAGGTTTTTATCATAAAGAAATGTGAAAGGAAAGGCAAAAGAGTATAGCACTAAAAAGGAAGCCATATCTTCTATATATCATCTTCGTTTTTTTGCATTCCAACAGACCTGCTCTTTATCGCTTGATTAATATACATTTCCTTTTGAGGGCTTTCCAGTAGTCCGGATTTGATCTGATCATTTAACCAGTTGGAAAAGATATTTGCTCCACCAGAGTTGAGGTGCTCCATATCTGCAAAATGTTCATTCTTAAGTGGAAAATTTGAGAAATCCAGAAACTCTATATTGCTAAAATTGGAAGATAAGATTTCCCGGAGAATTTCTTCATTATTTCGAGAATAACTGCTATGCAAGGGACTTCTAATAAGTAACACCTCTATATTTCTCTTTTCGCAGAAATCTATCAAACTTTTAAGGAAACTAATGTTCAACTCAGCAACTTTAGTGCTGGAACTCCTAACCCTCTGCTGCCTTAGAAGCGAATCAGGAAATTTAGCATTTAGATGTCTATAGCCTCCCAATTCCCCATTATAACTGAAGCCTCTTGTTAAATATGTGAGTCTTTTCCGGATGATTGGCAGCAGTGAATTTTTAAAGGTTTCCCGATTTTCATTGTAAAGGAAACTCACCTCCTTAAAACTCATAAATTGAATTCGCTGCGGTAAATAATATCCCATTTTCTCATCCCCAGTGATCCAAAGATCCTGTCCCGGTTCAATATTGTTATTCGTGAATTCAACTAGCACTATTTCAATTTGAGGATTGTTTTCCAAAACATACCGCATTTTATAAAAATTATAATTATACGCCTCTCCAGATGATGCCAGATTTACCAGTCCATCAATAAGAGAATCATTAATTGCAGTTTCGGGATGAGAATGACCCACAACAAGGATTCTTTTGTCGCTCCCTATGTCCCAATAACCAAGATTCTTCTCCAGAAGAAAAACAAGGACAAAAAAACCAATAAAGAGACAAGCGTATATAGTGAGCCTTCTAAGGAATATCTTTAATTCCATATATTAAAATTGAAAGTAAATAAATTCCTGTTTGGGAGCAGAAAATACAATAATAGCCAAAATAAGACTGTAATAAACAAGATGTCTTACCGGTCGTGCAATATTTAAATCTTCAAGGGGAAATTTCTTTTTCCTTCCCACCCACTCTATAATGACTAACAGAACAATTAAAAAAGCTGTTATTAAAGCATCCTTCTTACCCGGAAAATCAGGGAAAGTGAAAAAGGAAGCTGAAAAAATTTTTGAGATAAATTGAATTCCATGTGGAAGATCTTCTGCCCTGAAAAAACACCAGGTTAAAGTTATCATGAAGAAGGTGGCTACCATAGAGAAAAATTCCTGGAGTGTTGGTAATGATCTATTATGGGCAACGATCTTTAGATTTTTTCTATTCAAATTTTTCAGAAGTAAAGGAAAAAAGAAAAATGCGTTTAATCCTCCCCAGGCCAGGAACGTCCAGTTAGCGCCATGCCACAATCCACTAATTAAGAAGATTAAGAGAATATTCCTGACTGTCTCCAACTTAGAACCCCTGCTTCCACCTAAAGGGATATATAAATAATCTCTGAACCAGGTTGAGAGTGAGATGTGCCATCTCCTCCAGAATTCAGCAAAATCTCTCGAGAAATAGGGATAGGAAAAGTTCTGCATCAGGTTAATTCCAAAAAGTTTCGAGGTGCCAATTGCTATATCTGAGTAGCCTGAAAAATCTCCATAGATCTGAAAGGAGAAGAAAACAGCACCTAAAAGTAATGTGCTTCCGGAAAAACTCCCAGGATTGTCAAAGATAAGGTTAGCAAAAACAGCACAGTTATCTGCTATGACCATCTTTTTGAACAAACCCCAGAGAATCTGCCTCAGTCCCTCAACAGCCTCTTTGTAACTAAAAATCCGGAGTCTCTGAAACTGAGGGAGTAAATTAGTAGCTCTTTCAATGGGACCGGCAACTAATTGTGGGAAAAAGCCAACAAATGTAGCAAAAGAGATATAATCGTTTGTAGCATTTATTCTCTTCTTATAAACGTCTATTGTATAACTAAGGGTTTGAAAAGTATAGAAACTGATACCAACAGGAAGAATTATGTTCAGGGTATTAAACCCCAATATGGCCTGCAGTCCCGGAATAACGTCGTACAACGAGTCTAAAAAGAAATTAAAGTATTTAAAAAACCCCAACAATCCTAGATTTACCACCAAACTCATCCCAAGAAGAATTTTTCCACTACAGGGGCTTTTTTCTTTCTCTAAGGCTAGACCAATTAAAAAGTCCACTAAACTGCTGAAGATGATTAGAGAAAGAAATCTCCAATCCCACCACCCGTAGAAGAGATAACTAGCTGCCAATAACAAAACATTTTGAGATCGAGGAGTTTTACGGCAAACGAACCAGTAGAGTAGAAAGACAACAGGTAAAAAAACGGCAAAGTTGATTGAAGTAAAGGTCAATTCAATTCAATTTAATATCACAAGTAGGACATGATTAGTGGAATCCAGTTATTTAGGTTTTGGTAAACAAATTAATCTTACTAAGATTACTGTTTTAATATCTCTTCTATACTCCTGGTGATAATTTCCAATTGATGAATGTTTAAGCTGCCGTATAGTGGCAAACATAAGATCCTGCTACTAATATCTTCTGAATTTAAACATATTTTTTTTTGAACATATTCCAGAGAATTTAAGGAAGGATAAAAATATCGCCTTGGAAAAATCTCTTTTTTATTCAGAGCCTTCTGTACTTTTAAAAGTTCATTTTCATGAGAAAAAATTACCGGAAAATAGCTGTAGTTCCATTTTACACCATCACGAAGTTTGATCATATTAAGCTGAGTATCTATAAAAGCTTCTTTGTAAAAGTCATAGATCACTTTTCTTTGTGTTATATCGGAATCAACATAGGGTAAAACGGCTAATCCCATGGCGGCCTGTAGTTCGTTCATTTTTGCATTGATTCCCAATCCTGAAAACTCCGTTGCGTTTTTGTGTCCAAAATTGTGCCTGTAAAATAGCTCCTCGTATAGTTGGGGATCTTTACAGAACATAGCGCCTCCCTCTCCTGTATGAAATATTTTTGTAGCATGAAAACTACAGGTGCTTACATCTCCATAATTAAAGATCGACTGGTCTTTGTATTTTACTCCAAAACAATGCGCTGCATCATAGATCACCTTTAGTCCGTGCTTTTTGGCTATTCTATCGGTCTCCTCCACGTTACAGGGATTTCCGAAGACATGAGTTGCAAGGATGGCCGTCGTTTTCTCAGTGATTGCAGCTTCGATCTTAGTTTCGTCAATAGTTAAGAATTCAGGGTGAATATCTACAAAAACAGGTGTACAGTTCTCCCAAACAATGGCGGCGGTGGTAGCCACGTAGCTAAAGGGAGTAGTTATCACTTCACCATTACCCGCAAGGACCTTTAAAGCAATTTGTAAAGGTAAAGTACCATTAGCGGTAAGAATAAGATTGGGAGAACCGAGATATTTCTCAAGTTTTTCTTTTAATTCAAACCACAGTTTCCCCCCATTGGCAATCTGATTGGATTCCCATATCTGTTGCAAATATTTTTGATACTCCTCAAGAGGAGGAAGAAAAGTTTTTGTCACATTTATCATTGACTGTACATCTATAAATTATCGTGTGAAATCATACTAAAATTTGTCTTTCGTTAAGATTATTTATTTTCAATCTTATTGGTTATTAAATCTTTCAACTGTGATAATTGCTGAAATCTTCCCACAATTGAAAGAAGAAAATACCCTCCCAAACCTATACAGACTCCTATTAACAATCTGATAATATCGGATAATTCAAAGAAAAAAAACTGATCTCCAAACCAGACTAATGAGGCACTTAAAACTGTGATCAAATAAATTGGAAGAACATCCAGTAGTTGAGTACTTAAGGGATAAGAAATAAATTTTTGCGTATAATAAGCATTTACAAAATAGGCTATAATAGACAATACTACCTGCCCCCACAACAACCCATATATGCCAAAAGGAATAATTAAAAATATAGATCCCACAATTAAAATCTTCTTTATGAACTCCAACTTAAGAAAAAGATCACTTCTTCCGTATATATTTAATAAACTCAAATTATAACTATGTAAAGGCAACAGTAATCCACCCAAACAGAGAATTTGAAAATAAGGCACCGCAGGCACCCACTTTTCAGTAAAGAGAAATCTGAATAATGGGTTCCCCAATGCAGCGCTGATCAATAAAACGGGGCTTACTACAAAAATAACCATTTTCAAAAGTCTTCTAAATACATCCTTTAAACGTTTCCTATCATTTTTAATACCTACAAACATGGGAAAACTAACCTTGTTAAGGGCCCTCTCAATATTGCTCAATGGAAGTTGTTTAGTACTTTCTGCACGACTATAAAAACCGAGCAAGACCGGAGAAAAATATTTTCCTATTACTACCAGATATAAATTATTAAAAATCCTGTTCAGTAAATTTGCGAGACCAAGCTTATAGCCATATTTCCAGTGTTTTATAAAAAGTATCTTATCAAAAACTCCTGATGGAAACCACGGAGAATACTTCCAAATAAGTACAAAACTAACTACAGAGTTCAATAAATTGCTATAAACAAGACTCCAAACCCCAAATCCCTGCACAGCCATATAAATTCCCAAAACACCACCTACTATTGCCGCAGGAATAGCCGTAAGGGTTTGAATTTTAAAATTCATGTTGCGGGTAAACAAAGCTAGATGTACCGAAGTTGCAGCAGAAAAGATAAAGGTTATACAATAAACTCTTATCACATCAGTCAATATTTCCTGATCATAAAATTGTGCAATAAAAGGGGCTACTGCAAAAACCACCATATAAATGATCGTACCGGCAAAAACATTAAAAATGAAAACAGTAGAAAAATCCCGGTCGCTCGCTTCAGTATCACGAATAATAGACAAGCTCAACCCGCTGTCTAATATTCCATTCCCTACAGCTACAAAAACAGCTATCATGGCTATTAATCCAAATTCTTCCGGAAGTAGAATTCTTGCCAAAACCAAAGAAACAAAAAAACCGATGAGTTGATTTCCGAACTGTTGAGCAAAAGTCCATACCAGGCCAGACGTAACAACTTTTCTTAATGCCATTGATTTTGTGAGTTACCTTGAAAAGATGGAACGAAAGTAAAACATATTCCCTAAAAAAGACCGAACTGAGTCAAAAAAGCATAATGTGAATTTTAATCCTTAATTTTGGATGTAAGTAATAGCGCCTTGGAGTCAACTAAGAAAACTGAAATCCTTCAGAAGTATAAAGATCTAAATAATTCTTTTGACCAGAAACTCACCTTTCATCTGGGAGCAAATGGAGGTTTTTTTTCAGAATTTAATAACTTGATTTTTGCCGTCTTGTACTGTCTACAACACAAGATAAAATTCACACTATATTCCAGAAGAGGAAACTTATCTTATAAAGAAGGATGGAAAGACTTCTTTTTACCCTTTTGCGAAGAAACAGGCTTCTTTCTGCACAGTAGATATAACAGGAGAGCATACCAAATGGAGCAGGCAAAAGTTTTTCCTCCTTCTTTTCTAAAAATCATATCAGGTAATCAATATTTGACACAGGATATCTGGAACAGTTTTCGAAGCAGGGAATTTGAATCTGAAATTTTCACCATTCCTGAATTAAATATACTAAATGCCTCCCTTCCTCAAGCTGCTCAAACTATAATAAATATGGTATGGCGCTATAACGAGCCTGCTAAAACTTATATTGATGAACAAATAGCTACTATAGGTTTACCTGAGAAATATATTAGCATGCACATTCGTGCAGGAGATAAAACAAAAGAAAAGGAAATATTTTCTATTAAGAATTATATGGAAGAAGCCATAAAACTCAATATTTCTAAAAACGTATTTGTTATAACAGATGATTACCGCCTGATCCGGCAACTTAATGAAAATTATCCCCACTGGAATTTTATGACTTTGTGTTCCGACTCAGAAGAAGGTTATGTCCATTCCGATTTTCTCCTCCTTAGTAAGAAGGAAAAGTATTTGAGATTATTAAAATTGTTAGCCAGTATTGATATTTGCGCTACCTCTGAGCACTTTATAGGCACCTACAGTTCAGGACCAGGGAATTACCTGGGAATGAGAATGGGAGAAGAAAAATGCACAGGTATAGATTATAAAAAGTGGTTGTTATGGTGATGAGTAAAAGTAAAACAGGTATCTCTAATAAACAACAGAAAAAAATTTGGTTCACCGACTTCTATAAAGGTTTTGACCCTTTAGATAATTATTTATACCATTTATTAAAGCGTCATTATGAACTGGTCCTTGATCCAGAGAATCCTGACTATCTAATTTATTCCTGTTACAGCCGAAACTTTCTTAAATACCAGAATAGCCTCAGGATATATTATACCGGAGAAAATCTTGTTCCTGATTTTAACCTGTGTGATTATGCAATAGGATTCCATTACGTGGATTTTGAACATAGATATTTGAGATTCCCAAACTTTGCTATGCTTCGCGATCAAGTGGAAAAACTAACTCTTCCGAAGAATCATACGCTAACTAATCTTAAAAATAAGGAGTATTTCTGCAATTTTATTTATGCAAATTCTCAGGCCGACCCGGCAAGGGATGATTTTTTTGACATTTTAGGCACCTATAAAAGCATCTCTTCCCCCGGAAAGCATCGCAATAATTCTACGATGGATGTTGGCGAAAGATTTGAAAATGACTGGATGTACACAAAACTTTCCTTTCAGTCCAAATGCAAATTTACCATAGCATTCGAAAATTCTTCTTCCCCCGGTTATACCACAGAAAAATTAATGCATGCTTATATAAGCAATAGCATTCCAATTTACTGGGGAAACCCCGAAGCCACTAAAGATTTTAATCCTCAATCTTTTATAAACTGTCATGACTTCGGAAGTTTTGAAGAGGTCGTGAAAAAAGTTCAAGAAATTGATGAAAATGATGAACTGGCACTAAAAATATTAAACGAACCTCCCTTCCGAAATAACATTACTCCTTTTAACTTAAGGGAGGAAACCCTGGAAAAATTCTTGCTCTCTATTTTTGATCAGGATCCAAAAATGGCATTTAGAAGACCACAGTTTGGTACTACCCAAAACTACGAAAAGGAATCTTATTCAAGATATTTTAAAGCAGAAGAGACGGGCTATTCTGCTTTAAAACGTTTATTGAAGTTTATTGTTAACACACCACAAACAAAGACGAAATAGACTTTAAACTACCATCCCGGCTGCCACTGTTTCATTAGTGCTCTCATCGATAAGAATAACACTACCTGTATTACGGTTCTCTCGATAAGAGTCAGACATTACAGGTCTTGTACATCTTAATTTAACCCTGGCAATATCATTTCTTAATAAATTATTGTCATCAGCTATTCTATCATAGGTATTAATATCAACCTTATATACAACCTCCTTGATTATCGCCCTCTGCTCATTAGTCGTATGCATGATAGTATATTTGGCTCTGGGCCTTGCTGCATCATCATGAAGCCAGCATAACATAACATCAAATTCCTGGATAAGCTCCGGTTGGTTATTTACTTTTACGATCATATCCCCTCTGCTCACATCGATATCATCCTCCAGGGTCATTGCTACAGACATTGGTGCAAATGCCTCCTGTACCTCAATGTCACCAGTATTTATGGACTTTATTTTAGAAGTGAATCCAGAGGGCAGGACTGCCACGTCATCTCCAACTCTATATATTCCGCTGGCAACTCTTCCGGCGTAACCTCTATAATCCCGATACTTCTCATTCTGAGGCCTCAGAACAGTTTGTACGGGAAAGCGGGCGTCAATCTTATTAACATCACTGCTAATGTGAAGTGTCTCTAATATATGGAGGAGTGTTCCTCCCTGATACCAGGACATATTCTGGGATTGATTAACCACATTATCTCCGTCAAGGGCACTGATAGGTATAAACCTCACATCCTTCATAAGCAGCTTTGAAGAAAACTCTTCAAATTGCGAAATAATTTCATTGAACCTTTGCTCGCTGAAGTCGACAAGGTCCATCTTGTTAACACATACTATAAGATGTGGAATATTCAACAAAGAAGCAATAAAAGCATGTCTCTTGGTCTGCTCTATAACCCCATGACGTGCATCAATGAGTATAACAGCAGCATTTGCCGTAGATGCTCCGGTCACCATATTCCGGGTATACTGGATATGCCCCGGGGTATCCGCGATTATAAATTTTCTCCTGGGTGTTGTAAAATACCTGTAAGCAACGTCTATGGTTATTCCCTGCTCCCTTTCATCCCTTAGTCCGTCTGTAAACAGAGCAAGATCTACACCCTTATGCCCCTTTTTGGCACTGGTAGCACTTACCGACTCCAGTTGATCTTCAAAGATTGATTTTGAGTCGTACAAAAGTCGGCCAATAAGGGTAGATTTCCCGTCATCGACAGAGCCTGCAGTGGTAAAGCGTAGTAACTGATTATTATTAATTTGCATTATTTAATATTTTCCCTGATTTTCCGTTTTACCCTAACCCTAAAGGGAACCGGAAAATCTTTAAATTGAATAATTGTAAAATTAATTCCCTCCCTTTAGGGCAGGGGATAAAGGAATTAATTTTCTAAAAATATCCCTGCTTCTTTCTATCTTCCATTGCAGTCTCACTCCTTTTATCATCACTCCTATCTCCTCTTTCTGTCTTGCGCATTGCAGAGACCTCCTGTACAATTTTCTCCAGCGTGTCGGCTTCAGATTCTATTCCTCCAGTAATAGTAATATCACCAAGTGTTCTAAACCGAATCTTTTTAGTTTCAATTTTTTCATCTGGCCCCAACTTTAGAAATTCAGAAACAGGAATCCAGGAATTATTCCTCCACACCACTTCCCTATCGTGAGCAATATAAAGAGATGGAATACTTATATTTTCTCTTTTTATGTAATTCCACACATCCATTTCAGTCCAGTTACTTATAGGAAAAGCCCTAAAGTGTTCTCCTTCGAAGTGTTTTCCATTCAAAAGGGTCCATAGTTCCGGGCGTTGGTTTTTGGGATCCCACTCCCCAAAATCATTGCGGTGAGAAAAGAATCGCTCTTTTGCTCTGGCTTTTTCTTCATCCCTTCTTCCTCCCCCTATAGCACAATCAACTTTATGCTCTTCAATAGCATCTAATAAAGTGGTAATTTGAAGCGCATTTCTGGTAGCATTCTTACCTTTTTCTTCTGCAACTCTTCCTTTATCTATAGATTCCTGGACCGATCCTACAAGTAAATTTACTCCCAATTCCTTCACGAGATCATCTCTGAATTGTATTGTTTCAGGAAAGTTATGCCCTGTATCTACATGCAGTAAAGCAAAAGGAATTTTAGCGGGGAAAAATGCCTTTTTTGCCAGATGAGTAACAAGAATAGAATCCTTACCACCGGAAAACAAAATCACCGGATTTTCAAATTGAGCCCAAACCTCTCTTAGAATAAAGATAGCTTCAGATTCTAACTCATCAAGATAGTTTAAATAATATTTACTCATCAAATTTCAATTTTTTTTGCAGAAATTCATAAAGTCTCTCGACAGCTTCTTCTACAGATTCCTCCTCGGTATTAATTTTAATATCTGGATTTTCAGGGGCTTCATAAGGAGCACTTATGCCCGTAAAATTCTTTATTTCTCCCTGTCTGGCTTTTTTATAAAAGCCTTTTACATCCCTCTCTTCGCAAACCTCAAGCGGAGTATTTACAAATACTTCAACAAAATTATCTCTCCCAATAATATCCTTTGCCTGGGTCCTGTCCTTCTTTAGAGGAGATATAAAAGCACCTATAGTTACTATTCCTGCGTCAACGAACAGTTTAGCGACTTCTGCTATTCTGCGGTTATTTTCATGACGGTCTTCCCTGCTAAAACTTAAACCTTTACTCAGTCCGCTGCGGATGTTATCCCCGTCAAGAGAATAAGTAGATATTCCCTCTCTAAAAAGGCGTTTTTCGAGACTGTTTGCAATAGTTGATTTTCCTGAACCTGAAAGCCCTGTAAACCAAACAACCATAGATTGGTGCTTATGCTTTTTGGTTCGATCTTCCCTCGAAACACTATAGTTATGTTCAACAATATTTTTTTTCATGCTATGACAGCTTTCTATTTATTAGAGGTAAGAATATTCATCTTAGACTTTTTTGATTTCCTTTTGTTGGCTACTCCATAATCAATCCTGTACCATGCTCTTTCGTGAAAATAGTAAAGCAACATTTTTGTCACCACTTCAGCCAATCCTATTTTTAATCCCGTAACAGGATTCCCTGTGATTATCCAGGCAAGCAGCATAGTATCGACTGTTCCTACTATTCTCCAGGAAATGGTCTTTGCAAAATGTCTTTTTCTACTACTCCATTTCCCTGAGGATGCCAAGAATTCCCCTTTAAACCATAATCTTTCATGAAAATAATATAGAGTCATTTTAGTTATTACCTCGGCCAAACCAATTTTAAGACTTGCAAAGGGATCTCCGGAAATCATCCAGGCCAGGAAAAAAGTATCCATGGTTCCGACGATTCTCCACGTAATTGTTTTAGCTAAATGCCTTTTATAAGATCTATCCTTCATAAACAACAGAAAAATGGTCGTTTTTAAGGTTTTCCCTGTTGTAAGTGATACGCTCTCCTGAAGCTGCCCATCTACAGGTAAAGCCAACAGCTTCACAAATAGCCTGCCCGGCGGCGGTATCCCATTCCATTGTTGGGCCAAATCTAGGATAAACATGAGCTGCACCCTCGGCAAGTAAACAAAACTTAAGCGAACTTCCTTTAGATAACACTTTCACTTCTTTCCCTTCTTCTTTGAGCTTTTCAATGAAATCAAGAGTAGCCTGGTTCATATGCGACCTACTACCCACAACTTTAATTTCAGATCCTGCTTGTTGAGGAAAGATTTGGCTTGCATTAAGAAGAATCTGATCTACGTCTACATCTTCATTTCCTAGGGTAACCTGAAAAGCCTTAGATTCAGACACATCAGCAAAATATAGCGACTTTAGAGCAGGAGCATAAATTACCCCCAACACAGGATTTCCTTCAAGTACCAGAGCAATATTAACGGTAAACTCACCATTCCTTTTGATAAATTCCTTGGTTCCATCTAACGGATCTACAATCCAACATCTTTGCCAGCTTTTTCTCTCTTCAAAAGAAAGCTGGATGTTCTCTTCACTTATTACAGGTATCCCTGAAGGAATTAGAAACTCATTAATAATATCATTCGCTCTTCGATCGGCAATGGTTAGAGGAGAATCGTCTTCCTTCAATTCAACCTGAAGATCCTTCTGCTCATAAATTTTCATGATCTCCCTACCGGCTGCGATGGAAGCCTCTATAGCTGTTCTTAATTGATTTTTCATAGAGGGGCTAAATATACCGAAACCTGTAGAAACAGAGAAAGAGAAACATAAAAAAGATATATCTATCTCTTTAATAGGCTTTATGATCCTCTTTCCACTTTATTAATTTCCTATTGCATAGAATTCAAACCCAATCTCTTTCTTGGTTTTAGGCTCTAAAAGTCTTCTCCCATCGAACAAAAATGCAGGTTTAAGCATTTGATCATAAATCTTTTTCCAGTCAAGTTTTTTGAATTCATCCCATTCTGTGAGTACAGCAATAGCGTGAGCATCTTCACAAGCTTCCATTGCAGAATTTACCACAGTTACGGCTTGCCTGTTGGCGTCCCCACTGCGACTTCCAAGGTAATTAAGATCAGAATAGATTTGTTCTTCGGTTACTTTTGGATCGTATACCACTATTTCGGCTTGTTCATTCAAAAGGTAATCAGCGACATAAATCGCGGCAGATTCTCGCGTGTCATTGGTATCCTTTTTAAAAGCCCACCCTAAAATTGCGATTTTCTTACCGGCCACGGTATTGAACATCGTCTGGACCATATTGGCTGCAAAACGCCTTTTCTGATGATCGTTCATGGTAATAACCTGCTCCCAGTAATCTGCTACCTCAGTTAAATTAAAGGTACGGGCTATGTATACCAGGTTGAGAATGTCCTTTTGAAAACAAGAACCTCCAAAACCAACAGAAGCCTTTAAAAACTTGGAACCTATCCTACTATCCATTCCTATAGCTTTAGAAACTTCATTTATATCAGCTCCAGTTTTTTCACAAAGTTCTGACATGGCATTTATAGAAGAAACTCTCTGAGCAAGGAAAGCATTAGCTGTCAATTTTGAAAGTTCTGAAGACCAAACATTTGTAGTGAGTATCTTTTCTTTAGGTACCCAGGATGCATAAATATTTACAAGGGCTTGCATAGCTTCCCTACCCTCCTCACTATCTATATCACCTCCAATCAAAACCCTATCGGGGCTCATAAGATCTTCGACAGCAGTTCCTTCAGCCAGAAATTCCGGGTTTGAAAGGATTTGGTATTTTACACCATTCCCTGTATTGTCTAAAATATTCTTCAGAGCAGCTGCAGTTCTAACTGGCAATGTTGATTTTTCAATCACAATTTTGTCGTCCTTTGCCACTGCTGCAATTTGCCTGGCACAAAGCTCAATGTATTTTAAATCGGCCGCCATTCCTTTTCCAATTCCGTAGGTCTTGGTGGGGGTATTCACCGAAATAAAGATCATATCGGCTTCATCAATAGCTTTATCTACATCTGTTGAAAAGAAAAGATTTTTATCCTTTGTTTCCCTTACAATTTCTGAAAGCCCCGGCTCATAAATAGGTATCTTCTCTACATCGCGATCATTCCATTGGTTGATCCTTTTCTCATTGATATCAACCACAGTTACTTTAACACCCGGACATTTCTGCGCTATTACTGCCATAGTGGGACCACCTACATAACCGGCACCGATGCAGCAAATATTTTTTATTTTCATTTTAATTATAGTTAATTGGTGATTGGTTAATAGGTTAATTAGATTACCTCCTTCTATCCTAATCAGCCATTTAATTCATTCTGTTTTCTTAGATATTTTATATAACCATTTAACAACCTTATACAGGAGTCTGTTAAATTTCTTATTCCTTCTAAAACTTCTTCTGTGATATAGTTCCAGGAACGTGCTTCAATAGCATGATCTAAAAATTTCAGCCACGGATCCCCGGGCATTCAGAAGAAATTTGATGTTTTCTTTGTAATGAAAACGCCCCCATCCTTCAGCAATATTTGCAGTTGCTGATCGGGATACTCTCAATAATTGCGACCGCAAATAGAATTTTTCAGAATCCGGTAAAGCTGTAAGAACTTTTTCTTTTATAAAAGGCTTAAGCTCAAAACACTTTTTCCAGCACTCCAGTTTCTCGAAATTACCAGCCATTGGTTCGGGTTAATTGGTTAACGAGTAAATTAGTTAATTGGTTTTATTTTTCTAACAACATTATCTTTACTAATCTATAAGATCATTCTCTAGTCCGGATGTCCCCACAACTAATTAGCTCATCCCAAATCACCAATCCCCAATTAACCATTCCCTAATTAACTAATCCCTAATCACAGCTTCTTATCACATTTATCTCCCAGGACTCCCTTTACATCATAAACCACCGTCTGCCCGTTCTTTAGCTTATTCAGATCCAGATCAAGGAATTCTTTATGCGCAACAGTCAGCACAATAGCTTCGAATTTTCCCTCCGGAAGATCCTTTGTTGTAACAAGACCGTACTCATGCTGCACTTCTTCAGGGTCTGCAAGAGGGTCATATATTATCACATTTGTTCCGTATTCCTTTAGATTTTTTATGACATCAACAACTTTCGTATTGCGCACATCAGGGCAATTCTCTTTAAATGTTATTCCCATAACCAGAATATTCGCGCCCTTCACCTTTTGGTCATTCTGCAGCATCAACTTAACTACTTCTGAAGCTACGTACTGCCCCATAGAATCATTCATGCGCCTACCGGCCAGAATGATCTCGGGATGATAACCTATCTCCTGTGCTTTTTGTGCCAGGTAATATGGATCTACACCTATACAATGTCCGCCTACAAGCCCTGGTTTGAAAGGAAGAAAATTCCACTTGGTACCGGCAGCTTCAAGTACCGCCTGCGTATCAATCTTCATCATATTAAAGATCTTTGCTAATTCATTAACAAAGGCGATATTAATATCTCTTTGAGAATTTTCAATAACCTTTGCTGCTTCCGCCACCTTAATAGTAGGTGCGAGGTGAGTTCCGGCTGTAATAACAGAGGCGTAAAGTTCATTTACCTTTTTTCCAATTTCCGGTGTTGATCCTGCTGTGACCTTTAATATTTTTTCAACAGTGTGTTCTTTATCTCCCGGATTTATTCTTTCAGGGGAATATCCTACGAAGAAATCTTCATTATATTTTAATCCGCTGCTACTTTCAAGTACCGGCACACACTCATCTTCAGTAGCCCCAGGAAATACTGTCGATTCATATATCACTATATCACCTTTTTCTAACACCTTACCCACAGATTCGCTGCTCTTGTACAAAGGCGTAAGATCGGGGCGGTTGTTTTTGTCAACGGGAGTAGGTACGGTGATCACATAATAGCTACAATCTCTAATATCTTCCAGATCTGCACTACAAAAAAGCCCATTTTCTTCGGAAGGAGTCTCTTTAAGTACAGATTGAAGAACATCGTTCTCCACCTCTAAGGTGGTATCTTTTCCCTGACGTAGCTCTTCAACTCTTTTTTTATTAATATCAAATCCTACAACAGAATACTTTGTTGCGAATAATCTTGCCAACGGCAGCCCGACATAACCAAGTCCAACTACAGCTATTTTTTTATTTTTCATATTTTCTTCTATAAATTCTTATAATACCACTCCACAGCTTCTTTCAGTCCCGCTTCTATTTTATATTGTGGATCATATCCTAACAAAGTTTTTGCTTTATCTATAGAAGCCAGGGAATGAGGTATATCCCCGGCGCGATTTGGGCCATGCTCAACTTCTACATTGGAAATTTCGGAATCATATTTCGAAAGGTATTTTTTAAGTAGCTGGGTCAATTCTTTTAGATTCGTCCTATCCCCTACTGCAGTATTATAAACCTGATTTAGTGCTTCTTTATTGTCTGTAGTCAAAGCTAGCAAGTTCATTTGAATCACATTGTCTATATAAGTGAAATCCCTGGAATAGGTACCATCTCCATTGATGACCGGACTCTCGTGATTCATAAACTGAATTACGAACTTAGGGATCACAGCAGCATAAGCACCATGTGGATCCTGCTTCCTTCCAAAAACATTAAAGTACCTAAGGCCTATGGTATCAAGTCCATAAGTTGTATGGAAGATATCGGCATATAGCTCATTTACGTATTTAGTAATAGCATAAGGAGATAAAGGTTTACCAATGTGATCTTCAACCTTCGGAAGTGCTTCAGAATCGCCATAAGTAGAAGAACTGGCTGCATAAACAAACCTTTTCACACCAGCATCTTGCGAAGCTACTAACATATTCAGAAAACCTGAAATATTCACTTCATTGCTTGTAATAGGATCGTTTATAGACCTGGGAACAGAACCCAGTGCTGCTTCATGCAATACAAAATCTACTCCGGAAACGGCTTTTTTGCAATCCTCAAGGTTACGAATATCCCCTTCTATTAAAGTAAAATTTTCATGATCTTTAATTGCTGAAAGATTCTCTCTTTTTCCAGTTGCGAAATTATCGAGACATACTACATTGGCATTTAAATCCAGGAGAGCTTCACATAAGTTAGAGCCAATAAATCCTGCGCCACCTGTAACTAATACTTTTGAAGAACTGAGCAATTCAAATTGTTTGCTGTTCATTAAATGAAATTTGGGTTGGTTTAAATTTTACCTGCCAAAGGTAAAATTTTCATAAAAGGTATTTATTAATTTCCTCTTAAAGAACCTCATTATTTTTAAAATTGAGTCGACTCATAATGCACCACTTCTGTCGCAATGAGTATCTTTTCTTTTGGCCCGGTATTTTTTTTATTGATTCGGCTAATAAGAATATCCATAGCCTTTGCTCCAATCTTGTCGGGAGATTGATCTACAAAGCTCACTGAAGGAGTAAGATATTTTGCAAGCCCCCCACGAATGAATCCAATTATTTTAAGGTCTTCCGGTATTCGAAGACCATTTTCATACGCCAGTCTATAAGTAAGCATAGTACTGTCAAAATCACTACATAAGACTGCCTCCACCTTATCTTCCAATAGCATCTTAAGAGTCTTTTCTTTTAAACTTTCCAAGTTGGCCGAATTCGCCAGATAAAAGGTATCATCTTCCCTTAAAGCATTCTTATAACCTTCTATTCGAGCCTTTCCCACCCCCATGTGATGAACAGAGGTAGCCAGGCCTATCTTTTTCAATCCTTTATTCTGAAGATCCCTTGTGGCATCATAAAATACTTTTATATCATCTATTCCTACCTTATCTACAGGCATATCAAAATCGATGCGGTCGTAAAGCACAACCGGAATATCATACTGAATAATATTCCTAATATGCTCAAAATCTTTTTTTCGCTGTGTTTCTTCGGCTATAGCTATTAGAACACCATCTACAAAACCCGCAGTAAGCATTTCAGAAATTTGCTTTTCCCGATCATGTGATTCATTCGAAATATAAGTGATCACCTGTAAACCCTCCCGTTGTGCACGTGCCTCCATTCCTGAAAGCACTTTAGCAAAGAAAGAATTTGCTATATTTGGAATCAGCACCCCAATCGTCCCACTCTTACTGCTTTTTAAATTGACCGCAGTTGGATTTGGACGGTATTTATGAAGAGCAGCAAGTTCTTTAACCCTTTCAATTGTTTTCGGACTAATCTCGGGGCTATCGTTCAAAGCTTTCGAAACTGTCGAAACAGAAACGTTCAGTAATTTGGCCAATTCCTTTAGGGTAATTCTGGTTTTCATTTAAAAAGCATATAGGGGTTAGTTACAAATTTAATAAAGCCGGGTGAAATTCTGCATTTTTTGTTTGAAACTTGCAGCCTTTTTTATAAATTATAGTAAAGTTGTGTAAAAATGAAGTTTTTCAGAAGTGATTGGTTCTATATTATTGCTGCACTCATCACCATCTTTGGCATCCTTACCGGCTGGTATTTCTTTTTCTTTCTAGCCATACCTCTTGGGTTATGGGATTTCAGGAAAAAAGATCGCAGGAAGTAGCTGCGTTAAATTATTACTAATCCAGCACGTATGCTTGCAAACACCAAATTAGGAGCGTAATTTAATCCTGAACCAAAATAAGCGCATAATGAAACAAAAAGGAACCCTATCACAGACTCTCAACATGCTTCGCACCGAAGAAGGATATGAAGAAGATTTCAACCTCCTCGATGAGAAACTAAAATCTCCTGAAGAAAGAGAAAAATTTCTGTCTCAGGATTTTGTTGTAGATGAGGTCTACCGGTTTGAAGGTCCTTCAAATCCCGGTGATGAAGCTACTTTGTATGCCATCACAACCTCTTCGGGAAGAAAAGGAGTTCTACTTGATGGGTACAACTATTCTTCAGGACAAATTTCAGAAGAATTACTTAAAAAACTGGACCTCAAGAGCAACCGTCCTACTTCAGAATAAGCTTGTATTTACAGTATAATTATTGTATATTTGAATAGTAAATTTTAAAACCATAAATAAAAACTATGAGTTACTTAGGTTTAGACGCCAAAGAGACGTCAAATACAGTTCAGGAACTTAATGTTCTTTTAGCCGATTATCATTTATATTATCAAAAACTTCGTAATTACCACTGGAATGTAATTGGTAAGAATTTCTTTGACCTTCATGAAAAATTTGAAGAGCTGTACGATGACGCGAAAATAAAAATTGATGAGATTGCAGAGCGCATACTTACCTTAAGATATCAACCCACCAGCAATTTAAGTGAATATCTAAAGAAATCTAACCTGAAAGAATCAGAATCAGATCTTTCAGATTCTAAGATGATCGAAAACCTGCTTAAAGACCATGGCACAATCTTAAAACAGATGCGACAGGTAGTACAGGTGGCCGAAAAGGGAGGAGATGAAGGTACTATAGACCTTATTGGTGCTTACATTCGGGAGCTTGAGAAGACCAGCTGGATGTTGGATGCCTGGAAGATGAAAACAGCAGAACAACATAAGCCGGTATAAAGCTGAATGTCGCAAGAAGAATTTGACATACAAAATTCCGTAGAAGGAATTTGGAAGAAATTAGGCGAATGGCTGGATTCTATAATCCTGGGTTTGCCTAATTTCATTTTGGCCGTACTGGTCTTTATCATTTTTGTATTAGCTGCTAAATACCTGGGTAAGCTTCTCGATAAATTACTCAGGTATAAAGTAAGACAGGCCTCTATACGGGAGATCACCATTAAGATCCTCAAAGTAGTTGTCATTGCCATAGGTTTCTTTGTTGCCCTTGGGCTACTCAATTTAAATACTATTCTCACTTCTGTACTGGCCGGTGCCGGGGTCGTGGGTTTAGCCGTAGGTCTTGCACTACAAGGCACGTTAAATAACACCTTTTCAGGAATCCTGCTGAGTTTCCTTCCGGAGTTACAGATTGGCGACTGGATCGAAAATAACGGTTATGCCGGAAGGGTTGTAGAAATCAATCTTAGGAGTATTGTCATTAGGGAAGCCGATAATAATTATGTTGTTATTCCAAATTCCCAGGTCATAGACGCACCTTTTAAGAATTTTTCCCGTACCTCACGTTCCAGGATCACTGTGAGTTGCGGCGTAGCTTACAATTCTGATCTTGAACTTGTAAAAACCATTACACTAAATACAATCTCAGAACTTTTTCCTCAAAAAAAGGGGGAAGAAGTAGAATTCATGTATAATGAATTTGGCGACAGCTCCATCAATTTTATAGTGAGATTCTGGAGTGCTGCAACCAACAACCGGGACATTCTTTTTGCCAGGAGTAGTGCAATTATTGCCATTAAGAAGGTGTATGATCAACACGATATTAATATTCCTTTCCCAATTCGCACACTCGAATTCAACAACAGATTGAATATTCAAAAACCTTCTGCGGAAGGAGATGCATAATTTAGCATTTCAAATGATTTACCCATCTCACCCTTCAAAAAGGGCAAAAACACAAGGCATTTTTGAAAGTTGCTAAGGAGAAGTTATTTCTATGCTGAAACTCTTCAAGTGTGAGCACATTTTTGAGTTTAATGACCATAAACACTGAAAATAATCACGAGCCTCACCTTTCAAAAATGACAAAAACTGGGAGCCTTTCAGGAGTATTTTAATATACTTTTCAACCCGCATTTTATTCTTTAAAAATGCAGGTTGAAAAGCTATTTTTAGCAGTCCAGTCAATTATTTACACCCTTCAATTTTTATTTTGATAGCTGAAGCTATCCTGCATAATCAGGAGCAAACTTCATATTTTTCAGAATCTATTTTACTTCCGTAGAAATTAAAAGCTCATACCCACACTAAAACTGAAACGCAGTTTTTCACCTCCCGAAAAGAGGTTAAATTTAGCCGAAACAGCCTCTGCCCCTGTCACCCACAATCCGCCGCCATAGCTATCATGCCACAGGTTGCTATCTTCGCCATCAAGCCATACCCTACCAAGATCGTAACCTGCAAAAACACCTATTTGAAAAGGCACAAACGAAGTCTTGAACTCGTCAAAACTGTATCTCAAATCGTTACCCCAAACAAAAGCACTTTCACCAGAAAATCTTTCTTCTCTGAACCCTCTCAAGCTTTCGGCTCCACCTATTGTAGCAGCCTGGTAGAATTCAAAGTCGTCTCCCCAAAGCACTTCGGCATTCACCCGAGAATTGATTACCCACTTATCATTACGGCTCACGGCTTTGTAGAATTCGAGATATGGTGCGACGTATCCATAAATATTGTCAGTTTCACCTGTATTAATTTTTCCGCCGCCTATAAATTCGAATTTCATACCATTAGTAGGGTTAAGGATGTAATCATAACTTTCGTATCGAAAAACCCCTTCAAGACCAGCAAAATACTGGCGGTCAAAAAAGTTGGTGTCCTTCATGTATGATTCAGAAAGAAAACGATTTGTACTTTCCTCGATCTGTACGCCTTCAAAAGATGCAGTTAACTGGTAGTAACGACCAAAAGGGGTATTTTTCACAATACCGGCTTCTCCACCTATCCTGCTAATGCGCACGCGGTTGAATTCTTTCCCCAATTCCTCTTCAAAATTTTCTGTCTCATTTCCCATTCCGAAGAAGTTACGGGTGTAGCTGGGGTTCGTAAAATGTGCTTTTAACAGGAAGTTATATCCGCCAAAAACATTAGCAAATTCACCCCGGTACCTTAAATCAAAACTTTGAGTGGCAAAATAATACCCGGCCCTAAACTTATGTTGAGCGGTAAAAGGATTCCTGCGGAAGCCATATTTACTGAAAGTAGCGCTTAGACCTACCTGGAAACCATCATCTGGATTGTATCCCACGGCAGGAAGCACAGAACTTGAAGAATAAACTTTTCGATCTTTATCGAAGACATTCACTTCATAGTCATCGGTAAAGGTAATATCTGCACCATCGTTGATCTCTACTGTATTAGGAAGGGACTCGTGATCATAGACCTTGACTTTTTTGCCATTTTTGATCCTGTAAATATCATTGTTTTGACCACCGATGATCCTCACCAGAATTTTTGCAGATGCATCACCAGAAACTTCAAAAATATCATCATCATCAAGACCATAAACCCAGAGTTCATGCGTTACATTGGGATCATAAATCCTATTGCTCACAACATCGTCCTTTTTACCGTCTTTGATCCTGTAAATTGTTACCCGGGTTTCTCCTTCAGGAAGACGTTCAATTTCTATATGATCATCTTTATCTGTTGCAGTGATCATAGCAAACTTTGCAAAATAGTTATAGTACCTTTCAGCAATGTCAACAATATTGTTTCTTCTTGCCTTCAGGTTTTTGATAATCCGCTGAGTGGCTTCTCCCTGTGTTTCCTTCGGAAGTTCTTCAAAAGCTTCTTCAATTACTTTATCTGTAATATGCTCCTGAAGGTATTTTGCCTGTTGCAGCCACTCTTCCTTTGGAGAATTCTGGATTAGGCTCCTGTCCAAACCAACCGCAGCCGAATTGAACCACTCAATATTGCTGATGTCTTCATCATAAACAGCAAATTGATTTGCAAAACCGGTCAAACCTCTTAAGGTGTTAAAGAAGGCTCCGTCAAAATTTGAAAAAACCTGATCTCTATCGCGGGGAATTGGCTTGAAGAGATGATTCCCTTCTTCGTCTTCAATTTCGGCCCATCGCCATTGATCTTCGTGCCTGTCCCAATCGCCCACCAGCATATCAAAAATTCTTGCTCTTATATATGCAGTTTCGTCCAAAGTATATTTTTCATCACGCCGCAACCGCTCAAACACGCCCGATGTACTTTCTATGTCGTGGTTGGGGCTGCCAAATGATTCATATCCAACCCAGCCCTCTTCGGGGCGCTCCACGATCATATAAAGCTCATCTCCATATTCGCTGTTGAAATCTCCCAAAGCTTTTTGCCTGGGGACGTAAAATATTTGTGGATTGGTATGATAAATCCCGGCTGCATCTGATAATTTCGGAATAGCCAGGAAAGCATAAGGGTGCGCAGAAGTATAAAAGTCTTTGATCACATCTTCTGCAAGGGTGTTTTCAAACTTTGTCTCTACAGGCGTGTCCTTGTAAGCCACCGTCTGGATAAATTGCACGGCACTTTTCTCAAGAGCTCTCAGGTTATAATCTCTGCCCTGGGCATCTTTTAATCTAAGAGATCGGGTTTGATGCCCTCCCCCGGCACGTTCTACTGTGAGTCCGCCATACAAAGTATCGAGAATGGCAACAGGAACTTCTACCTGGATTCCATAAAGATCTCTGTACCTGTCTCCCCAAATACTTTCGTAAGCCACTGACACAGCAGTATCTGCAGGTTTATATACCGAGGCGTGTATTGTTTGTGGAAAAGAAGTTGATAATGTGTCTGTACTGAAAGGTTGCGGCGCAGCGATGACTTCTTTTTGGTATAAAAGCTTAGGTTTCTTTTCTTCACTGCCATAGACGCTTACCCACGAAGAACCATCTTCAAAAATATCGAGAGAGGCAAAGCCCTGGCCTGAATAGGCGAATAAACCATCGCTCCCCAGCCCCACATAAGAAGCCTTGGATGCTGAGCCCGAAACAATCTGCTTTACCTTGTCGTGTTCAATATATTGTAATGAATGATCATGCCCCGAAACAAATACTACATTACCCCACCGGGATGCAATAGTTTCAATGCGTTTTCTCATTCCTTTATATCTCTCATTTTGAAGATCGGTGCTGGTAACACCTCCCGTAGTTCTAATAAAATTTGCCAGAGTACCAAGTATGGGCAGCGGCAGTTTTCGTTGGGTAGGATATAAATGGTTGGTTAAACTGAAGTTTCCGCCGTGTAGTCCATTAGTGTATAAAGGATGGTGAATTACAAAAACCACCGTCTTTGTCTGATTTTTCTTTAACTCACTATCAATCTCCTGAAAAAAGGCTTCCCGGGTCTTTATTTCGTCACAATCATCGTTGATCTTAGGATGTTTATCCCAATCTTCGAGGAACCACTGGGAATCGGCCACTAATACCTGAATATTCTCTGTCACCTCAATAGAAGTCAAGCCACAACCGGCTTCAGGAAAGAAAACATCCTCTCTCTCCAGCTTCTCCCGCAGATAATCGGCCTGGCGTTCCAGCCCAACTAATCCCTGAGCATACCAGTCATGGTTGCCGGGCACAAAGAAGAGGTTGCCTTCATAGTTTTCTACAGCATCTATTTGAGCATCAATACGGTATTCCATGAGCTCTCTCTCGGGATGATCCTCAGAAACCAGACCTGCGGGATATACGTTATCGCCAAGAAAAATAGTGTAGTTGCCCTTCTGTTTTACAGAATCTATATAGGTTTTAAAAGCCAGTAAAGCTTCTGAAGAACCTCCCGGAGGTGAGTAACCTCCATCTCCCAATAAATAAAAAGATTTTTCGATCTCCTTTTCCTGGGGATAACCAAAATCTTCTGAAGGTTCATCTTCGGCAAAGTAAAGCTGATTAATTTGTGGTGAACAGCCTGTAATTGCAATAAACAGGGCCAGTGTTAGAAATATGTTATTTTTTCTCATACAAAATTATTGGGGGGATTTTTTTGTAATTTGGTGAAAATCTAACCACAACTGAATGACAACTCTTACTGGTAAAGCTGAAAAATTCGTACAGGATCTATTCAGTAAAAAACTACCCAATACATTCATTTATCATAACTTTAAACACACTCAGAGGGTAGTTAAAAGTACTAAAGAATTAATTGAAAAATCTCAAATTCATGTTAAACAGGAAGAGCCACTACTCCTCGCTGCATGGCTACATGACACGGGTTACACTGAGAAGTATGCCGGGCATGAAGAAGAAAGTGTTGAAATAGCCAAAAGCTGGCTGCAAGAGCAGAATGCAGACCAGGAACTTATTGATACTGTCTCTAAGCTCATTATGGCAACAAGAATGCAAGCCGAACCTAAAGACCTTGCTGAAAAGATCATTAAAGATGCCGACACTTCGCATTTAGCGAAAGATTACTTCGAAGAGACCAGTGAATTTCTTCGACAGGAGCTCAAACTCCAAAAAATAAAAAACTACTCACACCAGGAATGGATTGAGAAAAACATAGAGCTCTTTACAGAGAGACATGAATTTTACACTACCTACGCAAGAGAAAACTGGAAAGAGCAAAAAGATAAGAACCTTTACGACCTGCTCAATAAAGAAAGAAAAGCAAAAAAGAAACTAGCCAAAGAAGAAGCCAAAGCCCGCCTTAAAGTTAAATATAAAGATAAGAGCGCAGACAGAGGGATTCAAACCCTTTTTAGAGTAACCATGCGCAACCACCTAAAGTTAAGCGATATAGCTGATGCTAAAGCAAACATTCTGCTCTCGGTCAATGCCATTATTATTTCCCTGGCCATTGCCAACTTCATTCCAGATCTTGCCAGCCCCGCGACTGCTAGCCCGGCAATCATGATCCCTATCTTTATTCTCATGATCTTTAGTGTAGCATCAATAATAGGAGCTATAATGTCTACCAGACCCAATGTGACATCGGGTGAATTTACCCGGGAGCAAATTAAAAACGGGGAGGTAAACGTGCTGTTCTTTGGGAACTTTCATCGTATGCCTTACGAGCAGTTTGAATGGGCGATGCACGAAATACTTGAAAACCAAAGCGATGTTTACGAATCTCTCATGAAAGATCTTTATATGCTGGGAGTGGTACTCAACCGAAAGTATTATTTATTGCGAATTACTTATACCATTTTCATGGTAGGAATTATTCTTTCGGTGCTCAGCTTTATCGCCACTTACTACCTTGCCTAGAACTTTTTCAAGATCTTCATATGTAAAAACCTGCTCTTCGTGTTGTTCACTTTCCAGGTGGTATAACACTTCCACTCTTAGTGCCTTGAGCCCTATGACGCCCTGAACATCTTCGAGTTCCAGTTTCTCTACTTTGTCTCCCAGGTATTTCTTGGACTGGACATATTTAATGTAGCGCAAGTACTCTCTTTCATCCTTTCGGTTAGAATAAACAATGGCTATTTTACCTTTTTGCGTCACCCTTTCCTCGGTTCCTTTAACATTGGCCTTATCAATCCTTTTTTTAATAATTTCATACCTCGCATTGTAAGTACCATCAACATCAAATTGCTTTTCATCCATCCTATACCGTATAGAAAGAGTAGTATTATACACAAGGATTAGAGAAGCAGCCTGCAGCTTTAGCGGCATTCTTTCCTGGATCTGGTAGAACCTGTTTTCCATTTCACACATGGTGGTTAACTGCCATAACCGCAGATTAAAAAGATAAACCTCGTCAAAAGGTTTAATTTTCTTATTAGAAAGAGATGCCCCTATGTAAATATTATGTTCAACCCCATCAGTTTTATATCTCTCAAAGTAGTGCGGGTAAATCTCCTGCGCGTCTATTTGCCGCCGGTCAATATATCGGGACATTGTTCGGTTTATTTGCTGCACCGCCTCGTCATAATTCTTACGATGATTATAGATTATACCGGTTTCGGAGTTGATATTTTTCCGGTATATTTTCACCTGTTCTTCTAAATTTGGCGTCTGCTTTTCTATATGATCCATTACAGGATTGATCTCCCTTTGTAATAAATTGAATACCTTCTGTTCACTGGAAGTACTAAGGCTACCGGCCAAATCATCTTTAAATTCTTTAATTCGGAATTTTACCTGCTCGTAGATATCCAGCTTTTCAGTTTTTTCGGCTTCACATACAATCTTTTCGATAGATTCAAGTTGATCGAGCAGGTCTTTCTGAATAGCTTCATTCCTGGCTTCCGAAGAAGCCACGATATCTATCTCTCCATATAAAGGGTAAACATCTTCAAAAGTGATATCTTTAAAAGATGCAAGTCCATCTTCATCAAGATCTCTTATGAATTTTCGAGCTTCCATTTCAAAGATCCAAAGTACACTGGGGTGAATTGACGTACATTCACTTTGTATAACGGCTTTCACCCGGTTTTCAAATTCAGATTTACTTCGTTCTACCGCTGTTACGATATATGGCAAAATATCTTCCAGCTTTGTCGCATTTATACTGTTGAGTTCGTTCTTTTCAAAAGACACCAATTCCAGCAGCCCCAGCAAAACATTGTTTTTGGCAATGGGTGCTATAATGGCACTTTTGACACCTGCATCAACAAGAGAGCTTATAAGAAGGTTTTCTGATGCTTTACCTGAATATTTTTCAACATTAGGAATGCTAAAGCACCTATGTTCGTCCACCAGGCTAGTATAAGCTTCCTCCCCGAGCACCTTTTTGCAGCTCAATATTTTTTTCTCCTGAAGCAAAAAACTGGGAGAACGATTCCCTATCATTCGTTCAAAAACAGAATCCTGTTCGTTGTACATGGTAAACCCTATCCGAAGATTCGGAATCTTGTAGATAGACTTAAAGATCTCTTCAAACTTTTCCATCTCTTCCTTACCGGAGGTATTCCTATGCAACAGCGTAGTCTTAAGGTCAGAAATTGCATCATCTACAGTCACATCGGTAAGGGAGATAATTGTAAAGCCTTTAAAAGTCCAGCTGTTGGGTGGAAATTTTTCTTTCCACAAGGCAACGTTTTCAATATTCTGAATTAACTCATCAACATCTTCCTTAGTAATTTCCCTGGCGTTTTTACCAGGTTCAAGCTCCATAAAATTAGAATCGAGCTCAATTCTATAGTGCCTTAAAATGCCATTTTCATCGGGTATATCGTAATAAAAAGGCCTTGAAAAATCTATATCGTACCCATAATATTTGTTTAGAATAAGAATACAGGCATAGATATAGTCAAGATCATGATTGAGATTCCTCATATTTAAGGTGAAGTCTTTACCTGCACCTGCCAAAATATTTCGGAAATTTTGCGTAGAGTTAAAAATCAGGTTATGAAATGGAACCGAAATGGCTTTGATCTGTGTATCAGACAGAATTTCAGGAAAAAGATCTTTCATTAGAATCCTTATAGGATCTTTGTACCTGTTGAGATCTTCAGAATTTAATATTCCTTCTTCCAAAGCAGGAAAAGTGGAAATGTACTCCAGCATATTTTCGAGATAATCTTTAGATATCTTACTCGACTCATTTTGGAGCTGATGACGATATTCCTGTATGATCTTGTGGAAACTTATCTTTATTTCCAGTGGAAATTCCTTTTGATGCTTCATGTTTTAAAATTAAAGGATTTTCCCCCCTGCCCTGAAGGACTTCTTCATATTAACATTAATTTATCGCTTTCGATCCTTTCTCTCCCCTATCTTCCTTATTTTTGTCCAAAATGTAACAAATTATGCGTAAAATATTATTAGCCGGACTAGTGATTCTCATGGCTGCTTGCGAAAGTGAAAATGAAGGATACCAGATTAGCGGAACAGTCCAAAATGCCCCAGACGGGCAAAAGCTCATCATTTCTGAATTGAATGACAGCAACACCCAGGTAGTACATATTGATACTATAGAAATAAAGGAGGGGAAGTTTGAACTTGATTTACCTGAAAAAGAGCAACCCACCATTAGCTTCCTTACTGTGGAAGGAACTCGTGGAAATGTGGTTTACATAGCAGACAATACTCCTATTGAATTCAAAGTCTATCCAGATAGTATTTATTCTTCTGAAATATCGGGCGGAGCAGATAACGAAGTGCTTTCTACTTATCTTGAAAGTGTAAAAGGAGTAAGCAAGAAAATGGGAGAACAACGCAAAGCCGCGCAGGAAGCCATGATGAACAAGGATTCTGTTGCCCTACAAAACCTTCAGGCATTCCAGGAACAATTATTTGAGGAAGACAAGCAAACAAAAGCAAGTTTAGTTGAGTCAAATCCCAATTCTATTGTATCGGTAATGATCCTCCAGGACATGCTAAACACTTCGGCCTATTCTTCAGCCGAATTAAAAGGATTTTACGAGCAGTTAAGCCCTGAAGTAAAGGAACTTCCTCTGGCAAAAATCGTAAAGACAAGGCTTGACAAAATGAGCAAGACCGCAGTAGGAAGCAAGGCGCCAGAATTTAGTGCCCCTACCCCTGAAGGAAATGAACTTGCACTTAATGATGCTCTTGGAAAAGTTACCCTGGTAGATTTCTGGGCCTCATGGTGCAAACCCTGTAGAGTTGAAAATCCCAATATTGTAGAAGTCTATAAAAAATATCACGACCAGGGATTTAATATTATCCAGGTCTCTCTGGATCGTCCCGGACAAAAAGACAAGTGGATCCAGGCTATTGAAGATGATAATCTTGGAGCATGGAATCATGTTTCTAACCTGATGTTCTGGCAGGATCCTGTTGCAGTTGATTACGGTATTCGTGCCATCCCTGCTGCATTTTTACTGGATGAAAACGGGAAGATCATTGCCAAAGATCTAAGAGGTGATGCCCTGGGTCAAAAGGTTGGAGAAGTTCTTAACAACAGCTCTTCCTCTAATTAACAAGGTGCATAAAAAAGAAAAAGAGGCTGTCTGAAAAGGCCGCCTCTTTTTCTTTTAATCATCTTCAGTTTAATCGAGCTGAAATTCAACATTAACCTTTACGGTTACTTCCATTTCACCCGGAGCAATAGTTTGCTGTCCAGAACTGTCAGATTTCATTTCCATCACACGATAAACCGGCTGGTAATGATCTGTTTGTACTTCGTTGATATGAACTGCTTTTCCGGCACGCTGACCTAAAGCAGAGGCATATTCTTCAGCTTTCATTTTCGCATTCAAAACTGCCTTTTCTCGCGCTTCAGATTGTAATTGATCCTTTTTAGAGGTCATAAATTCGATCCCGTCAATTCTGTTAAGCCCCGATTCTAATAAACCAGACATAATTTTTTCATAATCCTTCAGGTTTACCAATTCAATAGAGATGGCCTGGTTAGCCGAATACATGGTGTCTTTTGTATTGTAATTAACCTCTTTATTTAATCTCATATATTCCGTCTGAATATATTTTGAGGCTACCCCCTGAGACTTTAAGTACTTAATAACCTGATCGACTACTTTATCATTTTCACGCTTCACCTCGGCAGCAGTTTTCCCGGTATGTTCAATCCTGGAGTTAATAAGGACTTTATCGGGTACTACATTTACAGTTCCGGTACCTAAAACGGAAACAGAGGGAAATGGCTTATCTTGCGCAAAGCCTACAGAGTAGCCAAAAATGGCAATTAGAAGAAGAAACTTTTTCATAATCTTTATGGTTTTACAAGATGTTTTCAAATTCAGTGCCAATGTCAGAATTTACCGGTCTTTTGTAGGAAAAATAACAGAACAATAGGAATAGCCAGTAGAATCACCATAAACAAACTTGTGGCAAACAATTGCGGAACAAGAACCAGAGTGAGGATATAACCTCCCACAGCACCACCAAAATGGGCATCATGCCCTATATTCCCTATCCTGTTTTTCATTCCGTAGATTGAATACAGCATATAGCCAATCCCGAAGACATATGCAGGAATGGGTATTGGAATAAAAAACATGTACAGGCTCATATCGGGATATAATAAAATAGCGGCGTAGATTATACCCGAGACAGCACCGCTTGCTCCCACCGCATTATACTGATATTCATCTTTATGAAAATAGTAAGATAAAAGGTTACCCAGCAAGAGACTGGCAACATAGATCAATAAGAAGCTGAAACTACCCAGGGAGCCAATGACTACATCGGCAAAGAAGTAGAGTGTAAGCATATTTAGAAAAAGATGTGCAGTATCTACATGCAAAAACCCTGATGTGAGCACCCTTATCTTCTCACCTCTTTTTACTGCTGCCGAATTGAACTTGTACTTTTCAAAAAAAGCATGATCATTAAAACCTTTAAAAGAAAAAATAATATTTGCTGCTATGACTACAATTGTAATCAAGTCGAAATCTCCCATTAATGCAAAAATTTAGTTCCAAATATACCATATATTTGCCTAAATGACTTTTGCATGCAGCGTTTAGTTTTCTGGTTGGTTTATCCATTTTTATGGCTAATTTCAATTTTACCTTTCAGCCTTTTTTATCTCTTTTCTGATCTTGTCTACTTAATTGTATACTACATAGCCAGATATAGAAGAAAGACAGTAAATGAAAACCTGAGGCTGGTATTTCCTGAAAAATCTGACAAAGAAATAAAGAAGATCAGAAAACAATTTTACCACCACATGGTAGATATGTTTTTAGAGATGATCAAAAGCCTTTCTATTTCAAATGAAGAATTGAAAAAGCGATTTTGCTTTACAAATCCTGAAGAAATTGACAAAATAAGGGCTATGGATAAGAGCATACTGCTCGCCTGCGGCCATTATGCCAGCTATGAATGGATGAACGCCCTCGAACTCTACGACCTAAAACATGAGAGCTTCGGGATATATAAGAAAATAAAGAATCGCTATTTTGATCAACTTGTTAAAGATATAAGGGGTCGTTATAATACGGAACTCATTCCTTCAAGTAAAGCCACAAAAACTATTACTGATAATCAGCACAATGGTATTTGCGGCATCTATGCTTTAATTGCAGATCAATCTCCCAAACTTTCCCGCACCCGGGCATGGATCAGTTTTATGGGTATAAAGTCGCCCGTTTTCATGGGATTGGAAAAACTATCACACACTTTAGACATGGCGGTAGTTTACCTGCACGTGGAAAAAGTAAAAAGAGGCCATTATGTAGCCTCTTTTAAAACTATTTCATACGAACCGACTAAAGAGCCCGATTATTTTATAACACGTAAGTATATTGAGCTTCTTGAAGAACAGATAAGAGAAAAACCCCAGTACTACCTTTGGACCCACAAAAGATGGAAACACAGGAATGCTTCAATACCTAATGATGCTGTGATCATTAAAGATTAGCAATTTTCTTTATCTCTGCAATCATTTCTTCAGCCACTTCATCGGCTTTTCCCTGTGTTTTAGCTTCAGTATAGATCCTTATAATGGGCTCTGTATTTGATTTTCTCAAATGCACCCAATGTTCAGAGAAATCTATTTTCACACCATCTACAGTACTTACCTGTTCAGCAGAGTATTTTTGAGCCACCAGCTTAAGAATGTTATCTACATCAAGTTGAGGCGTGAGCGCTATTTTATTTTTGCTCATAAAATACGAAGGATACGATTTACGAATTTCTGAAACCTTCATTTTCTTTTCGGCCAGGAAAGTTAGAAAGAGACCCACACCTACAAGGCTGTCCCTTCCGTAGTGCAATTCAGGGTAAATAATTCCTCCGTTACCTTCACCTCCAATAACAGCATCATTCTGCTTCATTAACTCCACCACATTTACTTCACCCACTGCACTGGCTTCATAATTCCCTCCATGTTTCTGGGTAACATCGCGCAGGGCACGGGATGAAGAAAGGTTACTAACCGTATTGCCCGGGGTTTTACTCAAAACGTAATCGGCGCAAGCCACCAGGGTATACTCTTCACCAAACATTTCACCTTCCTCTGTAATAAATGCCAGCCTGTCAACATCGGGATCAACTACAATTCCCAGGTCTGCCTTGCTCTTTTTTACAAGATCACATATTTCTGAAAGATGTTCTTTTAAAGGTTCGGGGTTATGCGGAAAATCTCCTGTGGGCTCACAGTAAAGTTCAACCACCTCTACTCCCAACCTCTTCAAAAGCTTGGGAATGGCAATTCCTCCTGTAGAATTCACTGCATCAACGGCAACAGTAAATCCTGCTTCAGCAATTTTTTTAGCATCAACCAATGGAAGCATTACCACCTCTTCAATATGAGTATCAATGTAATGGTCTACCCTGGTTATTTTGCCGAGCTCATCGACTTCAGCAAAAGAGAAGTCAGCTTTTTCAGCCATTTCAAGAATTTCAGCGCCGTCGTCTCCACTTAAGAATTCTCCTTTCTCATTAAGCAGTTTTAAGGCGTTCCACTGTTTGGGATTATGGCTGGCAGTAAGTATAATTCCTCCATTTGCCTTTTCTAAAGGAACTGCAATCTCTACAGTAGGAGTGGTAGAAAGATCAAGATCAATAACATCAATACCAAGCCCTGTGAGGGTATTCATTACAAGTTGCTGAATCATAGGGCCCGAAATTCTCGCGTCACGTCCCACTACCACAGTAGTATTTTTGCCCTGATGCCTTTGTTTAAGCCAGCTCCCATAAGCAGCAGCAAACTTCACCGCATCAATAGGCGTTAAATTTTCTGAAGGTTTACCCCCAATAGTTCCACGAATTCCCGATATCGATTTTATTAAAGTCATAAATATATTTTCAAATAGTTGTCAAAAATGTCATTTTCTTAACCTCTTTTTCTGCGGAAGTTATAAAATGCCGTACAAAGATACTCTCCTTCTGAAGCCTTCCCAAACCTTAACATAATTTAAACATCAAGATTAATTACCTTAGCCCGAATGAATTTTCTTGCCCATATATATCTCTCGGGAGATAATGAAGATCTCATCCTGGGAAACTTTATAGCCGATTCTATTAAAGGAAGAAAGTACCTTCGGTACCCGCCTGGAGTTCAAAAGGGCATCCTCCTTCACCGGGAAATTGATTCGTATACCGATTCTCATCCCCTCGTAAAAAGAAGTACTGCAAAACTACACAAGAATTACAGTCATTATAGCGGAGTAATCGTAGATATATTTTATGATCACTTTCTCGCATCCCGCTGGGAAGATTATTCTTCGGTTCCTCTGGAAAATTTTGTGTCTAATTTTTATAAGCTCCTGCAACAGAGATTTGATTTACTACCGGCTCCAATTCAAAACTTTCTTCCTTACATGGTTTCAGAAAACTGGCTTTTAAGCTATGCAAGTGTTGAAGGGATAGCAAGAATCCTTTACCAAATGAACATTAGAACAAAAAATATCGTTCAAATGGATAAAGCAGTAAATGATCTAAAGGAACATTACAATGATTTTTCTAACGATTTTCAAGAATTTTTTCCTGAGCTTCAAAAATTTTCTCAAGCTAAAATAGCCAATCTATAGAGGCTGAAAAATAGTATTATAGATGCTTTCTTCAGCGTCTAAGCACACAAGCTCCATCAAAAAAAGCAAACTACTTTAAGAAATTTAGAACTTCATTCCCGTAAATGAGAAAAGCCGCTATTAAAGCGGCTTTAATTTAAATATTTATAAATCAACTTGTTCTAGAGAGTATATCCAAGGTTTTGAAGTGCTGAAACAATTAGACCTTCATAATATGCTGGAGAATCTCCGGGGTTTACATCATACACATACCCAAATTCAGATCTATCAGAAAGGCCATAGGCTCCTGCATAATTTCCGGTTCCATTCTCTACATAAGAAACGAATTTTGCAAAATTCTCTGCATCAGGCGAATTTGGTGTTGCTACCTGGAATATAATTCCATTATACGAATTTGATGGCCAAATGGCTAATCTCGTTCTTAACGTCTCAATGTCTGAGGAATAAGTAGTTGTTCGGGCTGTGTTTTCATCCCAGGTACCTACCCAGTCTGTATAACTGAAAACAGCTTCATCCTGGAAAATCAAAGCAATTGAATTCCCGCTGGGAGATTCCCCTCTCAAGTTGAGGAAATGCATTGTTCTTTCACTAGCATCAGCAATTACCTGAACTTTTTCATCGTAAAGTGCATCATCATTATTGTATAATCCAATTAATGCAGCTCTAAGAAGCGTATTTCTCATTTCTTGCAGCGGAAGTAAAGTGTTATCCATAGATCCGGAAGAATCAAAATAAATATAGATATTGGTATCGGCATTAATTACAGGAGTAGAATCACATCCTATTCTTATGTGATGGTAACCGGGTTCTTGTCCTTCTAAGGCAATGATACTTTCCTGAGTTATCTCAAAATCATAATAGTCGGTTGCATCTGCAGAATAATCAAGATCTTCATGATCCATAACCGTTACCCTTGCATAATATGTATCATCTCCAAGATCTGGTAGTGCAAAACATAACACAGAAGCCGAAGGCCATTCCCCTGCCATAGTAATTGAATTTGTATCGTTATTTAGTATCACTTCTTCAGTCATTGCTTCATCAGAATAGACATCAATATTGAAGTAAGCAGGATACTCTCTTCCTGTTTCATCATCACAATAGTTAATGAATACGCAGTAGCTGTTTTCAACTTCAATAACGTCAAAATCAAAGAAGGGATATCCATAAGCTGCTTCTTCCCTGGCATAATAGCAGAGAACATCTACATCAATGTAAGGTTTTGTTCCTGCTGCCAATTCAATGGTCATTGGAAGAGCATCACCCACTTCAGGTTCAAAAGCTCCACCTTCCCTGGGGGCCACCCAAAGCACCTGGTCACCGGCATCATATACCGCAAAATGCTGTAAATAATAAGTACCTGCAGGTACAGCCAACTCTTCAGAGTAGGTAGTCTCCCATGAGCCTCCGTTATTCACGAGACCTACTTCAACTAAATCATAATCACCTTCTTCTGCATCTTCAGCAGTTGACCAGCCGAGCATCACGTAAGCAGGTTCAACTTCTCTACACTGCATTTCAGATTGTTTATTCTGTTGATTAAACGAATTAAGTAAGGACCTGAATGTTAATTGAACTGTTTCTGGATCTGTAGAAGACATCTCTGCTTCATCTTTAGAACAGGAGGTGAAAAGCATTGCGAAAATTGCCACACAGACAACCGAAAGTTTAAAATTTTTCATAATAATATATTGGTTTTTGGTTAATAAATAAATGTATTTCAACTGGTTATGCCTTCAGGGAGGGACTCCGGTACGAAAAGAAAGGTAGGGACGTACCCGATCTATTGAGAAGAAAAAATTATTTTTAATTCTGATGTATATACTACAATCCATATCAACTGAAGGTTAGTGTTCAATTAACAATTCAACTATGGAGGAATGTGGAGGAAATATAGTTGCCTGAGGGAGTGGTAACTAACAATGTAAATATATAAATATATGACAGTCAAAAGAATAAGGGTAAACCCTACTTCTTGTAATTTTAAATCTTAATCTTGGTTCTTTAAAGAGAAGAGAAAAAGGCAGCCCTGGTAAGTAGAAATTTTCTACACTTATTAAAGAAATCTGTGGAAAAAATCTACAACCATCTCTATAGGTTGAAGCCGCTCTTAATTAACTTCTTTGGAAACGAATTCCATAAAAAAACCCGGCTGAATAGCCGGGTTTTAAATTCTATATATTGGAGTTTATGCTTTATAGTACCAGTATCCTCCTCTTGAAAATACTTCTTTCCATCCATAGATTCTGGAATAGTAAAACCAGGAGTCATTTTTTCTAAGAAGATAGACTCCGTAAACTGTGTAATATTCACCATTAACATAAGTCTCTTCTTTAGTACCGCTGGTAGTTTCTTCTTTACCAGATGTATAAGGATACATATTATTTATACCTGTCTTATCACCTGAAGACAAAGCAGATCTTTGTACATTATATGTGTTACCACTTTTGGTTGTAATAGTAGGTTTTCCATTACTTGAAAAAGAATATGGACCATACATCATAATAGATCCAAAATCAAGAGCACTGGTGAACTCATCTCCATCCATACCTTGTTCAGCGTAAGTCTGGAAATTGTATTCTCTTCCACTTTGAATATTGTCGTAATGTACTGTAATATAGTTATTCCTATCTACACGACTCTGTTCGTGCCAAAGCCCTATGGCATGGCCAATCTCGTGAATTGTATTTCCGGTTGAGCAAGCTGTAGACAAAGTAATATTTTGTCTACCTCCTATCATACCCACGTAAGATGAACAACCAGAACCGGTTACAAAATTAATATAATTAGATTGGGTAGTTCTCTCAACAAAGTCAATATTAGTATTGGCTTCCCAGTGCTTTATAGCATCATAAACACGGTTTTTGTTATCGAGTGAACTCTCTATAGCATAGTAAACAGTATTGTTTGGCCATCGGCCTGATGTTCGCCCCACACTTTTAGTTTCTGGAACAACTTCACCTTCTTCAAAAACCACCTTCACTTCCTGGTGGCTCACTAAAGACGGGGGCAAAAGAATATCTCCTTCATAGATATAATCACCATTAAACTGTTCAACGGCAAATTGTTGCCCTGCATAATAAACATTTGTTGAAGCGCCGGGATTAGGGTTAGCAAATTCCGTCATGATCTCCTGATTTTCAGAGAGATCAGTACTTCCAATATTTTCCAATTCTTCAGGACTATCTTTACTACAGGAAATTAGGGAGGCTAATGCTGGTAGTAATACAGCGAATTTCAAATTTTTCATAAGTAGGTAATTGTGATTTTTGGGTGCTGTAGATTTGGGATTTACAGGACCAATTGTTTTAACTGATTTTTTAATGACGTTCATTTTTAGTTAATTAAAAGCATTTAAAAACAAAAAAGAATCTTAATATTCTTCACTTGAATCAATACTTGTAATAACTGTGCCAAGAAAAATTTAATACTTTTTAACAATAAAATACGTCGAGGTCGGAGGTTGAATTGGGTTATCTGTTTCGTATGACATTCGATTTTAAAAGGTTGCACATATAAAAAAAATTAACATGGGCAAAATTATAAATTATAATTTCATTAAGAACTGTTTAATAAATTTTAACACACTGTGAATCAACAACTTTATTATTTCTAATAGTGAAATTCAGTGAATAAAATGCTAAAAGGCTACAGATGTTTTGTAAGGATTATGAAGAAAACTGCGAAGAAAACAAAAGTTTTGTAGGGAATTGCAGCAAATTAAATGTTGCTATTATCGAGATATAATTTGAATTACTGGTTAGAAGATATAATTCAAGATACTCCACTCCTATTTTTGGCCGATGCTAAAAACCAAATTCCTTAGCTTCTAGAGTGATCTTAAAGATAAAAGAGGGTCAAAATGCCATTTTTGACCCTCTTTATTGCAAAATTAAATGGTTTTTGGGAGTAGCTTTCAAAAATGATTCTCGTATAAGCTTTTGAATTAGGATATAGATAATAAGTTTGTTGAGTAAACACAAAAAGGCTGTTTTAATGACTAATTTCCGTTCCGATAAACCTTTCTCCTGGTTCTTGAATTCTGAATTAAATCAGAATAAACGGTTAATCGCCTAAAACAGCCCCTTGTTACTTTCAGATATATATTAATCCAAAAGGTTCACATTAAAACAGTTAATGGTTTCTATTCTCACGTAAAATGGATAATTATAGGTAAAGCCATTAAAAGTGTTGGCAATAGCACCATCTTCTCCCTCTATATTAGCACAATAATTTTCCCAGCAAGTGGTACTCATCGCTCCACCGCTTGTCGGCCGCACCTCAATTGCATAAGCAGCAATAAGGTCGCTGTCGTCAAAGGGTGTATCAAGTATTATTTGTACTTCATTATTTATCAAAGAAATATTGGCTGTACCCAATGCTGTCAAATCTTCCAATCCTAAATCGGCTAAAAGTTGCAAATCTTCATCACTGTTGATTTGAACCCAACCTTCAGGGTTAGCGTCTTCAAGTAGAGTAAACTCACAGTTAGGAGAGAGTTCATTTCTCAAATTTAATCTACAACGCACGTCTGTATCACAAGTTGGATCTCCCGGATTATTATTATTGTCACAGTTTATCCTTACATGATGGTACGCAGGTATGAAGATTTCCTGAGCCTCAATACTGGCCTGGGTAATTTCAAATTGAAAAGTATCAGATGCATCTGCAGTGTAATCAAGGTCATCATGATTTAAAACTGTTACACGAGCATAGAAAGTTTGGTCTCCAAGATCGGGAAGAGCAACACACAGCACCGAAGCAGATGGCCATTCCCCTTCCATAGTAATGGTATTTGTATTATTGCTTAATGGGTAAGGAGTTCCATCGTAGGAATCGGTCCATACTTCCAAAGAGAAATAAGCTGGATACTCTCTTCCAGTTGCATCGTCACAATAATTTATAAATATGCAGTAGCTATTTTCTACCTCAACAAGATCAAAATCAAAGAATGGATAGCCGTAAGCTTCCTCATTTCGAGCATAGAAACACAAAACATCTATATCAATATAAGGCTTGGTACCAGAAATAAGTTCAATCTCCTGTGGCAGAGGATTGTCTACATATTCAGAAAAAGTTCCTTCTAATCTTGGTGCTACCCATAGAACATTGTCATTAGTATCATAAACAATAAAATGTTGCAGATCGTAATCTCCAGGAGGTAATGCCAATTCTTCAGAATATAAAGTTTCCCATGTATCAAGGCTGGTATTATATTTTAGTTCAACCCTTATAAGATTCATTTCACTACTTCCCCCATCTTCGCCAATGTAATTGCCCATGGCATCTGTGACTCCAATCATCACGTAGCCTGGATCATTATCGCTGCAGACTACCGGATCTTTTTGTTGCTGATCCATTTCTGCAAGAACAGTCTTAAAAGTTAACTGTACCTTTTGTTCATCTTCATTCACTGGGTTTGGATCTTCTGTAGTACAGGAAGCACCTACAACCAGAAGAAGTAATAAAAGGGTGATTTTATGTAATTTAGTTTTCATAGTAGTATTTTTTAGAAGCAGGATAGGATAAAATTGGTCTCAGAAAAGACCTTTTAGAGTGATTCTCCCCTGTTCATATAGAGGATTTCACTTTAAGAGTAAAAAAATTAACCACCTATTGTTAAACAGGTGGTTAATCTCATATATATATATTAGTTCTCAACTGGTATAGAACAGAAAATAGCATCTATTTTAATGTAGAAAGGATAAGAGTAATCGAAACCATCAAAAGACTCTGACACTTCCCCATACTGATCTTCACCTACCACATTAGCACATTCAGATTCCCAACAGGTTGAGTTCATAGCTCCCCCTTCAACAGAAGGTCTAACTTCAATGGCGTAACCTGTGATTCTATCTTGATCTGAAAAAGGTGTATCAAGACTAACTGAAAGATTTCCATTATCCATTACTATAGAAACATCAACAACTTCAATTAGACCATCTATTGGAAAATCAACCCAAAGGTTCAAATCTTCCAGATCCTGAGCATCGTCTATCCGTAACCAGTTATCATCACTATCTTCAAGTACAGTGAAATAACAGAATGAATCTAACTCACCGTCAATTTCAAGTTCGCAAGCTGCATCGATATCACATACTTCGTCTTCACCTCCACCATTTGGATCTTCATCACAATTAAGTCTTATGTGGTGGTATGCAGGAACTTGTTCTGCCAATGCATTTATACTTCCCTGGGTAATTTCAAAGTCATAGTAGTCAGTTGCATCTGCTGTGTAATCAAGATCATCATGATTCATAACAGTTACTCTGGCGTAATATGTATCATCTCCCAGATCTGGCAATGCAAAACATAGAACAGAAGCAGCTGGCCAAGCACCTTCCATGGTAATTGTGTTAGTGTCTGCACTAAGCGTAACTTCATCTGTCATTGCAGCATCGGTAAATACGTCAATGCTAAAGTAAGCTGGGTATTCTCTTCCAGTTTCATCATCACAATAGTTTACGAAAACACAATAACTGTTTTCTACTTCTATCACATCAAAATCAAAGAAAGGATATCCGTAAGCCGCTTCTTCTCTTGAGTAGTAACATAGAACATCTACATCAATATAGGGTTTTGTTCCAGCTACCAGGTCAATCTGCATTGGTAGCGCATCACCTACTTCATCAGCAAAGGCTCCTCCTTCACGTGGTGCTACCCAAAGTACCTGATCATTTGAGTCATATACTGCAAAATGTTGCAGGTAATAAGTACCGGCAGGAAGCGCTAAGTCTTCAGAATAAGTAGTTTCCCAGGATCCGTTGTTGTTCACTATCCCTACTTCGAAAAGTTCATAGTCGCCCATTTCGGCAGCCTCCGATGTAGTACCTCCCAATACTACGTATGCAGGCTCAACCCCGTCTCTACATTCAACATCAGCCTGTCTGTTTTGTTGATTGAAGGAATTTAATAAGGCCCCAAAGGTCAATTGTACCGTTTCGGGATCATCTGAAACAACACCTGCTTCTTCCTTACTACAGGAAGTAAAAACTAATGCCAACATTGCCAACCAGGCAATTGAAGTTTTAAAATTTTTCATAATAAATTGTGTTTGATTAATAAAAATTAGAATGGTTAATAAAAATTTATAAAGAAATTCCTCCGGACCGGTTGATCCGGAGGGATCTTATTCTTTCTAGAAGTCTTGGTGGCACACCTCCCCGGCATGTACGATTAAAGTATATGGACCTTCGCCATCTACGGGGAAACTATAGCTTAAAAGTTCGGAACCCTTATCGAGATCGAATTGCCCTGGAGAGCGCTTCTCTGGCCACTCGTTATCATCGTTAAACCAGAAGTGAGTATCTCCCACAGTAACACCGTAATACAAATCAATAGTCACATGAATTTGCTCTCCATCATCATCAAGTTCAATAATGACATCTCCTGCTCTCCAGGCCTTGCTGGTATCATTTTGACCTGCACCTGCCCAGAAAGGTAGTATCCAACGCTCATTTTCTTCATCATAAAATTCTTCATCTGCATCTACACCAACACCATCAATGAGAAGCCCCCATCCCCAGTTGTTGCTGTTATAATGATCTGATAGAATATAGTCTCCATACATGTAAGCAGTATCTCCACATCCACTTGAATCACAGGTATTTGTATCTCTACAATCTACAATACAGTCACCATTTGTATCTCCTGGCACCACGCATTCATCTGGCTCACAGGAATCTGTATCTCTACAGTCAACGATACAGTCACCGTTGGTATCTCCAAGTACTGTTCCCGGTTCACAAGTTGGCTCCCCATATGGCGGTGCACAATTGAACCTTACGTGCTCATATGCAGGTACCGCAAGTTCCTGGGCTTCAATATCAGCCTGAGTGAAAGTAAATTCAAAGTAATCAGCATCTGGATCTGAAACATATGGAAGAAGATTATGATTCAGTACTGTTACACGTGCATAATAAGTATCATCTCCAAGATCGGGTAAAGCAAGACATAATACAGAAGCAGCTGGATTATTTCCTTGCATAGTTACTGTATTCATATTATTGCTTAACATCACCTCTGTTCCGTCAAATGCATCTGACCATACTTCTACAGAGAAATGTGCAGGATACTCCCGGCCTGTTGCATCATCACAGTAATTAACAAAGATGCAATAGCTATTCTCTACCTCAATAACATCAAAATCAAAGAATGGATAACCGTAAGCTTCCTCTTCTCTGGGAATAAAGCATAGAACTTCAACAGCAATATAGGGTTTAGTACCTCCAGTTAATTCTATGGCCTGGGGCAAAGCATCACTAACTTCACTGGCAAAAGTCCCACCTTCTCTGGGGGCAACCCACAGTACCTGATCATTCGTATCATAGACAGCAAAATGCTGTAGATAATAAGTATCTTCAGGAAGTTCAAGATCTGCTGAATAAGTTGTTTCCCAAGAACCATTATTATTGGTTAGACCAATTTCAATAAGGTTTTCTGCATTTCCTCCATCAATGTAGGCCGTTCCCTCCTCATCTGTAGATATTCCAACCATTACATAAGCAGGTATAGCATTTTCTCTACATTCTACTGGCGTTGCCTGTTTATTCTGACTGTTAAAAGCCCCTAGCATGGCACCAAAAGTTAATTGCACTGTATCTTTGCCGTCAATAACATCAGCTTCCTCCTTACTACACGAAGTGAATACCAATGCAAATAGCGCAAAACAGGCCATGGATAATTTGAAGTGTTTCATAATTAAATGGTTTTAGATTAATAAAGTTTAGAATGGTTATAAATATTTAAACAATAAATACGGTTTCAAGTCGCACAGGCGAAACATCAAACGGGGGGAGTAAAATGGTGGGGGGAACTAAGGAAATTGTTTGTTAAATGTAGGATTTATCTTAACCTCTAACAATGGGGGAAAACCCTCCTTTTCCTCAAACTTTAATCATATTATGGTTAAGAGCATATACTATACTCTCCAGGATGGTACCTGAATGAGTACGCCGTATAATATTAGCTCTATGTTTCTCAATTGTCTTAGCTGAAATGCATAAGGTTTCTGAGATCTCTCTGGTTTTATATCCTTTACACAATAGTGAAATGATCTCCTTTTCTCTCTTTGTAAAATACTGCTCTTCCTCCTTGCAGTAGTCGGAAAAATACTTTTCAATTTCTACAGAATTGCTGCCAACTTCTTCCTTAAGAGGAAAATCATTCCCTGTGAAATTGATCATCATAATCATTTGACCTGAAAGTTGCTTGTCAAGTTTCGAAAATGTAATTCTCGCTTCCCTAATCTTTTCATTCATAATAAGTGAAGTTTTGGTTACAGCTTTCATGTGCTTGCCCCTAACAAACTTTTTAAGGGTTTCACTCACCTTAAGCTTGTTCCTGCCAACTACCAGATCTGTCAGTTTGATTTGTTGCCTTCCAGTAATAAAGAAGTCATTCTTAAAAGCATCGTTCATTGCTATTATCTTTTCATCCTGTAGAAGGATTACCGGATACTCCAATAAGTTAAACAGCCCCATAAAAGAATCCTTCCAGTATTGCGTAAGACAACCCTGTGTTGCTATCAACTCTTCAATCTCCTCTACAATAGAACGGTAGCATCCCCTATCGTAAATGATTCCGTCTACGGCATCTTTAAAATTGTTATCGAGAATCTTCTTGTTCTCAAGATCACCAAAGAGAAAAAGTAAACTTTTATTAAGGAAATGAGTAGATTTAAAATTGGATAAATTCTTTAGGCTTTCAAGACCAAGAGAAGAATAATCTATTAGAATAACATCGGGCAATAAATTAAGTGCCATGGAGTAACCGCAATGAACACTGCTAACTTCGGTAGTGTTAAAATTGTGACTTACTTCTTTTTCAATATTATTAGCTAAATCCCGGTTTTTTGTAATGAGTAGTAATATTTTCTTTTCCATCCCCCTACTTTTTAATTGAATGATATTTTTAAGATCAAATTCTCTATCATCTTCAGAAGTAAAGATATATAAGCTACTTTAAAATAAATCCTAAACTTGTGTAGTAAATAACTGACGATCAATACATTAAAATAACCTCGCTGACAGACAAACTAACCAATTTAACTTAATTTTTTACGGTAAAAAGCTCTTTTTATGATACTTTTAATCGGAATAATTTTATAGTTTAAATCCCCCGTAAGAAAAAAGTGATTAATGTAAAAACCTCACTTTTAGCATTCTGGGAATGCCCAATCTTTGTTTTGTCTCAATCAGTAATCAGCTTTCCATTATACCCTGATTTGACTCATTACATCTACCATACCCCAAAAATCTGACTCCTATATAAAAAAGAAGTAGGACTTTAATGCAGACTTTAATATTTATACCACAAATACCTAAACAAATTGCAACAGCTCTTAGCATTTAATTAAGAATATGATATAAGTAAGGCTCAGCTGAATAGGTAATTTGTAGGAATAACTTTAACATAATAGACAGGTCTGACTTTATCCGGCACTTCTTTACTCTTTTCTCAATAGCTACAGTTTCAGTACCTTTGCAGCCTTGCAAAAAACTCACATGGCAGTTACAGAAGAATATATAGATATACTTGGCGCACGGGTACACAACTTAAAAAACGTCGATCTCAAGATTCCAAGGGAAAAACTGGTTGTAATTACCGGACTTTCTGGTTCGGGAAAATCTTCTCTCGCATTTGACACCATTTATGCTGAAGGGCAACGTAGGTATATCGAGACGTTCTCTGCCTACGCCCGGCAATTTCTCGGCGGCCTTGAAAGACCAGATGTAGATAAAATTGAAGGCCTTTCACCCGTTATAGCCATTGAGCAAAAAACAACCAGCAAAAGTCCAAGAAGTACAGTAGGAACAATTACCGAAATTTATGACTTCTTAAGGTTGTTATTTGCCAGAGCCAGTGATGCCTACAGTTATCAAACCGGCGAAAAGATGGTGAGTTATAATGACGAGCAAATCGCAAACTTAATTCTTCAAAATTTTGAAGGAAAAAGAGTGAATATACTAGCTCCTGTTATTAGGTCCCGAAAAGGGCATTACAGAGAACTCTTTGAGCAAATAGCAAAACAGGGTTTTGTTAAAGTGAGGGTAGATGGAGAAGTTAGGGATATTATAAAGGGAATGAAGCTGGATCGCTACAAGATTCACGATATTGAAATAGTAGTTGATCGCTTAAAAATCTCTTCAAATGACGATTTAAACAAAAGGTTGTTTGACAGCATTAAAACCGCTATGTATCATGGAGATGATGTCTTAATGGTGATGGATCAGGACAATGGCGACATAAAATACTTCAGTCGAAATTTAATGTGTCCTTCTTCCGGAATTTCGTACCCAAATCCTGAACCTAATAATTTCTCATTTAACTCTCCTAAAGGAGCCTGTCCTGTTTGTAATGGCATAGGTACACTTCATAAAGTAAATGAAAAAAAGATCATTCCAGATCCTTCAAAAAGCATAAAAAACGGAGCCCTTGCCCCTCATGGCCCTCAGAAAAAGAACTGGATCTTCAACCAACTTCAGTTAATAGCTGAAAGATTTGACTTCAGCCTTTCGGACCCCGTAGACAAAATTCCCAAAGATGCATTAAACATGATCCTGCATGGAGGAAAGGAAAAGTTTACTAAAGAATCTAAGACCCTTGGAATAACACGTGAGTATAAGATAGATTTTGAAGGCGTTGCCACTTTTATTGAAGAGACTTACGAAAAAAACGAGTCTTCTTCCCTCCGCCGTTGGGCAAAGGATTATATGGACAAAATAACATGCCCCGAATGTGAAGGCACACGTCTAAAAAAGGAATCTCTCTACTTCAGGGTCAACGGAAAAAGTATTGCAGAACTGGCTCAAAAAGATATTGTAGATCTTGCCGACTGGTTTAATGATCTTAATGCACACCTTTCAGAAAAACAACAAAAGATCGCTGCTGAAGTTATTAAGGAAATTAGTGTTCGTCTCCAATTTCTAATTGATGTTGGTCTTAATTACCTTTCCCTGAACCGCGGTTCCAAAACCCTTTCGGGAGGAGAAGCTCAAAGAATAAGGCTGGCCACTCAAATTGGCTCCCAACTGGTAGGCGTACTATATATCCTGGACGAACCGAGTATAGGTTTACATCAACGGGACAATGAAAAACTAATAAATTCTCTTACCTCCCTTCGCGATCTTGGAAACTCGGTTATTGTGGTTGAACATGATAAGGATATGATTGAACGCGCCGATTATGTTATAGATATTGGCCCCCAGGCCGGTAGGCATGGCGGCGAAATTATAAGCCAGGGCACACCCGACGAAATTAGGAAGCATAATACGATCACGGCAAACTATCTAAACGGGAGCATGAAAATCGAGGTCCCAAAGGTGAGAAGAGAAGGTAATGGCAAAAAGATCGATCTTAAAGGTGCAACCGGAAATAATCTCCAAAACGTCTCGGTTAGTTTTCCTTTAGGAAAAATGATTGCTGTAACAGGGGTTTCTGGAAGTGGAAAATCAACTTTGATCAACGAAACCCTTTACCCCATCATGAATGCTCACTATTTCAATGGAGTAAAAAAACCCAAGCCGTACAAAAGCATTAAAGGGCTGGAGCATATTGATAAAGTGATAGACATTAACCAAACGCCCATTGGTCGCACCCCACGATCTAATCCGGCAACGTACACAGGTGTATTTTCTGAAATCAGGAACATCTTTGCTAAAACTCCCGAAGCCCTCATTAGGGGATATAAACCGGGACGTTTTAGCTTCAATGTTAAAGGAGGTAGATGTGAGACCTGTAAAGGTGGAGGCCTGCGGGTCATTGAAATGAATTTCTTACCCGATGTTTACGTAGAGTGCGAAACATGCCAGGGCAAGCGCTTTAATCGTGAGACTCTGGAAATAAGATACAAGGGGAAATCGATTGCAGATGTGCTCGAAATGACCATTAATGAAGCTGTGGTTTTCTTTGAAAATATTCCGAAGATCTATCGAAAAGTAAAAACGATAAAAGATGTTGGGCTTGGTTATATTACTTTGGGGCAACAAAGCACTACTTTATCGGGAGGAGAGGCACAGCGCATAAAACTGGCTACTGAACTTTCTAAAAGAGACACCGGAAACACCTTTTACATATTGGACGAACCCACCACAGGCTTACATTTTGAAGATATCAGGGTCTTGATGGAAGTGTTGAACAGGCTGGTAAACAAAGGAAATACCGTACTCATTATTGAGCACAACCTCGATGTAATAAAAATGGCCGACTACATCATCGACATTGGCTATGAAGGTGGAAGAAACGGAGGAAGAGTAGTAGCAAAAGGAACACCTGAAGAAGTTGCCAAAAACAAAAAAAGCTACACCGCCGGCTTTCTTCAAAAAGAACTAAATTAGTCCGCAATTTGAATTTTTTATGAGAACAGAGACAAGAAATAAAAGCTGGAATGAAATAAAAACAAATGACTCCTGGGCCATTTTTAAGATCATGGGAGAATTTGTCAACGGATACGAAAAACTAAGCCAAATAGGCCCCTGTGTTTCGATTTTTGGATCGGCACGTACAAAGCCAGAGCACAAGTTTTATAAACTGACCGAAGAGGTGGCTAAAAAAATCGTGGAACATGGTTACGGGATAATAACAGGAGGTGGTCCGGGAGTAATGGAAGCCGGGAACAAAGGTGCTCATCTTGCCGGAGGAACTTCTGTAGGGCTCAACATCCATCTGCCATTTGAACAACACGACAATCCTTATATTGATAATGATAAGAATATTAACTTTGATTACTTCTTTGTAAGAAAAGTGATGTTTGTAAAGTATTCTCAGGGCTTTGTAGTAATGCCTGGAGGGTTTGGAACTTTAGATGAACTATTTGAAGCAATTACCCTTATTCAGACAAACAAAATTGACAAATTCCCCATCATATTGGTAGGAAGAGATTTTTGGGGTGGCTTAATCGACTGGGTTAGAAGCACTCTTTTAGATAATTTTCAAAACATAAGCAGCGGTGATATCGATATCATCCAGGTAGTAGATACTGCCGATGAAGTCATAGAAATTTTAGATAAATTCTATGAAGAATATAACCTAAGTCCTAATTTCTAGGACTTTAAAATAAATTTGATCTAAAAACAGCCTTTTTGACAAGGCTGTTTTTAGATTCTCCTGTCAGCTGCTCTAATAATTTGGTTTTTTTTAACTCAGGAAATCTTCCCCGAGATATAGGTTTTACTTCCTTAAATAATATATTGCAGCTCATCTCGTTAATGATTTTTAACCTTACAGTTTACAAAAAAATTTGAATAAAAAATTTCCACTCTTTTTTCTGTTTGCCCTCCTTTCACTAGGTCTTTTTGGGCAACATAATGTAATCATTAAAGCAGAACTCAATGATTCTCTGAAGTCTCTGAATATCCAGCAAACCCTGGAGTACAGGAATACCAGCAATGACACCCTTCGAGAGATTTATATGAGTGACTGGATGAATGCGTTTTCAGATACTCGCACTCCCCTGGCTCGCAGATTCTTTGAAGATTACGATCGTAACTTCCATTTTGCCCGTGAAGATAGAAGAGGAGGAACAACTATAAATTCCATCACAGGAAATACTTCTAATATCCTAACATGGGAGCGTCCTGAAGAACATCCAGACATCATTAAAATTATTCCTGAAAAACCCATAGCTCCACACGAGAAATACGTTATAAATCTAGACTACGTTATTAAAATTCCCCACAATGAATTTACGCGTTACGGCTACGGAAATAAAGGGAATTATCAATTAAAATATTGGTTTATTGCTCCGGCAATGTACAAGGATAACTGGAAGGTGTACAGTCATAAAAACATGAACGACCTGTACCTTCCAAAGCTCGATCTTGATGTTGAACTTACCCTTCCTTCTAACCTGGCTGCAATCTCTGCTCTAAAAAGAGAAAAAATTGTTCCGCAGGAAGAAAAGAAAACAGTTTTTTTATCAGGTCAGGAAAGATTTGACACTGAGTTACATCTCACTACAGAGGTCATTTTTGACGATATTAAAGTAGATAGCCTTCACGTGCTAACGAATATTACAGCTAGTGGTGCCAATCCAGGGATGAAATCCTTGTATGTAAACCGGATAATAGATTTTCTCCAGACAAATCTCGGCTCTTATCCTCATCCTATTATACTTTCTACGCAGCAGGATTATGCTTCAAACCCGGTGTATGGTCTTAATCAATTACCTAAATTTTTACGACCATTTCCCGACGGATTTGGTTATGAACTCAAACAATTAAAAACCCTTACCGAGAACTATCTCGAAAATTCCTTACTATTAAACCCGAGGGAAGACAAATGGATCTTTGATGGTATTCAAATATACCTCATGATGGAATATATGGATCAATATTATCCAGACCTCAAGTTGTTGGGAAGTTTAAGCGATGTTATTGGTATTCGCTGGTTTCATGCCTCAACTCTTGATTTCAATGATCAATATATTCTCATGTACCTGTTCGCTGCGAGAAAGCACATGGACCAGCCCCTAAACGCTCCACAAGATTCTTTAACAAAGTTCAATAAAAACATTGCAAATCCTTTTAAAGCGGGAGTGGGCTTTAGCTTTCTAGATGAATTTCTTGAAGATAATACCGTGCCATATTCCATTAAAGAGCTGTTTAACGAATATAAACTTAAAACAGTTGGTGATGAAGATTTTCAGCGCATTCTCACGGCAAATGCAGGCAAAGACATAAAATGGTTCTTTGATGACTACGTCTCTACCAAAGATAAGATTGATTTTAAAATACGAAGCCTTTCCAAAGAGGGTGACTCACTGCGAATCACTTTACGTAACAAAACAGAAACAGACGTTCCTATTCAGGTTTATGGACTTAACAATAACGAGATTGTCTACAAAACATGGGTAGAACATTCTCCCGGAGTTCGCACTGTATACATTCCGTCATCAAGAGTACAACAGGTCGCTGTTAATCATGAAGGTATTGTGCCCGAAATAAACCGGAGAAATAATTACCGAACAGTGGGAGGCATAATGAACCGTCCTCTCCAATTCCGGCTTTTAAAAGATGTTGAAGATCCAAGATACCAACAGGTATTTTTTATGCCACAGTTCCAGTATAACCTGTATGACGGGCTCGCTGTAGGTGCAAAGCTATACAATAAAACCATTTTAGATCGAAATTTTGAGTATTACCTATCTCCTCTATATGCCTCAAGAAGTAAAACATTTGTAGGTAATGCGGGTCTTTCCCACAAAATTTTCTTTGATGAGGATTTGTATATGATTAACTACGGGATATCGGGGAGTAGGTTCTCATATGGATATGATCTCATGTACCAAAGGCTCAACCCATACCTGTCCCTGTATTTTAGAGACTCCTATATGAGGCAAAGCCCTAAGGAGAGAATTCTTATACGTAATGTAAACGTTTATCGGGACGAAAATGATCTTACAGATCTTGAAGTGCCCGATTATAGTGTATTCAATATAAACTACCTGTACAGCAACCCGGGCTTGGTTACTCATTTTTCAGGTTCAGTAGATTTCCAGGTCGCACAGCAGTTTAGTAAATCTTCTTTAACTGTAGAATACCGAAAACTTCTGAAAAATGACCGACAGGTAAATCTTCGCTTCTTTGGAGGAGCCTTCCTTTATAACGATATGCCAAACAGCGATTATTTTAGTTTTGCACTAGATCGTCCTACAGATTACCTCTTTGATTACAGTTACTACGGAAGAAGTGAAACATCAGGTATTTTTAGTCAGCAAATAATCATGGCCGAAGGAGGATTTAAATCTACCCTCGAGCCGCAGTTTGCAAACCAATGGATAACTACAGTAAACGGAAGTACCACCATTTGGAAGTGGATTTACGCCTATAGTGATGTTGGGGTGATAAAAAACAAAAATCAATCGGCAAAACTCTTATACGATTCAGGAATAAGACTTAGCCTGGTGCAAAATTATTTTGAAATCTTCTTACCTGTACATTCCAGTGAAGGCTGGGAATTCAATGAGAGTAATTATGACCAGAAAATTAGGTTTATTGCAACTCTCGATATTAAAACTCTGGGAAGGCTTATCACGAGAAAATGGTTCTAAATGATTAGGATTTTCTTAGTGAATCTCTTTATTTTAACGTTTGCCTAAAAATATGATAATCAGAAGCCGCTTATTTTATTAAAAAACAATTTTTACTGATTTTTTTTGAATTGTAATTAATCATTGTTTTCGTTACATTTGTGGTAATTTTAAAAACGTGTTATGCAGAGTGAAACTTCCTCAAAAAGTGAAATTTCTTTTGAAGATTTTAGGGCGCAGGTGGTAAGTGATTACAAATTGGCTGTAACCAGCCGGGAATGCAGTCTCCTCGGAAGACGAGAAGTGCTTACGGGTAAAGCTAAATTTGGAATTTTTGGTGATGGAAAGGAAGTACCACAACTAGCTTGGGCTAAGGTATTCCAAAATGGCGATTTTAGATCAGGTTACTATCGTGACCAAACCTTTATGATGGCTATTGGGGCTCTTAATATTCAGCAGTTCTTTGCAAGCCTTTACGCCACTACAAATATTGAACACGAACCCAATTCCGCAGGTAGACAAATGGGAGGGCACTTTGCCACCCATAGTCTTGAAGAAGACGGAACCTGGAAGAATCTTACCCAACAGAAGAATTCAAGTGCAGACATCTCTCCTACTGCAGGCCAAATGCCAAGGCTTTTAGGTCTTGCGCAGGCGTCTAAAATTTACAGAAATGTGGCAGGTATTGATGCCAATAAATTTTCCAGAAACGGAAATGAAATTGCCTGGGGAACTATTGGTAATGCAAGTACCAGCGAAGGCTTGTTTTGGGAGACCATCAATGCGGCAGGAGTACTTCAGGTACCTATGGTAATGAATGTATGGGATGATGAATACGGAATTTCGGTACATGCGAGACATCAAACTACCAAGCAGAATATTTCGGAAGTACTTAAAGGTTTTCAACGAGACAAAGGAGAAAACAATGGGTACGAGATCTTCGCAGTAAATGGCTGGGACTATCCGGCGCTCATAGAAACATACGAGAATGCCAGTCGAATTGCACGCGAAGAACACACACCTGTACTAATCCACGTTCAGCAGCTCACCCAGCCTCAGGGGCACTCTACTTCAGGGTCTCATGAACGCTACAAGAGTGAAGCAAGGCTTCAGTGGGAACGGGAGCATGACTGTAACGTGAAGATGAGGGAATGGATGATTGCTACAAACATAGCAACAGATCAGGAACTTCAAGAAATAGAAAAAGACATAAAGAAGCAGGTCCGTGATGGAAAGAAAGCCGCCTGGGAAGCGCATATGGCTCCTGTAAAAAATAAGGTTAAAGATGTACTCCCTGTACTCCAAAGAGCAGCCGAAAGCAGCCAGAATAAAAGTTTTATTCTTCAGTTAAAGAAGGAACTTCAGGAGAACAAAGAAGCCTTGAAAAAAGATATTCTTGTTGCGTCCCGTAAGGCCTTAAGGTATATGAGAGGAGAGAGTTCTCCCGCAAAACAGGAATTAATCCAGTTTATAGACAAGTACACAGAGGAGGTACGGCCGCAATACAGCAGCCACTTACACAGCTCTTCAAAATATAATGCTCTTAATGTACAACCCGTCGCACCTTCTTATGGAGAAGATTCTAAAGAAGTAGACGGAAGGTTGGTCTTAAGAGAAAATTTTGACAGCATTTTCAATAAGTATCCTGAAGCCCTCATCTTTGGAGAAGACACGGGAGAAATTGGAGATGTTAACCAGGGACTGGAAGGTCTTCAGGAAAAGTATGGGAAACTGCGTGTTGCCGATACGGGTATTCGTGAAGCAACAATCCTGGGACAGGGAATTGGAATGGCCATGCGAGGCTTACGCCCTATTGCCGAGATCCAGTACCTCGATTACCTGCTCTACGCACTCCAAATAATGAGTGATGACCTCGCTACCCTTCAATACAGAACGCGTGGTAAGCAAAAAGCACCGTTAATTATCAGGACACGGGGACATCGTCTGGAAGGTATCTGGCACAGTGGTTCCCCTATGGGCGGAATCTTAAATCTAATTCGTGGTATACACGTCCTGGTGCCCCGCAATATGACCAAAGCAGCTGGTTTCTACAACACCTTACTCGAGAGTGATGAGCCTGCACTCATTGTGGAATCACTTAATGGCTATCGTTTAAAGGAAAAAATGCCCGTTAATTTAGGTGAGTTCAAAACACCACTGGGCGTAGTTGAAACCATGAGGGAAGGAACAGACATTACCCTTGTTTCTTATGGTTCTACGTTAAGACTGGTAGAACAGGCAGCAAAAGAGCTACAGCAAGTGGGTATTGATGCCGAAGTTATTGACGTGCAGTCTTTGCTCCCTTTTGACCTAAATCAGGATATAGTGAAAAGTGTGGCCAAAACGAACCGTTTACTGGTTATAGACGAAGACGTACCAGGAGGAGCTTCAGCGTTTATCGTTCAAAAAGTTATGGAAGAACAAAACGCCTGGAGACATCTCGACAGCAAGCCGCAAACGCTCACTGCAAAAGATCATCGCCCTGCATATGGAACTGACGGTGATTATTTTTCAAAGCCTTCTGTAGAAGACATTTTTGAGAAGGTATATGAGATCATGAATGAAGTAGATCCTGCGCAGTTTCCACAGTTAAAGTAAAACATAATCATACTTAATATAAGAAGCCACGACTGCAATGCTCTCGTGGCTTTTTTACATTGATTACTTCCAGTTAAATTCTGAAATTTTTATTCCTCTAAAACAATCATCCTGGCAACCTGCAGGCATATATCCGCAAAGCATCATGACCCCGTCATCATTGGTGTCAAAAAAGACTTTATTGGTCTCGTGATCAACCGTTAGATATTTGGAAAGGCAGGTTGTGTAAAGATGATCAATAGTATATGCAGGTGCCCCTACAGCGTGACTTCCAAGTTCTTTTTTGGTGTTTTCCTCATAAGTTTCGGTAACAGTTCTCGAACCATCTTCTTCTGAAATTATAAAAGCCACATAATACCGTTTTTTAACCTTTCCTCCCTCTACTTCAATGGTAGTTTCACTCCCATACCCTGTCCAGGATTGTACGAGGATAGTATAAGTATAGGAATTTCCCTGCTCCCGTTTTAAATCTTTCCAGGCTGCTCTACTTTCCCGGAAGTCATATCCATGTTCGCCCTCTACATCAAGTCTACTCTGCATAGTATTTACGCTGCAGGAATCCAGTACAAAGGTGACCGATAGTACAAAAATCAAGTATAGCTTTTTCATAGGCAAAAGTTTTACCTGAAAGTTAAATCATACCAACCAGAAAATACAAATATTTAAACAATTAATTTTCAACTCATTACAACGACAAATAACTGAGAAAATGATAATTTTTTGATATCCAGCACTTTGGAAATTGAATACTTAAAAAAGAAATTCAGAAAATTTTACATCCAGGCTTTTTCGGTCACCTCGATCTTGTAAATCAAACAGTTAAGAATAGGCTGCACCTCCTCCATTTTCACCATGGGAAAATCAACATCTCCACCTGCAGAATGGAAGGTAAGGTTTACCAAACCTCTTTTTTTATACCATAAAGGTTGTGAAACTGAAACTGCCTGCAACCTAAAAACTTCAAGGTATTCTTCCTTCTGCACCCATACTCCCGAATATCTTATTAAAAACTCTTCTGAAATTCCCAGCTGTAGCCTTCTAAAGTAGTAGAAGTTATAAATACAAAGGAGCACAACATATGCTGAAGCTATACCCACAACCCAGCTAAGCATAACAAGTTGGGCATAAAAAAATAAAAAAACTGATAGAATGACTAAAGGAATTAATCCCCGGGAGATCCTTCTAATCAATAAATATTTACTCGGTTTAACTCTAAAATTTTCCCGTATTTCAAACTGGTAAAAATAATCTTTGACCTGCTGCACCACTTTAGGCGGTAAACCGGCGATTTTCACCTGATTCTTTTCAAGATCATTCTCACTACTGGCAAGAGAGATTTTTACCTGAAACAGATCCATTTTCTTCTGAATAGGATTTGTGAGCACTTGCAGCAATTGGATTCTGCTGGCCTTTAAATTAACCTTTGTATTGTTACGCAGCCCCATTTCAACCTGTAGGGTGTCCTTATACTTCTGCAAATGAAGTCCAAAATATTTTACAACTGTCTCCCCCACCGTTAACAGCATCCCCACCAGCAATAGAAAAATAATGAAGAGGTATTTACCCTGAGAAAAATACACCTGCGGTTCCTGAAGCTGTGCCGCAAGTTCATCGTTAAACATGAATTGCTCCCTTAGGGTAAAATAAAAAGCCACAATAATACCAACTCCACGAAGATAGTTGGAGGTAAGCCCTAATTTTACAAGCGTCCATAATTGAACCTTATGTTCCCATTGAGGTACAGCCTTTGCTGTAGTTGCAGGTATTTTTTCAGGATCTTCTTCAACTTCTGCGGAAGTTTCAGTACGTTCCTCTTCGGCACGTGCCATGAGTTTTTCGGCCAGGAGATTAGCCTTCTCTTCAGATAGTGCTTTAATCTCGACCTCCTTGTCCTGGCTCCCTGCTGTTTCTACAACCACACTGTACACGCCAATGATGCGTTGCAGAATATTCCTTCGGAAATTTACCTGCTGAATCTTCTCAAAGGGAATATTAATAACGTCAGATGAAAAAACCCCTTTTTGAAGCACAAACTCCTGATTCTTCTCGTCAAGATGAAACTTAAAATTCAGGAAATAAAGGATGCTGTAGCCAAGACTTAGCAATAATACCAGCATAAGTGCCGCGCCGGCAAAAAACAGCATTCGCTGATCTACTTCTTTAAAAGCAAAGTAAAAAACCACCACCCATAAGTTTCTCCCTATATGATAAAGAGAGGTCGCAAAGATCAATACCAGCCCCACGCCAGATTGCCGTTGTGGCTCCGAAAAATTATAATCAGGCATGGTTATAAATTCTTCCTGAAATTTCCTCTTTTAGAGAGGTAGCTGTTTCAGGTTTTATTCCGGGAACACTCACATCGCTACCCGATCCTCCGGCGGTGAATACTTTTAAAGAAGAAATATTCAGAATCTTATCAAGAAAAGACCGCTCTACAGTCACATGCTGAATTCTATTAAAAGGAACAACTGTGGTTTTTTCAAACAAAAAGCCGCGTTTAAAAATTATATCCTGTTCCCGCAAGGCATAACCGCTCTTCTTAACATACATCACGTTGTTAAAAATAGACCATCCAAAAAGCAGAACCAGCAGGATTGCGGCCCAGAAAAGATAAGTGTGAAATTGAGCAGATAAAAAAGTATACCCCAGGAACAATCCCACAGCAAAGAACATAAAGGATATGCTGGTACCCACCTGCAACTTCACAAGATATTTTTTTGAAATGGGATGCAGCTTCACTTCCTCAACTCTGGGAAGGGAAGCTACTTCCAACTCAAAATTTGAAAATTCTGAAGAGGCTACGGGATCCATTTCTTATCAAAATTAGGTTTTCTTTTTTCCAGAAAAGCGTTTCTACCTTCCTTGGCCTCATCGGTCATATAAGCAAGGCGGGTAGCTTCTCCGGCAAACACCTGCTGCCCTACCATTCCATCATCTGTTAGGTTCATGGCAAACTTCAGCATTTTAATTGAAGTAGGTGATTTTGCAAGTATCTCCTGTGCCCACTCATAAGCTGTATCTTCCAGCTCTGCATGCGGAATTACTGCATTCACCATTCCCATTTCAAAAGCCTCCTGTGCCGAATAATTCCTTCCTAAAAAGAAGATTTCGCGTGCCTTCTTTTGTCCAACCATTTTGGCAAGGTAAGCCGATCCATATCCGCCATCAAAACTTGTAACATCTGCATCGGTTTGCTTAAAGATCGCGTGCTCCTTACTTGCAAGGGTAAGATCACAAACTACGTGCAGGCTATGTCCTCCTCCAACGGCCCAACCCGGCACAACTGCAATCACAGCCTTTGGCATAAACCGAATTAACCTTTGTACTTCCAGTATATTAAGCCGGTGCATTCCATCTTCTCCCACGTAGCCCTGGTGACCACGGGCTTTTTGATCTCCCCCGCTGCAAAAGCTGTAAACGCCATCTTTAGGGGAAGGCCCTTCCGCAGAAAGCAGCACCACTCCTATTGAAGTATCTTCCTGGGCATCATAAAAAGCATCATAGAGTTCACTGGTAGTTTTTGGACGAAAGGCATTGCGAACCTCGGGGCGGTTAAAGGCAATACGTGCCACGCCGTTGCACTTTTGGTAGGTGATATCTTCGTATTCCTTTGCTGTTTTATAATCTGGTTTGGTCATAGTGATCTAATTTTACTCAAAAATAAGGCTTTTATATTTTCCTTAGGGAATAAAACCTGCCGCAAGAAAAGCTTTATCTTTCGGAACAATGAAAAATTTGTACGATTTTTGCTTCCTTAGTATCAAATAGGTAACATGAATAAAATCCTAACCCTTCTTGCTTTGATTATTTTTGGTGTAAGTGGCTATTCCCAGGAATTGAATTCTTCAGGTACTAATCCTTTTCCCGAATTTGATCAGGCTAATTTCCCTGCACTGGAAGAAGTATTTATCCGCTATACAAGAATACAGCCAGGGCTTTCTGTTCCTGTAAACCATTTCCCTGAGAATCAATTTTCATTAAAGGAAATCAGTTTTGATAAAAAAGTACAGAAGAGACAGGTGAACCTTATCTCGATGATGGAAAAAGAACGCTATGCCAAAGAAGCGGCTTTAGTTGAAATGGAATCCCCGGCACCTACCATAGGCAAAGGCGAAAAGGCCCTTATAGAAGTCACCAATGACATCAGGATACACGACCGAAGTTCTAATTATGATATTTTTACCGGACAAAAGAAAATCCCGGCTTATGAAGAAATGCGGTCGCCAATTTTGCAAAGCCCTTACCGATCCCGTTCAGGCGTAAGAGCTTATGTCTCTCCTTATTATGACTCTCCTTTTTTAAGGTAGATCCCGTTGTCTTTAATATCAACCTTCCTTTGCTTGTAAAGATTACCAAGGGCGCGTTTAAAGCTTTTTTTGCTCATTTGCACCTCTTTTTCAATCTCTGTGGGCGAAGATTTGTCGGTCAATGCTAAAAAACCACCTTTTATTTCAATAAGGTTTAGCAGTTCCTGCGCATTAGGTTCAATACTGCGGTAGCCGGGACGCTGCAAAGTAATATCTATCTTTCCGTCTGGTCGTGTCTTCTTCACATATCCATTAAGCCTGTCGCCAACGTGCAATTTCTGAAAAACTTCATCCTTGTACAGCAAACCCTTGTGGATCTCGTTCACAATCACATTCCATCCCATTTCAGTAGGGTTAGCGATAATGAGCTCCACCTCTTCAAAAGGTGTTATCGTGAGTTCCGAATTGTCTAAAAAGGCATCCAGTTTACTCGACCCAGCCAACCTTTCGGTAAGCTCATCAAGATAGCAGAAAATGAGATAGCGCTCACCCTGCCGCATTTTAACTGCCTGTTCTTTAAAAGGCACAAAAAGATGTTTTTCGAGGCCCCAATCCATAAAAGCTCCAATCTCGCTCACCTCCACACATTTCAAAAACCCGAATTCATCGAGCTTCACAAAAGGCTTAAGTGTTGTTGCCACCGGTCTTTCTTCATGATCCAGATAGACAAAAACGGTGATTTCATCTCCTATTTCAAAAGTTTCAGGTTTGTACTTATTAGGCAACAGTACCTCGTTCCCTTCATCATCCTTTAAAAAAAGGCCAGGTTCTGTATCGCGATCTATCTTAAGGGTGTGGTATTCTCCAATGGCAAGCATAAAATAATTTTTGGCAAAGTTACTTATAATAAACGGCTATTTCACGAAGCTAAAATATTCCAGCAACACTTCGTCATTCACCTTTCGTGGTGTAAAAATTTCCAGGACCTTCGGCTGGTCTGAGGTGTCAAAAAAGGCATTTAAGCGCTCCTTTATTTCTTCGGAAGTTTGGGCTTTTGAATATTCAAATCCGTAGAGATCACAAATAGGTTTCGCATTGAGATGATGAACGGTTTCAAAATATTTTTCGAAGGTCTCAGTATTCTTATCTCCCGGAAGTATCCTGAAGATCCCGCCTCCGCCGTTATTTAAGATGATTATCCTAAAGTTCTTCGGAATATAATTGTTCCACAGCGCATTGCTGTCATAAAAAAAGCTGAGATCTCCTGTGATCATCAAAACCGGTGCTTCTGAAACTATTGCAGCTCCCACCGCAGTTGAAGTACTGCCGTCAATCCCGCTGGTTCCGCGGTTACAGTATATTTTTAAGCTCTCTTTCCACCTGAAGAGCTGTGCATACCTGATTGTAGAGCTATTTGCCAGCTGTACAATGTTATTTTCGGGCACTGCAGGGCAAATAAGCTGCATGGCCTTTAGATCAGAATATGGGATCCTGCCCATATAATCTTCATGTTTTACCTTTCTTCTGCTTCGAACCTCCTGCCAGTATTCGGCATAATTGCTTTCAGAAATTTTTGTGAGCGGAAAAAACTGATTAAAAAATGAATTTACTGAAGTCTCGAAATGCTTATTCAGGCAAAAGAAGGTGTTATATGCCTTTTTTGGATCTACATGCCAGTGATGTTTCGGCTGATAGTTCCGCAGAAAAGCTTTGATCTTTTTTGACACGATCATTCCGCCGAAAGTGAGCAGGATTTCAGGTTGCAGGTTGTCAAAGAGCTGTTCCCTGTCTTCATCTTTTTCAATGGGACCAATAATGGTATCAATGCGCGTGAAGAATTTCTCCTGCTGCACGTTTGAAGTTGTTTCAGTAAATACAATTACTGAAGGATCATTTGCCAGCTCATCGAGAAATTTCTGATCTACTAAATTTGGGGAAGACACTCCAACAATGACCATCTTTCTCGCTGCCTTATTCCAAAGATCGGCATAAGCCAGCAACTGGTTTTGGGAGTAAGTTCTTTCAATGATCTCCGGTAGAATTTGGATTGGATTCACCTCTACGTCTTCTACCGTCTCATAAAGCGGCTCATAAAACGGAACGTTGATATGCACCGGACCCTTTTCTTCTATAGCTTTATTCAGTGCCAGGTTGATCTCCCGCTCGTTGTGCTTCCGACTCTCAAATTGCTTCTGCTGAAGTTTCTTATCCTTCGCCTCATTTTCCAACACTAATTCTGAATATAAATTAGCCGAATATAAGATATGGTTCTCAAAAACGTTCTTTTGTCGAATTGTTTGTCCGTCGCCAATATCAATGCGCTCTACAGGCCTGTCGGCAGAGATCACCACCAACGGAATGTCGCTGTAAAAGGCTTCAGCTACCGCCGGATAATAATTTAGCAAAGCCGAACCCGATGTGCAAACCACAGCAACAGGTTTTTGCAGCTGCTGGGCCATGCCAACAGCTACAAAAGCAGCACAGCGCTCATCTACAACGCTATAAGTATTTATGTTTGGGTGATGGGCAAAGCCCGTGGTAAGCGGGGCATTTCGGGAGCCGGGAGAGACCACCACATGATGGATTCCTTTGGCTTCGCAGAGTGCAACTATAGATCTTGCAACCGGTATTTTTGGATGTTTCATTACTAATTTTTGGAGACCTCACAGTCCCGATAGCTATCGGGGCTGTGAGGTCTGATCAATACTTTCTTTTATTTCAACAACACTTTCTTCATGGTCTCCGCCTTATTCACCGTCTCCTGCCACTCATCTTCGGGCACCGAGTCTTTGGTTATGCCACCGCCAATAAAAAGTACAGCCTTATTATCTTCTATTTTCATGCAGCGCAAATTCACATAGAGATTAGTTTCTTTCTTCACGGCACGATAGGCCAGGTTCTCTACATTCCTTCTGGATCTAGAGCGCTGTACATTTTTCTGAAGGTTCAGCTCTCCCAAGAATCCCGTGTAGAAATCCCGGTTATAATTTTCTTCTGAAAGGATAAAGGCTTTAGCCTTTTCCTTTGGCAGGCCGCATACTGCCGGGGTTGGATGCAGGGCAGAGATAATATTTCCATATCCGGTAGAGACGTTCCGCGGAACGTCTGTACTGGCAAGTGTTCCATTAATATCAGTTTGCAAATGCAGCAAATTACCCGCCTTTGATGTGTAAGGTTCAGAAATATCCAGATTTTCCGCTCCGGAATTCTTAAGGTTTTCTACAATTGAGTCGGTAACGAATTGCTGCTCCTGTTGCTCTTTTTGGCCCCACTCCACCTCCATGCTTCCCAAAAATTTTTGAGTGCCGGCCAGGGCCATGGTTTTAAACCGATTGCCTTCAACTTTTAACAGCGTCTCGGGCGTTGCACCAAGCCAGCAGCCTACTTTTGGATGATACCAGCAGTACACAAAAGCTGTGGGATAGGCGTTCAGCAGTTCTTTGAACAGCTTTAGCGGATTTGAATCATTCAGCTCCACCTCTTCTTTTCGTGAAAGCACAACTTTATCCATTTCTCCTGCCCTCAATACAGAAACTGCTTTCTTCACCAACTCAATATGGCCTGACTTTTTTTCTTCTGAAATTTGCCCTTTTTGAGAGGTTAGTAAAGCTGTATCTTCTTCAGAAATTACCTGCTCAAAAATGAGTTTTTCCGAAGCATTTTCAGGAAAAAGAGTTGCTTTTTCCGAGGTGTCAAAAGGGGAAAAAACAAAGCCGCTTTCAGTGAAATCTTCGGTATAATGCAACTCATCGTCCTGCTGCAGGAAAGCTTTCACTTCACCAGATTTTCCGGTTAAAATGGGCTTCCGGTAAGCGACAAATGGCTTTTGCTCCTCTAATTGCGCCTCCAGCTTTTTAATGAAATCTGCTTCAGGCATTGTCTTTCTTTTTCGGAAGAGTGATGGTGGTAAGTTTCACTACAGAAATGAGATTTTCAGCTTCATCTGTGATCCTGATATTCCAAAGTTGAGTAGTGCGGCCTTTGTGCAGGTAAGTGGCCTTGGCAAAAACGTAACCTTCAGAAATACTTTTTAGATGGTTGGCAGAAATTTCAATTCCGCGCACGTAATACTCATCGGTGTTTAAAAAAACGAAACTGGCCATACTACCTACAGTCTCCGCCAGAGCAACGGTCGCGCCTCCATGTAGCACTCCGTCGGGTTGATGAACTTTGGGAGTCACGGGCATTTTCGCGATCAGGTAATCATCCCCTACTTCAGAAACCTCTATATCAAGAGTTTCCATGAGGGTATTTTTGCATATCTTTTTCAACAGCGCGTGAGTTTCCTCTTTGGTCATAGCAAATAGATTGGTTTCTTTGTAAAAGTACAAAACCACCGGAAAATGATGAACGAAAAGAATGTTTCTTACCAAACGGTCAACACCTACAGCACCCTGAATGAGCAAACCGAAAAGACAGAAAATCTTTGGGTGGTCTTTCACGGCATTGGGTACCTGAGTAAATATTTCCTGAAGTATTTTAGGCACCTCAACCAGGAAAAGAACTACATCATTGCACCACAGGCACCCTCAAAGTACTACCTCAACGGCAAATATGAACACGTTGGCGCCTCTTGGGCAACGCGCGAAAACACGCAGCAGGAGATTCAAAATGTACTCGCATACCTGGATGAAGTTTATGAAAATGAAGGTCTCAAAAATGCCAAAAACCTGATTCTTTTCGGTTATTCCCAGGGTGTCTCTATCGTAACCCGCTGGATGGCCCAGAGACAAATAGAGCCGTCTATGCTTATTCTAAATTCCGGCAGGATCCCTTCGGAATTAAAGCCTTCCGATTTTGCCTTTTTTGAGGGGCAGGTGAATTTCGTATATGGAACTGAAGATCCTTTTATAGACAAAGACTTTTTGGAGTCGGAGGAAAAAAGGATAAAAGAATTATTCCCGAAAAATCTAAAATTCGTCCCTTTTAACGGCGGACATGAGGTGAATAAGGAGGTAATAGTTAAACTGGCGGGAGAATAGTTTTTTTTGAGACCGCTGCGCTCCAAGAGCCAAGAGACAAGACTTTTTAAACTGTACGTCATCCTGGACTGGTTTCAGGATCATGGAGAAGCTGAAACAAATTCAGCTTCACGACTCTATATTAAATACGGCCATGTCACCTCGAGCGGAGTCGAGAGGTCCTTCTGTACAATTAATTTTAAATTTAAATAAAGCTACTCATTACAGAAGAATATTTCCTCAGCCTCATTTCCCGTGTTATTTATAAATTCCCTGCTCGATTCGAGATCAAATTCTTTAATTATTTCTCCTTCACAATTATAAAGATCTATTTCATCAACGCCATTGCATAGCGGATCTGTCATTTGTTTGTAGAAAACAGTTTCTCCCTCATAAGTAGTTTTTAAAATAGAAACTCTGCAAGAATATTTGCCACACTCCAGTTCTGCTATAAAATTCTTCATCCATTCAAGTTCTATAGGATTCTCAGCAGTACAGGCATTTTGTAAATTTAATACTGAATTGGCATTCACTTTATCATCTTGATCACTACAGGAAACCAGGATGATTAAAAGAATTAATGCGACGGATAAAATTTTTTTCATAATGGTGTGGAAATTCCTAAAAGGTTGCGTGCTTGTAACAAAAAACAGCCCGAATTAATCGGAACTACGTTTTTCTATTCCTTGATGTAGATCCCAACTTTTTGTATAAGCAATTCACAGAGTTTTACTTTGAAAACCTGTTCCAGCTGAGAAGTTGAACAAGTTCAGCTTGACAGTATTTGTTTTTGAATAAGCCTGTGTCTCCTCGAGCGGAGTCCAAAGGTTCTTTTGTAACAAACAAAAAAAACGAAATTAAAGTTGGCGCAGAATTGCAATCCATGCCGGAATCTCCCATTCCCACCCCCACCTTTGGCCACCCCTCCGGCGGAGGGGAAGTTCCAAAGAAGATAACTAACAATTAATTGCCTTCGCAACCTATTCTGATAAAGGAGGTCTCGACTTCGCTCGACCAGACAATTACCTTAGATCTTTCACATTGAGTTTTGAAAATCAGAAACAAAAAAACGCTGCCAAATGGCAGCGCTTTCATATTCTCTCAAAGTTCCTCCCCTTGATAAGGAGAGGTTAGGAGGATTACTTCACTTCTTCAAAGTCAACGTCTTCTACATCGTCACCTTGCTTGGAGTCACCTTCGGCTTGCCCTCCAGTTGCTCCCTGGGCTCCGGATCCAGGTCCACCTTGTTGTCCGCCAGCTTCGGCTTGTGCTTTATACATTTCTTCAGAAGCTACTTTCCATGCCTCATTGATCTTGTCTAATGCAGGCTGAATAGTTTCTACTTCTTTAGTCTCATAAGCTTTCTTAAGCTCTTCCAAAGCGTCTTCGATTGGCTTCTTCTTATCATCAGAAAGTTTATCACCAAATTCTTTCAACTGACTTTCAGTTTGGAAGATCATAGCATCGGCTTCGTTCAGCTTATCCACTTTTTCTTTGGCTTTTTTATCAGTTTCAGCATTCGCTTCAGCTTCCTGCTTCATCTTTTGGATCTCTTCTTCAGTAAGACCAGAAGAGGCCTCGATTCTAATATCCTGAGATTTACCGGTAGCTTTATCTGTAGCGCTTACTTTGATGATACCGTTGGCATCGATGTCAAAAGTCACTTCAATTTGAGGTGTTCCTCTTCGTGCCGGTGGAATTCCATCAAGGTGGAATCTACCAATGGTCTTATTATCATTTGCCATTGGACGCTCTCCCTGTAACACGTGAATCTCAACAGATGGCTGATTGTCGGCCGCAGTAGAGAATACCTGTGATTTCTTAGTAGGAATAGTTGTGTTAGACTCGATCAATTTGGTCATCACACCACCCATAGTTTCGATACCAAGAGATAACGGAGTAACATCAAGAAGCAATACATCTTTTACGTCTCCTGTCAATACACCACCCTGGATCGCAGCACCAATCGCTACAACCTCATCAGGATTCACTCCTTTTGATGGTTTCTTTCCGAAGAAGCTTTCAACTTCCTGTTGGATTTTAGGGATACGGGTTGATCCACCAACAAGAATTACCTCGTCGATATCACTTTTTGAAAGACCTGCATCGCTAAGCGCTTTTTGAACAGGATCCATAGAACGTTTCACCAAAGTATCGGCAAGTTGCTCGAATTTAGATCTTGTAAGTGTCTCTACAAGGTGCTTAGGCCCACTTGCAGTAGCAGTAACGTAAGGCAGGTTAATTTCGGTTTGAGAAGAAGAGGAAAGCTCGATTTTAGCTTTTTCTGCAGCTTCTTTCAAACGCTGAAGTGCCATAGGATCTTTTCTAAGGTCGATGTCTTCAGCTTTTTGGAATGTATCTGCAAGCCAGTCGATGATCACCTCATCAAAATCATCACCTCCAAGGTGTGTATCACCATTTGTAGAAAGTACTTCAAATACTCCGTCTCCTAATTCAAGGATAGAGATATCAAAGGTACCACCACCAAGGTCATAAACAGCGATCTTCTGGTCCTGAGATTTTTTGTCAAGTCCGTAAGCCAGTGCAGCTGCAGTCGGCTCGTTAATGATCCTTCTTACTTTAAGACCGGCGATCTCACCGGCTTCTTTTGTAGCCTGGCGCTGAGAGTCATTAAAGTATGCAGGAACGGTAATTACGGCTTCGGTCACATCCTGTCCAAGATAATCTTCGGCAGTTTTCTTCATTTTTTGAAGCACCATTGCAGAAAGTTCCTGCGGAGTGTATTTACGGCCGTCAATCTCCACACGTGGAGTATCATTGTCACCTTTTACTACTTTATAAGGAACCCTTCCGGCTTCTTTAGAAACTTCAGAATATTTATTTCCCATAAACCTCTTGATAGAGGAAATGGTTTTTTGTGGGTTAGTTACAGCCTGGCGCTTTGCAGGATCCCCTACTTTTATTTCGCCTCCTTCTACAAAAGCAATTACAGAAGGAGTAGTTCTTTTTCCTTCGGCATTAGGTATTACCGTTGGCTCGTTACCTTCCATTACGGCAACACAAGAGTTGGTAGTACCTAAGTCGATTCCAATTATTTTACTCATAATTCTATAGGTTGTTATTTATTATTTCTGATTTTTTTGAACAACCTCTTAAAGTCAATCATTATGCCACCCGAAATTATATGACAGGATGTCATAAAAGAAAGACAGGTAGCTGACTCCTTCAAGTTAAGACCTACTGCCTACCTTAAGAAGTTCCTGCCATTGTGTGGTATAATACGGGCTTCGATGTTTTTTAATAAGCTCCCATTCCTGCTTTCGCCTACCGGTAATAGCTGAAGCGACTGTGGCCTTTCCATATTTGCTATTGATACCATCAAAAACTTTCATAAGCACAGGATTAGAAATTTTGGAAGGTTGTTCAAATAAATTAGCCTGCACATATTCCTGTGGAATAATTCCGCTCAAATTAACTCCTACTTTCTTATAGCGAAAACCTGGTTTATATATTCTATGCAAGGCTTTTCTTGCCTCGCTGATCAAAACAAATGTATTATTGGTAGGAACAGGCAAAGTCACAGTACAACTTTCAGAATATCGTTTATCAATTTTACTGTGATAATTGGTATGCACAAACACCTGCACATATGAAGCGCATGAACCCTGTGCCCGCATCACCTCGCTTACCTCGCTAATGTAATAAGCACATGCTTCTTCAATCATGTCAAGATCTTCCAGTCGCTTTCCGAAGGACTTTGCTGTACCTATTCCTTTTTTAGGTTTAGGGATAGTAGTAAACTCTATACACGATTCCCCTCTCAATTCACGCCACAAACGTTCTCCAACTACAGTCATCTCCTTACGCACCCAGGCAAGAGGCGTGTTGTGTGCAAAATCAAACGCAGTAAACACTTTCTTTTCCTGAAGCCGCCTGGCATGTTGCCTTCCTATTCCCCATACATCACCAATTTTCACTTTTTTTAAAGCTGCTTTTCTTTTTTCTTCAGAATCAATTATATATACATGGTCGTGCACTTCCTCTTTTTTAGCTATCCGGTTTGCCAGTTTAGCCAGAACCTTTGTAGGAGCAATACCTACCCCCACCGGTAAACCCGTATACCGAAGAATCTGTTCTTTAATATTGCTACCGTACTTAGGAAGGTCTAAATGATTTATGCCAGTTAATTCTACAAAAGCTTCATCAATACTGTAAACTTCTACCATTGGAGAAAAAGTCTTTAAAATATTCATCACCCGCTGGGACATTTCTCCATATAAGGTGTAATTAGAAGAAAAGAAAGTCACATTATTTTTTACCAGAATATCTTTAATCTTAAAGACAGGCTCAAACATGGGGATGTGTGCCAGAGATTTAGCCTCTTTATTTGCTGCAATTACACAGCCATCATTGTTGCTTAACACTACTACCGGCTTCCCCAAAAGATCGGGTCTAAAAACTTGTTCGCAGGAAGCATAAAAGCTATTACAATCTACCATTGCAATCATATCATAGCATGAATTATATAAGTAACCACCCCCCACAACAGAAATTCAGACTGCGTAGATTTACCTGAAAATTGCACAATATCAAATTCCCCATCTTTTATTATAAGTGCAATACGACCAGGTTTAAGCTCCATAGACCGGTCTATAATAAGAACATCTTTATCCCAAATATTAAATTTAGACCAGTTATTGCCTTCAACTCTAATGAAAAATGTCGCATCCTGATTGCAAATTAATTCACTATTTAAATCTATTGGTGCCTCGTAATAATGAGTAGCCGCACTAGGAAACCCTGTTTGCTTTGAAACTTCTGCAGCGTGCCTTTCTTTTCGCTTCTGTATCTTTCCAAAAGTATTTACTTGCATGATTCAAAATTAGGAAATATTCCATAATAACATGGATTATTTCCTAATTATTTTATACGGTCATTCAAAAAGAAAGATTTAATTTTACCCAAATTTTTATTCCTGAATGCAAAAAATCGAAAGTATCAGCGTTTTTGACATGCTAAAAATAGGAGTTGGTCCTTCCAGCTCCCACACCCTTGGCCCATGGCGGGCAGCCGAAAGGTGGATCGGGGAATTAAAGCAAGCCGGAAAATTTGATGAAGTAGAAAAGGTGACCATCAACCTGTACGGATCTCTTTCCCTTACCGGAAAAGGCCACGCTACAGATCTTGCCTCTGTCCTCGGACTTTTAGGCTATGATCCTGTCACTGTTCCCGTAGAGAATATTGATCCCGAGATTAATAACATCCGCACTTTTAACCGGCTTAATCTGAACGGCGAGCGCAGCATTGACTTTAGCCTCGAAAACGATATCGTTTTTAACAAGAAGTTCCTGCCATTTCATCCTAACGGAATGAAATTCACAGCCCGACTTTCCTCCGGAAAAACAACCTCTTCCACGTTCTACTCTATTGGCGGCGGATTTGTAGTAAAGGAAGAACGAAAGAATGCCAAGAAGCAGCTGAAGAAATTCAAGGAATTCCCTTTTCCAATTGTAAAAGGAACCGATCTTGCGGCATTTTGCAAACAGGAGAATAAGAAGATCTCCGAAATAGTTTATGAGAACGAAAAATCCCTCCGGACTGAAGAAGAAATTGACAGCGGACTCAAAGCTGTATGGGATGTAATGCTGGAATCTATGTACCTGGGCTGCCACACCGAAGGCACCCTCCCCGGCGGACTTAATGTTCGACGCCGTGCTCCCGATTCTCACAAGAAGCTCATTGGAGATTCAAAGTATGACACCAAGGAAGAATGGATCGAGGCCATTCGAAATACCGAAGTAAAATTCCGGTCCATTCTCAAGTGGGTTAGCTGTTTCGCTTTGGGAGTAAATGAAGTAAACGCATCTCTTGGTAGAGTTGTCACCGCACCAACCAATGGTAGTGCCGGAGTGATTCCTGCTGTGCTCATGTATTATCTCACAATCGAAAACCACGACGCCGGATTTGAAAAGATCAAGCAGTTCCTACTCGTTGCCGGTGAAATTGGAAGTTTATTTAAAAAAGGGGCTACCATATCGGCAGCTATGGGCGGTTGCCAGGCAGAAATCGGGGTTTCCTCCTCCATGGCCGCCGGGGCTTTAGCCGAAGTCATGGGCGGTACTCCCGAGCAGGTGATGATGGCTTCTGAAATTGCCATGGAACACCACCTCGGCCTCACCTGTGACCCTATCGCCGGATTAGTGCAAATCCCGTGCATTGAAAGAAATTCCATGGGTGCCATAAAAGCCATCAATGCCGCCGAAATGGCTATGGACGCAGATTCTATCCATGCCAAAGTTCCACTGGACAAAGTGATCGAAACCATGTGGGAAACTGCAAAAGACATGAACTCGAAGTACAAGGAAACCTCAGAAGGTGGACTGGCGGTAAGGGTGAGTTTGAGTGACTGCTAATATAGATTTGAGATATTAGATTTGAGATGTGAGATTTTTACCACCCCACCCTCCGGGCACCCCTCCTTAAAATAAGGAGGGGAACACTATGAAGTCGTAAGCGACTTCCCTGCCTGAAGGCAGGTGTTGAGGTTTTAAAAAAAATATCATTTCCTGCCGCAGGCAGTGGAACGCGAAGCGAACAACCTCAAAACAACTCCTCCACTTGGGGAGGGTTTCCGCGGAGCGGAAATGTCTCCAACAGCTCCCCTCCTTTTTTCAAGGAGGGGTGGCAGGCGATAGCCTGACGGGGGTGGTCAGGTGCTACACCCGCGCAGCGGGACGAAGTTGTTTCAAACCCTAATACTTCAACTTCGACAGCAACACAATCTGCCCCAAATGATAAGCATCGTGCTGAATAATCCCCTGGATCAAATAATAAAACCGCTGCCCGTTCCCGGGATAAGTTTTTTCCAGATCTTCATCTTTTAAGCTATCAAAAAATAACAGCCATTCTTGTTGGGTCTCTTCCAGATCCTGCAAAGTCCGTTGCCAAGCCTCTTCAGAAGGATCTTCAATTTTTCTTATAAAATTATCTTCGGGAACCGATATCATGTTTCCCAACATGCGCTTCAGAAGCATTCGCCTCCACTCAGTTACGTGATTCACAATCTCCCAAATAGAATTACGCCCTTCAGCAATTTCTTTAAAAGCTTTTTCCGCAGAAATTTCATGAAGTGTCTGCTTCAGAGTGACATCAATCCAGGGGTCACCATCATATAGTTGTGAAAATTCCTGTTTTAATCTTTGTGTTTCCATGCTATTTGAGTTTCTTATATTCACAATCTTCCCTCCTTCTTGTATCAATAAGATAGATGATCTTCCATTCGCCCTTCTGCTTCAAGAGTTGAAAATTATTCACGCCGCAGTGGCTAAAAGTATCATTGAGATAAAAAGAATATGGGATCCAGGCATTTGCCATATCGCCGTCTATTTTGATCACGTTATCGTGAAGAACCTCCTTGAAAGTGGTCTTCAGAGGAATAGATACGATTCCTTTCAGTACTTTTTCAAGCGTTTCATTCCTTAATTCTGTATCTCCGTTTGTACCTTTTCCGGCGGTATGAATAATGGGGTCTTCAAGGAAAACCGATTTCATTATCACAGAATCCCGGGCATGGAAACCTTCAAAAAAAGTATGCACCACTTCTTTTACCTTTTCTTCTTCCGAAGAGGTCTGCGCGAAAGCAAGGGTGCCAAAAATGACAAAAACAGCAGTGGTTACAAGTCTTTTCATATGTTCAGTTTTGAATGTAATTTAGTACTTTTACCTGAATTTTAATTTTACAACTATGTCAGTCGCCAAGAAGCAATATAAAAGAATCACTACCAAATCGTTGGTTGAAATGAAAGCCCAGGGAGAGAAAATTTCAATGCTTACCTCCTATGACTTTTCGATGGCAAAGATAGTTGACGGTGCAGGTATTGATGTGATCCTGGTTGGGGATTCGGCCAGTAATGTGATGGCGGGACATGAAACTACACTTCCTATTACGCTTGACCAGATGATCTATCATGCGGTTAGTGTGGTGCGGGCGGTAGAACGGGCCTTAGTGGTTGTTGATCTTCCCTTCGGAAGTTATCAAAGTGACCCCAAAGAAGCCTTGCGTTCAGCGATAAGGATCATGAAAGAAAGCGGCGGACATGCAGTGAAGCTGGAAGGTGGAAAAGAGATCAAAGATTCAGTTAAACGTATTCTTAACGCCGGAATTCCGGTAATGGGCCACCTCGGATTAACTCCGCAGTCCATCTACAAATTCGGAACCTACACGGTACGTGCTAAAGAAGAAGCTGAAGCTGAAAAGCTGAAAACAGATGCCCTTATGCTCGAAAAAGCCGGTTGTTTTGCACTGGTATTAGAAAAAGTACCTGCCAAACTGGCTAGAGAAGTTGCTGAAAGCTTAACCATTCCTGTAATTGGAATTGGCGCCGGAAACGGGGTTGACGGACAGGTACTGGTAGTTCACGACATGATTGGAATGACCCACGAGTTTAACCCCCGATTCTTGAGAAGATATTTAGACCTGTATTCAGAAATGACAAAAGCATTCGAGCAATACCGGGATGATGTAAAGAGCAGGAACTTCCCATCAGATGATGAACAATATTAGAGGAGTTCAGAGTTAGGAGTTCAGAGTTAGGAGTTCAGAGTTAGGAGTTCAGAGTTAGGAGTGGATTCTGAGAAGTAATTGTAAATAATGAAAATAGCGTATTCAAAAAGGCGACTTTATTCCAACCTTGTGTTGGGAGGACTCTTTGCCATTTTGGGCGGTCTCAAAATATATGAAGGAACCGCCAGCTATTTCACTGCTTTTCAGCTTCTCCTCGGAATATTATTGGTTGGCACTTTCTTTTTTCAGAAAAAGCATCAGTATCTGAGTATTCAAAAAGGGTTATTAACAAAGAATTCTCTCCGAAAGAAATCAATTGAGCTTGATAAAATTGAGCAGGTGCAGTCTTTTCCCGGCAGGATAAAACTTTTTACTTCCGAAGAAAAGCTTAGCATCAATACTGAAGTCATAGAAAACGACTCGTTGCACAAACTCTTAAGCACTTTGGGTTCTTTGGAGGTGGAGCAAAATCCGTTTGTTGGCTATGCTACAAAACCCATTTAAAATTTGCCATTTTTGGAAAGTAAGATAATCTCAACACCACAAAACCTACAGGTACTTTACGAAGACAATCACCTAATCATCGTGAATAAACGTCCCGGGGATATTGTCCAGGGAGATAAAACAGGAGATGTGCCGCTGAGTGAGGTAGTGAAGGAATACATCAAGATGAAGTACGATAAACCCGGAAATGTATATCTGGGAGTGGTGCACCGCCTGGACAGGCCTACGAGCGGAATTGTTCTTTTCGCTAAAACTTCAAAAGCGCTACCCCGCCTCAATAAGTTATTTAAAGAAAAGGACGCAAAAAAAACTTATTGGGCTATTGTAAAAAATGCACCGCCAAAACAACAGGATACGCTGGCACATTACATGAAGCGCAATCCAAAACAGAATAAATCTTACGCGCACATTAAGGAAGTGCCAGACTCCAAAAAGGCCATTTTAGAGTACCGATTGGTGAAGAACCTGAATAATTATTTCCTCCTTGAATTAGATCTTCATACTGGCAGGCATCACCAGATCCGCAGCCAGTTATCTTCAATAGGCTGCCCAATAAAAGGTGATCTCAAGTACGGCTTTGACCGCAGCAATAAAGACGGTAGCATTCACTTACATGCCCGAAAGCTGGTTTTTAACCATCCGGTAAAAAAGGAAATACTGGAAGTCATTGCTCCGCCACCAAATGATCCTATATGGGATGCCTCCAGGGCCTGATCTTTCTTACCTGGAGACCAGTTTCACCTTTTCGGCAATAATTTCGGCAACAGGCCTGTCTTCAATCCGGCTTTCTAGCCAGGACAGGATATCCAGATATAGGAATGCCCGGCGCTCATAAGGATGATCTTCGTAAACCTTCAGCGTACTGTGAAGCTTCCTGAATTCATCTTTAATGTACAGAGGAGAAACTTCGGGTAAATTCCGAAGAAACCTTATCATTTCCTTTTGAACTTTATGCATATCGTTCATTTTAATAAGGAACTTGTACGTTGACTTCACCAGGCTTTCAAGATGATAATCCTTTCCTGCCTCATAATGGGCAACAAGGTTTAGAATCCTTGAGAAGCACATAAGGTCTTCCCTTACTTCCAAAGATTTACTGTCAATGATCCTTTTCAGAAAGTCTATACACTTTGTGTAATTTCCATTTCCGAAGTATAAAGAGGCGATTTTATAGTAGAAAATCATGATGTGGTGCCCGTCTATCCTGGAGCCATACTTCTTGATTTTCTTCTCAATTTTCTCTACCAGCATATCACCATTATCAAAGTTTCCTTTCATAAACCTGAGGTTGAGTTTATTTGAATAAACGTAGAGAAAAGACAGGGTAGCTATGTTGTCATCATCAGGAATTTTGGGATCTTTTAGAGTTTCCTCTAGATGTTTGAGCGTCTTTTCAAAAAGTGCAGTATGATTAAGATAAAACAACGATTCCAGCAAATAGTGATTCCCTTTTAAATAAGAAACAGGGTGCACACTAATGAGGTGAGGATATTCCTTAAAAAGATCTATCCATTTGGAAGAATACCGGTAACAGGAAATAAAATTCTGGGAAATAAAGCTATACCACAAATGGGCTTTATATAACCACAGCTTTTCCCGGAAACCGAGTTTTGCTATATCAAATTCGGGCAGATTTTGTTTGAAATAATCCCGAATAGTATCAGATTCTTCCTGAGTACGGGCGTGGCCCATCTTTAAAAAAATATTATAAAGCTGAAGGGAAAGGTTGGAAAGCTTGCCCGAAATGAGATTGAGTTCGGTAAGGTCTTTAGTTTCCTGTACCAGGGTCTCTGCCCTGTTATGCGTACTGCGGGTGATGTATTGAGACTCGATGATCTTTTCCCACTCAAGAATATCATAAGCCAGCACTTTCTCTTCATAATGCAGTGCTGTAGCCTTCACTTTCTCCAGGATCTTAAGGCTTTGTTTATAAAGTCCTTTTCGATATAAGATGTAAGCAAAATCCATCTGCTCCCTAATATTAATAGGTACACTTTGATGTACGGGATTTAATTTTAGACTTATGAGCAACTGCTTATAAAGATGAGCTTTGATGTTGGAGAGTTGCTGTTTGCTTATCGCTGTATTCTTTAGAATATATTCTTCATCATATTTCTTTTGCCTGGACATTACTTTGAACAGGTTGAGGAATTTACTGTCACTATTAACCCCAATTCGGCCAACGTACAGGGTAAACTGTCGTTTTTCGGAAGGTGAAAGTGACTTAATAAGAGAAAACAGGTTATCGGTTAATTCATTGGTCATTGTAACAAGATCAGGTGCAACTTATTGAAAATCAAATACTTTAAACTCTAATTTTATATTTAATTGTCGTAATAACAGGTATTTATTTCCTATGAAGGGAAATGAGCTGGTTAAATTAGTCAAAGTTATTGTAAAGTAAATTTTATTTGATATGAGTAAAGAAAGGGTACAAATTTTTGACACCACCCTGAGAGATGGGGAGCAAGTACCGGGTTGTAAACTTGAAACCAGGCAAAAACTGAAGATTGCTGAAAAGCTGGAAGCGCTGGGAGTAGATGTTATAGAGGCAGGATTTCCTGTTTCAAGCCCCGGCGATTTTAAATCGGTATCTGAAATCTCCAAACTCGTTAAAAACACTAGCGTTTGCGGACTCACCCGCGCCGTAAAGAAAGATATAGAAGTTGCTGCCGAAGCGTTAAAACCTGCTAAAAGGCCAAGGATTCACACCGGGATTGGAACTTCAGATTCTCACATTAAGTATAAATTTAATTCTACCCGCGAAGAGATTATCGTGAGGGCGAGGGAAGCAGTTACCTATGCCAAAAATTTTGTAGATGACGTGGAATTTTATGCTGAGGACGCCGGACGAACCGAAAATGAGTTCCTGGCCCGTGTATGTACAGCCGCAGTAGAAGCAGGTGCCACCGTATTAAATATACCCGATACTACGGGATATTGTCTTCCTGAAGAATACGGACAAAAGATAAAATACCTGAAAGAGAATGTAAAAAACATCGAGAATGTAATAATTTCCTGCCATTGTCACAATGATCTTGGGCTTGCCACCGCAAATGCCATTGCAGCAATTAGAAATGGCGCCCGCCAGGTGGAATGTACCATAAATGGCATTGGTGAACGTGCAGGTAATACAGCTCTTGAAGAAGTAATTATGATTTTGAGGCAGCACCCCGACCTTAACTTTACTACTAACCTGAACCCAAAACTATTATTTGAATTAAGCAACCTCGTTTCGAGGGAAATGGGAATGGTAGTACAACCAAATAAAGCTATTGTTGGGGCTAATGCCTTCGCGCATAGCTCGGGTATTCATCAGGATGGGGTCATTAAAAACCGGGAAACTTACGAAATCATAGATCCTGCAGATGTTGGAGTCACAGAATCGGCTATTATTCTCACTGCAAGAAGTGGCAGGGCTGCACTTGCCTATAAAGCGAAAATTATGGGATATGAACTAACCAAATTGCAGTTAGATATTGTCTATGCCACCTTCCTTAGTTATGCCGATGTTAAAAAAGAAGTAGCAGATACAGACTTACATGAAATTATGGACTTAAGTTTTAAAAACCGAGCCTCTGCCTAATGAAGAAGACGTTATTTGATAAGATTTGGGACTCGCATGTTGTGGAATCAATCCCTAACGGGCCAGATGTGTTGTATATTGATAAACACCTCATCCATGAAGTTACCAGCCCCCAGGCCTTTAATGAATTAAAGGAGCGGGGCATTTCGGTTTACAGGCCCGACAAGATTGTCGCCACTGCCGATCATAATACGCCTACATTAAATCAACATTTACCTATAAAGGATCTCCTGTCAAGAAAACAACTGTCGGAGCTAACGCAAAACTGCGAAGAGAATAATATCCAGCTTTACGGGTTGGGACACCCTTACAATGGAATTGTGCATGTTATGGCCCCCGAATTAGGTATTACCCAACCGGGAATGACCATAGTATGTGGAGATAGCCATACCTCAACGCACGGTGCCTTTGGAACCATTGCCTTTGGTATTGGAACCAGCCAGGTGGCCCAGGTTTTTGCCAGCCAGTGTCTTTTGGTAGAGAAACCGAAAAAGATGAGGGTGAATGTCAATGGAAAGTTGAGAAAAGGAGTGCTCCCAAAAGATGTTATTCTATACATCATCAGCAAGCTGGGAACAAATTCGGGTACAGGGTACTTCTGTGAATATGCAGGAGATGTATTCGAAAATATGTCTATGGAAGGGCGTATGACGGTTTGTAATATGAGCATTGAAATGGGAGCCCGTGGCGGCCTTATTGCTCCAGATGATACTACTTTCAATTATGTTGAAGGAAAAGAATTTGCTCCTAAAGGAGATGAATTTGAGAAACAAAAAACGTTCTGGAAAACACTTAAAACTGACGAAAATGCTTTTTTTGACAAGGAAGTAAGTTTTGAGGCTGAAGATATTGAACCTATGGTTACCTATGGCACCAATCCCGGCATGGGTATAAAACTTACAGGCTCTATCCCTACGGGCGCAGGTAAAAGCGCAGATAAAGCTTTGGAATATATGGGATTTGTGCAGGGGGAATCTCTTTTGGACAAACCGGTGAACTGGATCTTTATTGGAAGCTGCACCAATTCGCGAATAGAAGATTTTAGAGTAGCAGCGTCTTACATTAAAGGGAAGCAAAAAGCTGCTAACGTTAACGCTTTAATTGTTCCCGGCTCCCGGCAGGTGGCCGACCAAATTAAAGCCGAAGGACTTCAGGAGATTTTTGAAAATGCCGGTTTTACTTTGCGCCAGCCCGGTTGTTCGGCCTGTCTTGCTATGAATGATGATAAGATTCCCGCAGGAGAATATTGTGTTTCTACCAGTAACAGAAACTTTGAAGGTAGACAGGGCCAGGGAGCAAGAACTATTCTTGCCAGCCCGTTAACAGCAGCAGCCACAGCTGTAGCAGGAAAATTAGTTGACTTTACCAAAAGCCTGAATTAAATGGAAAAATTTATAAAACTTACTGCCACTGCTGTACCTCTCGAAACTGAAAACATAGACACAGACCAGATCATTCCTGCCCGATTCTTAAAGGCGACAGACAAGGCCGGTTTTGGTGAAAATCTTTTCCGGGACTGGAGATATACAAAAGATGAAAATCTTAACCCGGATTTCAGCCTTAACAACCCATCCTACTCAGGTCCTATTCTTGTAGCCGGAGACAACTTTGGGTGTGGCTCAAGCAGGGAACATGCCGCGTGGGCTCTTAAAGCCTATGGATTTAAGGTTGTAGTTTCAAGCTACTTTGCAGACATTTTTAAAGGAAATGCCCTGAATAACGGACTCCTTCCGGTACAGGTGTCTCCCGAATTCCTGGAAAAGCTATTTGATTATCTCAATTCACAACCTTCAGGAGAGATTATTGTCGATCTGGAAAATCAACAAATCAGCATAAAAGATTCGGGAGAATCCGAAAATTTTGAAATAGATCCTTACAAAAAGACCTGCATGTTAAATGGCTATGATGATATAGATTTTCTATTAAGCAGGCGCGACGCAATTAAGAAATACGAAGACAAACAATTACAGATATGAAGTTGAAAATAGCAGTGTTACCGGGAGATGGAATTGGGCCAGAGGTAACAAAACAATCAGTAAAAATTTTAAAGGCAATAGCTGAACGTTTTGACCACGATTTTGAATTTGAAGAAGCAATAGTTGGCGCCATTGCCATAGACCGCACCGGAGATCCACTCCCCCATACTACTTTAGAGTTATGCAAAGAGTCTGATGCAGTTTTGTTTGGTGCGATTGGCCATCCAAAATATGACAATGATCCTGCCGCTAAAGTAAGGCCGGAACAGGGGCTACTAAAATTGAGAAAAGAACTTGGGCTATATACCAATATTAGACCGGTAAGAGCTTACGAAAATCTGCTGGAGCATTCCCCTTTGCGCCCCGAACGTATCGCAGGAGCCGATATGGTGATCTATAGAGAACTCACCGGCGGAATCTATTTTGGAGAAAAAAGCACCAGCGAAGATGGTCAAACTGCAAACGATCTTTGCACCTACAGCACATACGAAATTGAAAGACTGGCCCACCTGGCTTTTAAGGCAGCGCAAAAGAGGAGAAAGAAACTTACTCTTATAGATAAAGCAAACGTGCTGGAAACTTCGCGCTTATGGAGAAAAACAGTAACAAATATGGCCAAGGAATATCCAGATGTAAGCCTTGACTTCCTCTTTATAGACAATGCGGCCATGCAAATGGTGCTTAATCCAAAACAATTTGATGTGATAGTTACAGATAATATGTTTGGAGATATTATATCTGACGAGGCCAGTGTTATTGGTGGTAGTATAGGCTTGCTGGCTTCAGCTTCAGTGGGTCTTGAAAATGCCCTTTTTGAGCCTATTCATGGATCATTCCCGCAGGCCACCGGGAAAGGAATTGCCAACCCTGTAGCTTCAATTTTATCTGCAGCACTTCTACTCGATCATTTCAATCTAAACCGGGAAGCCGATGTGATTAGAAAAGCTGTTGAAGAAAGCATCAAACTGAATGTTTGTACGCAAGATTTAAACAAAAACAATCATTACTCCACAGAAAAAGTGGGTGATTTCCTTGAAGGAAGAATAAGTGAGTCTGAACATCATCACATCAATGATAATAACCTCACTATTGGCCAAATGACAATAATTTAGAATGGTTGTCTATTGCCTGAAGAGGCTGTCTTAAATTTATTGAAAGTGTACTTCTGAATTTATTTCAGAAACAGATTGATCAGGCTATCGGTGTTTGCACAACCCGATAACCTGATCAATTAATTCTACCACTATCAATATTTCTAGACAGCTTCTTTTTTTATACCAGGAACTGAAATAGATCGGGGCTGTCATTAAGATACTGCCCGTAGAAATTGTAATCCTTCATTCGTTGCACTAAAGGCGCAAAATCTTCAGCATCCTTTAACTCAATTCCTACCACAGCCGGACCATTCTCCCTATGGTGCTTTTTAGAGTATTCAAAATGGGTAATATCGTCATTTGGACCTAACACAGTTTCAACAAACTCTTTTAAAGCCCCGGCCCGCTGTGGAAAGCGCACAATGAAATAATGTTTAAGGCCTGAATACAGCAACGCCCTTTCTTTAATTTCGGCGGTTCTGGTGATGTCATTATTGCCACCACTTAAAATGCAAACCACATTCTTGCCTTTAATTTCTTCCGAAAAGAAATCAAGCGCCGCAAGCGCCATGGCACCTGCAGGTTCAGCAACTATAGCATCCTGATTGTAAAGATCCAGAATTGTTTGACAAATTTTTCCTTCGGGAATGCTAAGCATCTGGTGTAGGTTGTCCCGGCAGAGATCAAAATTGATTGCTCCCACCTTCTGTACCGCTGCACCGTCAACAAATCGTTCAATAGATCGCAGCTCCACTACTTTCCCTTCCTGCAGGGAAGCGGTCATAGAAGCAGCGCCTTCCGGCTCTACCCCAATGACTTTAGTTTGCGGTGAAAGTTGTTTAAATATCGATGACAATCCTGCTAAGAGTCCGCCGCCACCCAATGGTGCAAAAACGTAATCTATAGGAGCCCCGGCCTGTTCCAGGATTTCGAGAGCAATAGTAGCCTGTCCTTCAATTACCTTGGGGTCATCAAAAGGGTGAATAAAGACCAACGATTTCTCCAGGCCGTGAACTACAGCCTGTTTGTAAGAATCGTCAAAAGTGTCACCTTTCAGGACAACTTCTACCCATTCCCCGCCAAACATCTGGGTTTGTTCCACTTTTTGGCGCGGGGTAGTTACCGGCATATAAATAACCCCTTTGGTTTGTAATTTATTACATGCAAAGGCTACTCCCTGGGCATGATTGCCGGCACTGGCACAAATAACGCCCTTGTTCAACTGGTCTTTAGTTAAACTTGAGATCTTATTATAGGCACCGCGAATTTTGTAAGACCTCACCTGTTGAAGATCTTCCCTTTTCAGAAAAATATTGGCATTAAACTTCCTGCTATATGTAAATGAGGAAGCCAGAGGTGTCAAAAGTGTCACTTTTGAGATCCTTTCTTTAGCCTCTCTTACAGCCTCAAGTTGCGGGCGGTATTGTTGTGTAGCAGTAGTTAGCTCATCCATTATACTTCGAGTTTTTTCATTGCGGTCATCGCCTTTCTAAGTTTTGCACCAACCTTTTCAACAGAATGCTGTCTTACAGATTCATTTATTTGTGCTATTTTATTTTCATCCTGAGCACTACCAGTGTACTCCCTTCCAATCACATCTGGCTCCAGGTTATTGATATAATCTTTTATCAAAGGTTTGCAGGAGTGGTCAAAAAGATAACAACCATATTCAGCTGTATCCGAGATAATCCTGTTCATTTCATATAATTTCTTTCTTGCAATGGTATTGGCAATAAGTGGCGCTTCATGAAGGGATTCATAATAAGCCGATTCTTCTATAATTCCGGCTTCTACCATGGTTTCGAAAGCCAGCTCTACGCCAGATTTTACAAAGGCCACCAAGAGCACTCCTTTGTCAAAGTATTCCTGTTCACTTATCTTTTCTGAAGTGGCATCAGTTTGTTCAAAAGCAGTATTCTCTGTAGCTGCTCTCCACTCCAACAGTTCTTTATCATCATTCTCCCAATCCTTCATCATTCTTGTACTAAAGGCACCGGTAATAATATCATCCATATGTTTTCTGAACAAGGGTCTCAACGTTTCCTTCAATTCTTCGGAAATATCATACGCCCTCACCTTTGCAGGATCTGAAAGCCTGTCCATCATTTGAGTAATTCCTCCATGTTTTAGAGCTTCAGTAATGGTTTCCCAGCCATACTGAATGAGTTTTGCAGCATATCCCGGCTCTACTCCTTCAGCAACCATTTTATTGAAACTTAAAATAGATCCGGTTTGCAGTACGCCGCACAGGATGGTCTGTTCGCCCATAAGATCAGATTTTACTTCGGCCACAAAAGACGATTCCAAAACTCCTGCCCGGTGGCCACCTGTAGCATAAGCATAAGCCTTTGCCCACTCTAAACCTATTCCATGCGGATCGTTCTCGTGATGTACAGCAATTAACGTAGGCACGCCAAAACCGCGTTTGTACTCTTCACGCACCTCGCTCCCCGGACATTTAGGTGCAACCATAATTACAGTAATATCTACTCTTATCTTCATTCCTTCCTCCACAATATTGAAACCGTGAGAATAGGAAAGAACTGCATCTTTTTTGATCAAAGGCTGAATAGCTTCTATCACAGAAGAATGCTGCTTATCTGGGGTAAGGTTTATAACCAAATCGGCCTGTGGGATCAATTCCTGAAAACTCCCTACTTCAAATCCATTTTCTGTAGCATTGAGGTAAGATTGTCTCTTGTTTTTAATTGCCCCTTCTCTTAAAGCATAAGAAATATCAAGACCACTGTCTCTCATGTTGAGCCCCTGGTTCAATCCCTGCGCCCCACAGCCCACGATTACTATTTTTTTACCGATTAAAGCTGAGGTGCCGTCATTAAACTCTTCGTTAGACATGAACCTGCAGGTTTGTAATTGAGCTAATTGTTCGCCTCTTGAAAGACTGTTAAAATAGTTACTCATTGTATTGTATTTGAAGTATTGAATTTTTCTAATAGTTCTGATATTGGCATTTCATTTTTGGAAACTGCAATGGTTCCCGATCTTACGAACTGCATAAGCCCGTAAGGTTTCAATTTTTCATAGAGGCTTTCAGTCTCGTGCCGCTCCCCTGTTTTTTCAATAACAAAGAATTTGGGAGAAACAGTGACAATGCGGGCATTGGTCTTTTTAATAAAACTCTGGATGTCAAAGTCTTCTACAAAATCTGAAGATCGCACCTTATATAAGGCAGTCTCCTGGTAAATAAGCTCCTCATCTTTGTGATAAAAAGCTTTAATTACTTCTATTTGTTTCTCAATTTGTCCCACGATCTTTTTGACCTGCTCTTCAGTCACTTCTACGATAATGATAAATCGCATCACCTCATGCACCTCACTTTGAGAAACCGTAATACTTTCAATATTTATGTGTCTCTTCAGAAAAATGGCAGCTATTCTACTGAGCAACCCCAGGTTATTTTCTGTGTAAACCGATACTGTATAATTTTTCTTTTCCATTACTCTAAACGTATATCTGAAACTGATGCTCCTGTTGTGATCATTGGGAAAACGCACTCTTCCTTTTCTACTTCTACTTCAAGAAAGAAAGGTTTTTCTGAGGCCAGCATTTCCTGTACTGCCTCCTGAAGGTTAGATCTTTCTGAAATTTTCCTGGTTGCTAAATGATAGGCTTTGGCGATACCAGTAAAATCGGGGTTCACCATTTCTGTAGAAGCGTAGCGTTTTTCAAAGAACATTTGTTGCCACTGCCTTACCATTCCCAGGAAATTGTTATTTAAAACAACAATTTTCACAGGAACGTTCATTTGATAAATGGTGGCCAGTTCCTGCAGCGTCATCTGGAAACCTCCGTCCCCAATAATTGCCACAACTTCGCGGTTAGGGCTTCCCATTTTTGCACCAATGGCTGCAGGCAAAGCAAAGCCCATGGTACCCAATCCACCCGATGTTACATTACTGCGAGAGGAATTGAATTTCGCATATCTACAGGCCACCATTTGATGCTGGCCCACATCTGAAACTATGATAGCATCTCCTTTTGAAACTGTGTTTATTTCATCGAGAACTTCGGCCATCTTTATTTTTCCTTCGCTTGCTGAAAGATCATTTTTGATGATCTTTTCGTATTCAGTGCTATAAAGCTCCCGAAACTTATTATGCCACTGATCATGATTCTTTGGTTGAAGAAACTCGAGAAGCAGCTTTAAAGTCTGTTTCACATCTCCCAATACCGGGATATGAGCATGTACATTCTTGTTTACCTCAGCAGGATCAATTTCAAAATGAATAATTGTAGCTTGTTTTGCATAAGTGTTGAGGTCGCCGGTTACCCGGTCGTCAAAACGCATTCCTATGGCAATAAGCACATCACACTCGTTGGTCAAAATATTGGGGGCATAATTGCCGTGCATCCCTACCATCCCCACATTTAACGGATGATCTGTCTCCAGGGCCGAAAGCCCAAGAATTGTCCATGCTGCAGGTATTCCGGTCTTTTCAACCACCTCTTTTAAAAGTTTCTCTGCACTACCCAAAATAACTCCCTGCCCAAAAACGATCATAGGTTTTTTGGCATTGTTAATGGCCTGGGCAGCTCTTTCCACTTGAAGTAGGTTCACTTCGGGAAAAGGCGTATAGCTTCTTATTCCAGAACATTTTTTGTAACTGAAGTCCAGGCTTTCAAACTGGGCATCTTTGGTGATGTCAATAAGAACGGGGCCTGGTCTTCCACTTCGGGCAATGTAAAATGCCCTGGCAAGAACTTCAGGAATTTCGGAAGCTTTGGTCACCTGGTAATTCCATTTTGTAATGGGAGTTGAAAGCCCCACAATATCTATTTCCTGAAAAGCATCACTGCCCAGAAGATGCGACCCCACCTGCCCGGTAATGCATACCATTGGGGTAGAATCTATGTGAGCATCGGCAATTCCCGTTATGAGGTTGGTAGCTCCAGGACCCGAAGTTGCAATAGCCACTCCCACTTTCCCGGTTACACGGGCGTATCCCTGCGCTGCATGTGCTGCCCCCTGTTCATGTCGGGTGAGCACATGTTCAATTAGATCCCTGTATTTATATATTTCATCGTAAACGGGCATAATAGCGCCTCCGGGATATCCATACATTACCTCCACTCCTTCGGCCAATAGGCTCTTTATCACGGCCTCTGCTCCCGAAACTTTCAATGTTTCCGTAGTGGAAACTTCTTTAAAACCAGCTGTTTTAACTTCCATAGTTCTACTTATTAGAATTCATCTGTAACACAGCCTTCTGAGGCTGAAGAAACTGTTCTTGCATATTTATAAAGCACACCTTTGCTGAATTTAAGGTTAGGAGCTTTCCATTTATTTCTTCGCTCCTGAATCTCCACCGGACTCAAATCCACCGAAATTGTATTCCCTTCGGCATCAATGGTGATCTCATCTCCGTCTTCAATGAGGGCAATTAGTCCGCCTTCCTGTGCTTCAGGGGTAATATGGCCTACCACAAAACCGTGGGTCCCTCCCGAAAATCTTCCGTCGGTAATCAGGGCCACATCTTTACCTAGATTAGCTCCCATAATCGCTGCCGTAGGCTTCAGCATTTCCGGCATTCCTGGGCCACCTTTAGGGCCTTCATATCTTATAACTACCACATCGCCTTTCTTCACTTTCCCTTCAGAAATGCCACTATTCGCTTCATATTCACTATTGAACACACGGGCTTTACCTTTAAACAACAAACCTTCTTTCCCGGTGATCTTGGCAACCGATCCACCTTCGGCCAGATTGCCGTACAGGATCCTTAAATGTCCTGATGTCTTAATAGGATTCTCAATTGCTCTTATCACTTGCTGCCCTTCAGTTAAATCGGGCACATCAGCGAGATTTTCAGCTAAAGTTTTACCGGTAACAGTGAGGCAGTCACCATGAAGCATATCATGCTTCAGCATATATTTTAAAACGGCAGGAATGCCTCCTATACTGTGAACATCTTCCATCGCAAATCTTCCGCTGGGCTTAAGATCGGCGAGGAAAGGAGTAGTGTCACTTATCTTTTCAAAATCGGCCAGGGTAAATTCTACTTCGGCAGCTTTTGCTATTGCCAAAAAGTGAAGTACCGCATTAGTAGACCCTCCAAGCACTGTAATCAACCTCACGGCATTTTCGAGAGCTTTGCGCGTAACAATATCTTTGGGTTTTATGTCTTTTTCTACAAGCAACTGAATAGCTTTTCCAGCGGCTTCGCAGTCTGCTCTTTTTTCGGCTCCTGCTGCAGGGTTTGACGAATTGTAAGGCAGTGCCATCCCCAAAGCTTCAATAGCTGAAGCCATGGTGTTTGCAGTATACATTCCGCCACATGCGCCTGCCCCCGGACAGGCTTTTTCGATGACGCTATTGTAATCTTCGTCACTAATATCACCAGACACCTTAGAGCCCCAGGCTTCAAAAACCGAAACCACATCCAGTTTTTTCCCATTGTGGCAGCCCGAAGCTATTGTTCCTCCATACACTAAAATAGACGGCCTGTTGATCCTTAACATCGCCATAAGCGCGCCGGGCATATTCTTATCACACCCCACAACCGTAACAAGTGCATCATACGACATGGCATGGATGACCGTCTCAACAGAATCTGCAATGATGTCCCTGGAAGGAAGGGAATAGCGCATTCCCGGTGTACCCATAGAAATTCCGTCACTTACGCCTATGGTATTAAAAATTAAGCCTACAAGATCATTTTCATTACAACCTTTTTTCACCAGGGTGGCAAGCTCATTAAGATGCATATTACAGGGATTCCCTTCATAGCCTGTACTTGCTATACCCACGAATGGCTTCTTAAAATCTTCTTTTGTAAGACCTATTGCATGTAACATGGCCTGAGAGGCCGGTTGAGATTCGTTTTGTGTTAAAATTTTACTGTACTTATTGTTCATTACGGGCTTTCGTCATTTTTTTCTAAAATTAGGCCCATAAATCTTGCACAAACCTGAAGTTGTTGGCTTCATATTATTTTCAGAAGCAACAAAATAGTTTTAACTGACTGATAAACAAATACTTAAACCTTAATTATTTACGACAGCTAAATTCCAAAAGATATTTTCAGCAGAAAATCGGGAATAAAAAAAGCCGTTAAAAAACGGCTTTTTTGAGAGGTAAGAATAACAGGAAATTAATCTACAGATCTTTGCTTTTTCCTTATTTCGTCAAGAGAAAGATTGTCTTTACTTCCGCTGTGAGAATGATGTTTGTTACCTACAGGTTCATAAGAGCCTTGTTGAACCTGTTCGCCAATGATCTGGTAGGCTTCCCTGAAAGATTTTCCTTCCATCACAAGGTCGTTAATGCTGTCTACAGTAAAAAGGTATTTGTATTTTTCATCCTGTAGGTTTACCTCCTTCACAATAATCTGCGAAATGGAGTGCGTAAAGACATCGAGAATCTCTTTCAAACCTTCTACAGAATATATACTGTTCTCTTTGATCACCTGAAAATCTCTGTGATAACCACTCGGCAAATTGTTGGTCACCAGTACCATTTCACCGGCTATAGATTGGAGTTTGTTGCTTTTACCCCTTACGAGTTCAAAGACGTCGGGGTTCTTTTTATGAGGCATAATACTGGAACCGGTAGTAAGTGCCTCCGGAAAGCTGATAAAAGAGAAATTCTGGCTCATATAAAGACAGATATCCATAGAGAAACGGGAAAGTGTATTGGCCACCGAGGCTATTGCCGAAGTTACTGCCCTTTCACTTTTCCCCCTGCTCATCTGGGCGGCCACCACGTTATATTTTAAGGTTGAAAACCCGAGCTCCTTTGTGGTGAATTCCCGATCTATGGGAAATGAGGAACCGTAGCCTGCGGCAGAACCCAGTGGGTTTTGGTCTACTATTTTTAGTGCTGCCTTAAGTTGGTAAAGGTCGTCAATTAAAATCTCTGCATATGCCGAAAACCACAACCCAAAAGAGGAAGGCATGGCAACCTGTATATGTGTGTAACCCGGCAAGAGGCTGTTTTGATGCTCTTCAGCAAGCTTTAGAAGTACATCTATCAAATCGTTAACCCGACTGATGATCTCCTGAAGGTTTTCCTTGAAATAAAGCTGCAGTGCCACCAAAACCTGATCATTCCGTGAGCGGGCGGTATGGATTTTCTTCCCGGTGTCTCCCAATTTATTGGTTAGCTCAAACTCTATTTTGGAGTGCACATCCTCAAAATCTTCTTCAATCACAAAAGTTCCGTTCTTTACCTGTTGCTGAAGACGCTGAAGTTCCTCTACTAATTGATTTACTTCATCCTCTCCAATTAGGCCAACCTTTCCCAGCATTTTAGCATGTGCCGCCGAAGCCTGCAGATCATGCGCGGCAAGGAACATATCCAGTTCCCTGTCATTGCCCACAGTAAAATTCTCGATCTTTTTGTCTATTGATATTCCTTTATCCCAAAGTTTCATATTTCCGATTTAATCGACCTCACAGGTTTCAAAAACCTGTGAGGTCTTAAATTTATTTTTATACCAATGCCTTTTCCAGCAACTTAATATATTTCTCTATACCTTCTTCTATCTCTTTCACAAAGATAAACTCATCTGCCGAATGTGACCTGGTAGAGTCTCCAGGACCTAATTTTAAAGAAGGGCAGCTAAGCATAGCCTGATCACTAAGGGTAGGCGAACCATAAGTTTTCATTCCTAAAGAAATACCTGCCTCTATTAATGGGTGCTCCAAAGGAATGGATGAAGAATTCAGCCTTAAAGAACGTGGCTTGATCTCATCTACCGGAGCTTGTTCTGCCAAAATAGCTGCAATTTCGGCATTGCTGTACTGGTCGTTAACTCTCACATCTACCACCAGCTCTACCTGTGCCGGCACTACGTTGTGCTGGCTTCCTGCTTTAATTTGGGTAACTGTAAGCTTCACTTCTCCTAAAGCTTCTGAAACTTTTTCAAATTTACAGGCTTCAAACCACTGCAAGACTTTTGCCGATTTATAAATAGCATTATTATCATTGGGATGTGCCGCGTGTGAAGGTGTTCCTTTTACTAAAGCATCAAATACTACCAGGCCTTTTTCGGCTATTGCCATATCCATAAGCGTAGGTTCTCCAACAATGGCAACATCTACTTTAGGCAGCAAAGGCAAAAGGCAGGCAATACCATTCTTCCCATTGATTTCCTCTTCAGCTGTTCCGGCAAAAATCAGGTTATGTGATAAACCTTCAGCATTGTAAAAATAGGTAAAAGTGGCCAGCAGGGATACCAAACATCCGCCTGCATCATTGCTCCCAAGGCCGAACAATTTCCCTTCAGAAATTTCAGCATTAAAAGGATCCTTCGTGTAAGCCGAATTAGGTTTAACAGTATCGTGATGGGAATTAAGCAGCAAAGTGGGTTTTGTATCTTCAAAGTTCTTATTCACTGCCCACACGTTGTTCAGGTGGCGTTGAAAGGGAATCTCATGGTCTTTGAACCACTGCTCAAGCAATGCGGCTGTACCTTCTTCTTCTCCTGAAAAAGACTGTGTGGAAATCAACTTTTTGAGAAGTTCCAGGGCTTCGGTCTGCAATTTAGATAAGTGTGTCATTTTATGATTTTTGTACAGGAATTTCCCATTTTAAGAACATCAGCATTTCCAAGAAAAATTTCGTTCACCCCATGATCTAAAGCTTCAAAACAATTGTGAAGCTTCGGAAGCATTCCTTCACTTATCACTTTTTCTTCAAGAAGCTGCTGATATTTTGTATGATCAATTTCAGAAATAACCGAATTTTCGTCTTGCGGATTGGCCAAAACGCCCTTCTTCTCAAAGCAAAAATACAATTGGGTGTTATAAATACTGCTCATTGCTTTTGCAATTTCAGCAGCAACAGAGTCCCCGTTGGTATTTAAAAGTTGTCCCTCTCGGGTAGCTGAAATAGCCGAAAAAACAGGAACGCAGTCCTGCTCCAGCAAAGAGTTTATAAACCTGGTATTTACAGTTTCTATATCTCCCACAAACCCGTAATCAATTTCTTTAACTGCACGCTTTTTGGAAACAATACTATTGCCATCTGCCCCGCAAAGACCCACGGCGTTGGCCTGGAGTGCCTGTAACTTAGCAACAATGGTTTTATTTAGGAGTCCGCCGTAGGTCATCACGATCACTTTGAGTGAATTGGCATCTGTAATTCGGCGGCCGTCGATCATCTTTGTGGGGAAACCTAATTTTGAGGCAATTTCGGTTGCCATATTTCCACCTCCGTGAATGAGGATCTTTGGACCTTTAAGAGCAGAAAAATCATTGAGGAAAGATGAAAGCCGCTCCTCGTTTTCAATTAGCTTTCCTCCTATTTTTACAATAGTAAGATCTTGTTTTCTCATGTTGACATTTTACAGGCTTTTTTGAACCAAGCCAGATTTATTGAACTATTTCCTTCAGCTGTGCCTTATGGCTGATTTTCTTAGCCTTTTTCCAGGTTTTCGAGCAACCTCTTCAGCACCACCTGGGCGGCATAGGTCCTGTTTCCCGCTTGTTGAATTACTACGGAATTAGGACTATCCAGTACGGCATCGTCAATAACCACATTTCGCCTTACTGGCAGACAATGCATCACTTTTGCATCGTTTGTAAACTGTACTTTTTGTTCACTAAAGGTCCAGGAACTGTCTTCAGTTAAGATCTTTCCGTAGCTCTCATAGCTGCTCCAGTTCTTCACGTAAACAAAATCGGCATCTTTGAGTGCCTCATCCTGGTTGTGAAACACCTGTGTGTCTTTTTTTACCTGAGGGTTCAAATCGTAACCCGGAGGATTTGCAATTACAAATTTAACATCCATACGCTGCATCACCTCAACGAAAGAGTTGGGGACACTTTGAGGCAGGGCCCGTGGGTGCGGTGCCCAGGTGAGTACAACCTTTGGCTTTTTTGTCTTTTGCAGCTCTGTAATCGTCATGGCATCAGTTAGGGCCTGAAGCGGATGCCCTGTAGCACTCTCAAGATTTACCACCGGCACTGTAGCATATTTTTCAAAGCTTTTTATCACCAGGTCTTCTTCATCTTTTACTTTATCTTCAAGACCGGGAAATGCCCGCACCGCAATAATATCACAATACTGTGAGAGCACGGCAGCCGCTTCCTTGATATGTTCTGCTTTATTGGAATTCATTATTGCTCCATCTTCAAACTCCAAAGCCCAGCCATCTTTATCGGCATTCATCACCATCACCTCCATCCCGAGGAGCTTTGCAGCTTTTTCGGTACTAAGGCGCGTGCGTAGACTTGGATTAAAGAACAACATTCCAAGAGTTTTTCCCTTTCCCAGGTTTGCTGCCGTATTATTGTTCTTAAGCTGAAGCCCTTCTGCTATAGCCAGATCTAAATTTTCTATATCTGATAAACTGATATAATTCTTCATTTTTAAAATATGTTTATTGAGACCTCACAGTCACGATAGTTATCGGGAACTGTGAAGCCTTATTTAATCTGCGAGATATTATTGATTTTTAAGTTCTGACTTCAACGCCGAAAAGAACTGCTCAAAATGCCCTTTTTGGATACTTAGAGGCGGTAGTATTCGCAGTAACTTTTTATTGGAAGCTGCACCTGTAAAAATCTGATGTTTAAACAGGAGATCTTTTCGACGGCCGGCTACTTCAAAGTCAAATTCCAGCCCCAGCATTAAGCCTCTTCCTTTCACTTTCTTTATCTCCGGAATTTCCGCAGATTTTTCTTTGATATAATCATAGAGTTCAGTGACGTTTTGGGTCAGGTTCTCATTTTCTAACACGTCCAGTACTGCGATACCAGCTGCACACGCAAGGTGATTGCCGCCAAACGTAGTACCCAATAAACCGTAGCTGGATTTTATCCTGTCAGAAATGAGAATGCCACCAATGGGAAAACCGTTGCCCATTCCTTTTGCTACTGAAATAATATCGGGTGAAATTTGATGTTTTTGGAAGGCAAAGAAATCTCCGGTCCTGCCATAGCCCGATTGCACTTCATCGGCAATGAGAACAGCGTTATATTTTGAACAAAGGTTAGCCGTAGCCTGATAAAATTCGGAAGATGCTTCATCAAGGCCTCCCACTCCCTGGATAATTTCAACAATGACCCCGGCAACATCCCCTTTAGAAAGTTCTTTTTCCAGACCTGCAACATCTTCAAAAGCAAGGCAGGTAGTTTCATGAACTTTGTTAAAAGGAGCTTTTATACCTTCATTATCGGTCACTGCCACAGCACCCGAAGTTCTTCCGTGGAAAGCATTTTTAAAGTAGATCACCCTGCTTTTGCCGGTGTGAAATGAAGCAAGTTTAAGGGCATTTTCGTTAGCCTCGGCACCCGAATTACAAAGGAAGAGTTTATAGTTTTCAAGTCCCGAAGCCTGCAAAAGCTTTTCGGCAAGTTCATCCTGTAACGGATTTTTTATGGAGTTGGAGTAAAATCCAAGTTTTTGAACCTGCTCCTGTACGGCTTTCACATAAGAAGGATGCGAATGGCCTATCGAAATTACGGCATGACCGCCATACAAATCGAGATACTTTTTACCATTGTCATCAAAGACATGACAGCCTTCTCCTTTTACAGGAGTAATATCATATAGTGGATAAACGTCAAATAAATTCATGGGGGCTAATTAGAAATATTATTGATTTTTTTGAATGAAGCCTGCATTCCCCGTATTAGTGAAGAACTGAGGCCGTGGTGTTCCATTTCGTTAAGACCTTCAATGGTACAGCCCATAGGTGTGGTTACTTTGTCTATTTCTTCTTCGGGATGTTTACCCGATTCTATCAATAAACTCGCTGCACCAAGACAGGTTTGCATTGATAGTTGCTGAGCCTCTTTAGCGTCAAAACCTAACTGAACTGCACTTTGAGTAGTGGCTCTTATTAATCGCATCCAAAAAGCTATTCCGCTGGCACATATTACTGTTGCGGCCTGCATTTTGTTTTCGGGAATTACCATTGTTGTTCCCATTTTATCGAAAATAGCCTCGGCTACTTGAAGCTGTTTTTGTCCTTTCTCATTACAGCAAAGACAAGTCATTGATTTCTTGACGGCAATGGCAGTGTTAGGCATTGCCCGAATAATGATATGATCTCCCACCAAATCTTCGATCCTGCTTATACTAACTCCCGTAATGGTCGAAATAATCACATGTCTCTCGTGCAAGTCGTTTTTAATTTCCTCCAGTACGGTTTCAATCTGTTTGGGTTGCACTGCCAGAATGAGAATATCAGAATTTTGAACAGCTTCGCGGTTACTCTTTGTAACCACCACGTTCTCATATTCAGAATATTCCTGTATAGCCTCTGTTTTTCTTTTAGTGAGATAAAGTGTGTTGTAAGCATTGCTCACAAGGAGTCCTTTGGCGATTGAGAGCCCCAGGTTTCCCGCTCCAAGAATTGCGATTTTCATATCAGGTAGGTTTAGAGATCTCACAGGTTTTTAAAACCTGTGAGATCTTATTTAGTTAGAAGTAATTCGCTTTCAATTTCAGCCCCGTGCTTTCTTCAAGGCCAAACATAAGGTTCATATTTTGAACCGCCTGCCCACTGGCACCTTTTAGCAAGTTGTCAAGAACAGTGGTGATCAATATCTTATCATCAAACTTTTGCACTCTTACCAGGCATTTATTGGTATTGACTACCTGTTTTAGATGCAGTTCTTCTTCTACCACGTGTGTAAAAGCCGCATTTGCATAGAACATCTTATATATTCCAACAGCGTCTTCCAGTTCCCCTTCAAAAGAGGTATATGTTGTACAGTGAATACCGCGGGAGAAATTGCCCCGGTTGGGAATAAAATTGATCTTGTGATCAAAATTTTCCTGGAGCTGCAGCACACTCTGCCCAATTTCTGAAAGATGTTGATGTTCAAAAGCCTTGTAAGAAGAAAAGTTATTATCTCTCCAGGCGAAATGTGTAGAGCCCGAAAAAGAGGTTCCGGCGCCGGTAGCACCGGTGACGGCATTCACATGCACATCTTCTTTTAGTAATCCTGCATATGCAAGAGGTAAAAGTGCCAGGTTGATTGCCGTTGCAAAACAACCGGGATTTGCAATAAATTCTGCACTTTCAATCTTTCTCCTGTCTAATTCAGGCAGGCCGTAAATAAATGAATGTGAAGGTTCTGTTTTCCTGAAATCGGTACTTAGATCAATGATTTTGGTGCTTTTTGAAAATTCTGTCTCTTCCAGAAACTTTTTTGAATTTCCATGGCCAAGGCAGAGAAAAACCACATCTACATTAGTGTTTACTTTACTGCTGAAAGTAATTTCGGTTTCCCCAACAAGGTCCTGGTGAATGGCATATACAGGTTTTCCTGCACTTGAGGTGCTGTAAATAAAATCCAGCTCTACCTGCGGATGGTTTACCAGAATCCGGGTTAATTCCCCGGCCGTATATCCGGCTCCCCCGATTATTCCTGCTTTGATCATGATTTCTGTTTTACCTGGTTATAGATCTTTCCTGAATTACTAAGGATCTTAATAAAACCTTTGGCATCCTGTGCTGTCCAGGCATTGTTTTCTTCTCCATACTTTCCGAAGCCGCTGTTCATAAGATCAAAAGGAGAAGAGATCCCTTCCAGAACAAATCTATATGGGTGCAGGCTAATATATACTTCCCCGCTTACCTGTTGCTGGGAGTTCTGTAAAAAAGCTTCAAAATCACGCATCACAGGATCCAGGTATTGGCCTTCATGAAGGTGCATTCCGTACCAACTTGCAACATTTTCTTTATGTTGTAACTGCCACTTACTCAGGGTGTGTTTTTCCAAAAGGTGGTGTGCCTTAATGGTTATTAAGGCCGCAGCTGCTTCAAAACCAACCCTTCCTTTAATTCCAATAATCGTGTCCCCTACGTGGATATCACGGCCAATAGCATATGCTGAAGCCAGTTCTTCCAGTTTTTCTATATTCTTCTCGGGAGAATTTTCTTCTCCATTCACGGCTGTAAGTTCCCCTTTTTCAAAGGTAAGCGTTACCCGTGAAGCTTCCTTTTCCTGAAGCTGGGAAGGGAAAGCTGCCTCTGGCAAAGGTTTCCCTGAAGTCAGGGTCTCAGCACCACCAACGCTGGTTCCCCACAAACCTTTATTTATAGAGTATTTTGCTTTTTCCCAGTTCATATCTACTCCCTGAGATTGCAGGTAGTCGATCTCTTCCTGCCGGGTTAATTTCTTATCGCGGATTGGCGTAATAATTTCAATTTCGGGAGCCAGGATCTGGAAGATCATATCAAACCTCACCTGATCATTTCCTGCGCCTGTACTACCGTGGGCAATATAACCTGCCCCTATTTTCCTGGCGTGGTTTACAATTTCGATTGCCTGAATAATACGTTCTGCACTTACAGAAAGTGGATAAGTATTGTTCTTTAGTACGTTTCCAAAAATGAGATATTTTACTACCTTTTGGTAAAAGGAAGAAACAGCATCAAGGTTGGTATAGGTAGTGGCACCAATGGCTTTGGCAGTGTTACCAATGCGCTCAATCTCTTCCTGACTAAATCCTCCTGTATTCACGCTCACTGCATGAACTTCAAAGTTTTCTTCTTTTGATAAATATTTCGCGCAATAAGAGGTATCTAATCCTCCACTATAAGCAATTACTACTTTTTTCATTTTGTTTTATTTTCAATATTTTCAACCACTTTCTCTTTTTTATAGAAAAGGGTTTGTTTAATACTTTTTAATCGGGTGAACGCCTTGTCGTTCAGTCTTGATTTTTCTTTAGATTTCTCCTTTTTAACAGGATCATACAACATCCCTGTGCAAAGACACATCTTTCTTTCGGTACGGGTAAGAATATCGTAATTTTTGCAGGTTTGACAGCCTTTCCAGAAACTCTCATCATCTGTGAGTTCACTAAAGGTCACAGGCTGGTAGCCCAATTCGTAATTGATCTTCATAACGGCAAGTCCTGTGGTGATCCCAAAGATCTTGGCTTGAGGATATTTTTTACGGGAGAGCTCAAAAATGGCTTTTTTGATATCCTTTGCCAGGCCTCGATTCCTGAAATCGGGATGAACTATAAGTCCTGAATTGGCTACAAACTTCTCGTGACTCCACACTTCGATATAACAAAAACCGGCAAATCTATCGCCCTCCAGGGCAATTACGGCGTTTCCATTCTGCATCTTGGTAAGAATATACTCGGGTGTACGGCGGGCTATACCTGTGCCGCGAATTTTGGCAGATTCTTCAATAGTATCACAAATTACCTGTGCATACTTTTCATGAGAAGCATTAGCAATGACAATTTTCATATGCTAAAGAATTAAAGGTTAAAAAATCAAGAAAGGGTTTTCGGGGAAAGAACCGGACTCACCTGGGTTCCATAATAATTAAGCACGCACAAACGTGCGGCGGAAACTACGGCGGCGCCTGAAAGAATTCTCAGGAGAAAGCCTAAAAAGTAAATGGGAAATGTATTGTGGAAAAATGTGATTCAAAATAAAAAAACTAAATAAAAATTAAGACAAAAAGAGAGGTGCGCTGACAGATGGACTACATCCGGCGGCGCAACATGGGCCTTATTATTATTTGAGACTCTAAAATCACACCGTAAAAGTAAGTTTATTTTTTAAAAACCAAAACAATTAAACAAAAAATATGCACCATCAATCAACAGCTATGTGTATTCAGGCGCTGCACGCCCGTTTTCAGCTTATTCTTTTACGGTTTTCCTTTTTCACCTTTTGATAATTTAAAGTATTTTCCCCAAAATTTTAATCTGCATAAAACTATTCTCTAATTCAGTCTTCTACTGATCAAGACTTATAATAATGAAAAACACAATTCTCACCCTCCTCCTCCTGTTTACCGCAATACTTTCTGCCCAGGAAAAAATCTACATGAATGAAAAGTATGAAGTAGTGACCAATCCTGCCGAAGCTACTTTTTATAAGATAGAGGAAAAAACTGATGAAGGAGATGCTGAATTTCATAGGTTAACCTATAGAATAAACGGTGATCTTTCTGCAGAACAGTATCTGTCTATTAAAGATGGAAAACAGGTGAATGAAGGCCGACATAAATTCTGGTACAAAACAGGAGAGCCATGGTACGAAATTGATTACAAAAATGGAGACCGACATGGAGAGCTCGTCGCCTGGTGGCCAAACGGTAATAAAAAGCGGCACGATTTCTTTAAAAAAGACAAATTCAAATCGGGAACGGTATGGAATGAAAAAGGTGAAAAAATTGAGCATTTCCCTTATTGGGTCTCAACTTCCTATCCCGGCGGAAATGATGCCCTCCAAAAATACTTAAAAAATACCCTGCCGGTGCCTGAAAAACAAAAGAAAGGCACTACGGTTAAGGTCCTACTTATTTTCACCATCAATGAAGAAGGAATAATTAGCGAAGTACAGGTAGTTGAAGGTGCTCCACGCTGGTACAACGCGGTAGCCGTGCAGGTATTGAGCAACATGCCAAGATGGGAACTCGCCCAGCGCTTTGGAGAACCGGTATCTACAAGGTTCAGATTACCTATGAGCTTCGTAAAATAATCCGGCTTTAGCTTCAGTCATAATTTTTGTAAATTACAATGAAAAATTATGGCTGAAGAAATCGAAAATATAGCAGCAGTAGACATCCCTCAACTACTAAGCTCTCAAAATGCCTTTTTTGAGACCGGTAAAACTCTTGATGTTGCCGAAAGGATATCTAAATTAAAAACCCTTAAAAAAGTCATTGAAAGCAGAGAGAAAGAAATAGCTGCCGCCCTTTTTGCCGATTTCAGAAAGCCCGAATTTGAAACCTATGCCACCGAAACAGCGCTTATCCTCAGTGAGCTCAAGTACACCATCAGGAAGCTAAAAAAGTGGGCAAAACCTCAAAAGGTAAAAAGCACTTTTCTCAATTTCCCATCAAAAGATTATATCTATTCCCAGCCCTACGGAAAAGTCCTGGTACTGGCACCGTGGAATTATCCTTTTCAGTTAAGTGTTTCCCCGGCAATAGGCGCATTGGCAGCGGGAAACACTGTTGTGATCAAACCCAGCGAATACGCTCCCGCAACTTCTCAACTCACCAAAGAAATATTTGCTGAAGTTTATCCTGAAGAACATTGTGCCTTGATCCTGGGTGGCGTGGAAACTTCAGAAGAACTCCTGAAACAGAAATGGGATTACGTCTTTTTTACCGGAAGCGTTCCGGTAGGAAGAATTGTAGCTAAAGCCATAGCCCCCAATCTTACTCCCTCAACTCTCGAACTCGGCGGAAAAAATCCATGTATCATCCATGATTCGGCTAAAATTAGTTTGGCAGCGAAAAGAATTGTTTGGGGAAAATTCATAAATGCCGGACAAACCTGTATTTCTCCCGATTACATCCTGATCGACAAACGAAAAAAAACTGAATTTACCGAGGCATTAAAAAAGGAAATAAAAGCTGCCTTTGGCGAGGAAATAAAAAAGTCGCCAGATTATGCCAGGATCATCAATAAGAAAAATTTTGAAAGGCTGCAGGCGATGCTTGAGGGCCAAACCATTATCACAGGAGGCGAAACCGCTCCAGGCGATAATTATATCGCGCCTACCCTACTAAACGAACCTTCGCTAGAATCTGCAGTGATGCAGGATGAGATCTTTGGTCCAATCCTTCCGGTTCTCACTTATTCCGATGAAACGGAAATCGAAAAGATCATCAGCCATTATCCAGATCCTCTTGCGCTTTACGTCTTTGCTGAAGACAAGGATTTTTCAGAAAAGATCCTTCAAAAATACCATTTTGGAGGGGGGGCTACCAATGACGTTGTAATACATATTGCAAATAAGAACCTGCCGTTTGGCGGAGTGGGCAGCAGCGGCTATGGCGGCTACCACGGCAAATTTTCCTTTGATACTTTTACCCATAAAAAAAGCATCAGCAAGAGGGCTACCTGGATAGATATCCCTCTGCGATATGCTCCCTATGCAGGCAAACTTCCGCTTATAAAGAAAGTAATGAAACGCTTGTAATTACTTCTTCAGCTTAAGGGAATATAAATCTTTACGGCGGTCTTTCAGGTTTCTAACGCTTCCAAAAGTGTGCAGCTCCTTAAGCAGGTCAAGATCTACATCTACAAGCAGGGTACTCTCTGTGTTTGGAGTGGCTTCAGCCTTAATTCCGTTTACAGGAAATGAGAAGTCAGACGGCGTGAACACTGCACTCTGCGCGTACTGTATATCCATATTGTTCACCTTTGGAAGGTTACCCACAGAACCCGCAATTGCCACGTAACATTCATTTTCTATAGCCCGGCTCATTGCACATAACCTAACCCTCGAATACCCGTTTTGGGTATCGGTCATAAAAGGCACAAATAATATGTTCATGCCCTGCTCGGCCAGTAATCTTCCTAACTCCGGAAATTCCACATCATAACAAATAAGCACGCCAATCTTTCCACAATCGGTATCAAGGGTTTTTAACTGGCTGCCACCTTTCATACCCCAGGCAGAACCTTCGGCCGGCGTGATATGCAGTTTCTCGTACCGCTCATAACTACCGTCGCGACGGCACAAATAGCCCACGTTATACATGTGCTCCCCAATAATTTGGGGCATGCTGCCAGTAATGATATTGATGTTGTAGGTGATGGCAAAATCTACAAACGTCTCCAGCAACTTATCGGTATAAGAGGCCAGGGAACGTATAGCTTCAGCTTCATTAAGGTGATTGTACTCGGCCATTAAAGGCGCATTGAAGAGCTCCGGAAAAAGGATAAAGTCACTTTGATAATCACTTACAGCATCCACAAAAAATTCTATCTGAGATACAAGGGCATCAAAATCTTTAAAAAGGCGCATTTGCCACTGCACCAATCCCAGTCGCACCACGGTTTTGGCAGTATTGATGAGCTTGTCGGGCTTGGTGTAGTAAATATTATTCCACTCCATGAGGGTGGCAAATTCCTTGCTCTCATGATCCCCGGGCAAATAACCCTTGATCACCTTTTTTACGTGAAAATCGTTAGAGAGCTGAAAAGACAGCACAGGATCGTGTATCTCCTTAACCTTTACTTTTTCTATATACTGTTTTGGGGTAAACTCTTCGGCGTATTCGGCATAGTTGGGGATTCGCCCTCCAAAAATGATAGATTTTAGGTTCAATTGTTCACATAGCTCCTTCCTTGCCTCGTAAAGTCTTCGCCCAAGGCGCATCCCGCGATATTCCGGATGAATGAAAACATCAATACCGTAAAGCACATCGCCAGACTTTGTGTGGGTGGAAAAATTTTCTCCCCCGGTAATCTCCTCATAGGTATGACTGTCGTCAAACTTGTTATAGTCTACCATGATTGACAGGGCACAACCTGCAATTTTCTCATTGATCACTATACAAAATTGCCCGTCGGGAAATTTCTTAATCAGGTTTTTGATCTCCTTTTCGCTCCAATACTCATTTGGCATGGCATCATAGCTCTCAATCATAGAGATCTTTAACTCCTTATAATCCTTAACACTCAGGTTTCGTAACTCAATTTTAGCAGAATCTATCACTTACAATTTTTTTACAAAGATATTCCTTTCACGGCTGCTTTGAAAATATTAGGCAACAGAGAAATTTATTAAGCCTCAAATACTTAGCAGTCTCTAACACAATTAGTAAAATTCTTAATTCAAAACAGTAAATCATTGTAGGATTTTACCCTTTTTACGTCAACTTTGATTAAATTTATAGCACTTAAAATAAGAAATGGTGTCATTTTTCGGAATGCTTAAATAGTAGGGGATTTAAGCAGTTTCATGAAAATGGCACCTTCTTTTTTTCTGAATTAGCTATAGTCCACCAGCTTTATTCGCAGCTTTTCTCCCGGCAATTTTTGAACCAAAGTATTTATACCTGTTTCGGTGAACTGAAGAATACTGGGATATCCACCCGTAGTTTGACCATCTCTCATTAAAGCGATCAAAGTTCCCGATGGCGTGAGCTGCACCGTACCGGGAAGCACCGGACCTGTAAGGATTGGCTTTAGATTATTCTCCAGTTTTTCCTGAAGTTGAATTCCCATGCGATTGCTTTCTTTTGCTGCTGAAAAATGCCATTTTTGAAGCGCTTCTTTTTCTGAAGGCTGCAGAAGATCAAACTCCGGCCCCCGAAAAGCCTCCACTACTTCTGAAGTGATATGCTCATCTACCTTAACCGAAGAAAATTTTGAAACAGGTTCGCGCTTACTCTCCAAAAAGGGTAATTTCATACCTCTTTCCAGTCGGCTGTGAGGTGTCACCCCATCACACCAGCTTCTGCTATCCAAAACAGCATCGGTCTGGAAGCCACCTTTAATGGCCAGATAGGCTCTATAGCCGTATTTTCTTCTCCCGAAGCTAAGCACCTGCCCCGCAGCGACCTGTACCACCTGATTGTTCTGCAACGCCTCGCCGTCAAGTTCCGGAGACAGTTGCGCCCCCGTGATCACAATTTGAACAGCCCCCGAAAATGCCATTTTTGGCCCCTGTAGCGTTATTTCCATCACTGCGGCATCAGGCTCATTCTTCAGGAGAAGATTAGCCACCTTCGCCGCCTGCCTGTCCATCGCCCCAGATGTGGGTACGCCAAATTCACGATAGCCGTACCGACCCAGATCCTGTATGCTGCTGTACAATCCCGGCTGTAGAATTTCCGCCTGCGCCATCATAGTTTTTCAGATTTTATTCTGAATTCCCCTCTTTCCACCAGCTCAGAAATTCTTTGGTGCTCTTCTAAATCTACCTGATAAAACCTCAACCTGTCACCAGCCGAAATTGGGCATGGTTTATCTGCTGCCGGATCAAATAATTTTACCGGAGAATTGCCAATTATATTCCATCCACCGGGGCTCGATTGAGGGTAAATTCCGGTCTGTTTTTCACCAATCCCCACAGCCCCTTTTGGGACCTTTTGTCGCGGATGAGAACGACGTGAAAAATGTAGTTTTTGAGGCAGCCCACCCAGGTATAAAAATCCGGGTAAAAATCCGGTGAAATACACCAGGTAATCTACCGAAGAATGCAACCGGATCATTTCCTCTTTAGGCAACTTTTTCACCCGTGAAATCTCCTCGAGATCAAGGCCAAAAACATCATCGTAACACACAGGAATGTGAAATAATTTAGATTCAATAATTTCATCTATATTAGCACCTAAAAACTCACCCAAAAGGTCATAAACCTCACTATAAGCACTCTCTATATTCGCAATGTAATTAATTAATAATGAGTTATATGTGTTTATTACTTCAACCTTTTGTTTAGCTAATTTTTTCTGAAGGAATTTCTTCAGTTTTAAAACCTTTGCAAGAGTTTCAGGAGTTATTCCAGGTTCAAATTCGACAAGGATTGCCCCCTCGCCCATCCGTTTTATCTTCGGAAATACTTCCATTAAGCTTTAAAGATTTCGATATTTTTAGCAGGTAATTCCCGGTGTAAATATTCAAGAATTTCTACCGAATTTGGTGTGTCTCCATGCAGGCAAAAAGTGGTGGCAAAAGTGTCAAATTTCTGGCCTTTTTGAGGGGTAATTTTTTGCTCAGAAATCATGGATAAAAGATGGTTAAAAACCTCTTCTTTTTTGGTGATCACGGCACCCGTTTCCTTCCGGTTTACAAGGGTGCCATTTGGGTTGTAATTTCTATCGGCAAAGGCTTCATATCTCATCTCTAATTTACCTTTCGCCAACTCACTTATTACAGAACCTTCGGCCACATAAAGCACCAGGTCATTTCCGAATTCAAGAACAGAATCGATAATAAGTTTGGCAACTTCAGCATTATTAAAAGCATCATTATAAAGAGCGCCATGAGGCTTTACATGAGTGAGCACCGCCCCTTCAGCTTCTGCAATTTGCTTTAAGCTCATAATTTGCGCAACCAGGCTTGTTTTAAGCTCCTCACTTTCCATAGGAATGGAGATCCTTCCGAAGTTTTCTTTATCGGGATACGACGGATGAGCTCCTATCTCTACCCCGTTTTCCATAGCGAGATCTACGGTGTGCTGCATGGTTTCTAACGTGCCTGCATGCCCGCCACAGGCAATATTACACGCCGAAATAAGGGGCATAAGCTGCCCGTCATGCTCCCCTCCTTCTCCAAGATCGCAATTGATATGTATTTTTTTCATAGTTGTAGCTCTCCAATTTTTAGTAATAGCTTCTCACCCGGAATAATGGGTTAAGATCTTCCGGGAGCAGAATTCTCGATCAAGGCTTTTACATCTTTTTATTACTTTCCTGTATAGCATACAAAGCGAAACTCCCAAGCCAGTGCCCTCCTTCATAGCTATCGCCCACGAGGTTGGGAAATGAATACGCCACGTGCTCATTGGCCAGCGTGCGAAGATGCCCGTATTGTTCGGGATATTGATTGGCAAGGCCGTAAAACACCCAGGCCCGGATAAAATTGAGTCCGTCAAGGTGAACCAATTTTCCGTCGGTCCTGTCACTCACTTCGGCTACTTCCATGGCAAAATCTTTGCTCTGCAACTGCGGAAGAAAATCCTTCATCCACAAATTGAAGGTTTTTTTAGGAAGAACACGGCGCATAATATCGACCTCGGCCAGGCAGGGCGACAAGAAATCGAATCCTCCCGGTTCCCATTCAATAGGGCAATTGTCATCGTTCAAATAGTAATCTTTTGCTCTTTTCTCGATCAACAACCGCAAATCTTCTGCTTCCGTGGTAGCGGCATAATCATGTGCCAGTGTAAGAGCAAAGGCTGTATTGGTGTGCTCGCCAACTCTTATGGAGTAATTAAGCTTCGGAAGAAATTCCTTAAACTTCTGCACCATAAGATCTGTAAGAGGCTGCAGATTCTCACGCAGCTCTACTGCTAAGGGATCTTCCCAGGTGTGCAGCTCTTCGGCCAGTTTTAAAATCCACGCCCAGCCGTAGGTGCGTTCAAAACTACCCTCCTGCTCCCGGCTGAAATATTTCACCTCCTGCCGGATATTTTCGGTAGTAAGAGAATTCTTTAGAGTCTCCCGAATCTCATCGGCTTTTTTCATTTCAGGGAATTTCTTGAGCAAACTTACGAGAGACCAATGGGCATGTACCGAAGAATGCCAGTCAAAACAGCCGTAAAATGCGGGGTGCAACTCTTTGGGTTCGCCAATATCTCCGGCACCCGAGAGGGTTTGATTGAGCTTATTGGGATATTCAACATTGATACAATTAAGAGGCAGTTCGGCCAGTTTATTAGCTTCCTCTACAGTAAGCACAACAGCTTGTGTGGGTTCTAACATAGCTACAGCTTCATCTACGAGGGTAGAATCTGTTTCCATACCTTCGGTTACCGGCGCTTCATCATTGCCTTTACAGGCTATTACTGCAAGCGCAGCGATCACTAAAAATTTCTTTTTCATAGTTTAAATTATCCTAACCAGCCTTCCCTGTCGAGGCTGCGGTATTGTATAGCTTCACTTATGTGAGCTCCTTTTATTTTATCTGAATCTTCTAAATCTGCAATAGTACGGGAAACCTTTAGAATGCGATCATAAGCCCGGGCAGATAAGTTAAGCCGCTCCATGGCCACCTTAAGCAGGTTCATGGAATCTGGGTCGAGCGCGCAGTGCTCCCTAATTTGTTTTACATTCATTTGCGCATTGTAATGCACCTTGTCATTATCTGCAAACCTATCCGTTTGTTTTTGTCTGGCAGCAGTTACTCTTTTTCTTATTTCCAGGCTGCTTTCTCCCCGCCTGTCGTCACTTAGCTTCTCAAAAGGAACGGGAGTTACTTCAATATGTATGTCAATCCTGTCGAGTAAAGGTCCGCTTATCTTGCTCATATACCTTTGCATCTCGGCGGGAGAAGATGTAGCAGGAGAACCGGGATCATTGAAGAACCCGCTGGGACTCGGATTCATACTGGCCACAAGCATAAAGCTCGATGGATAAGTGACAGTAAATTTTGCCCGGGAAATAGTCACTTCCCGGTCTTCCAGCGGTTGTCGCATCACCTCCAGAACACTTCTTTTAAACTCAGGAAGTTCATCGAGGAACAAAACCCCATTATGAGACATGGAGATCTCCCCCGGCTGCGGATATGCCCCGCCGCCGACTAAAGCGACGTCGCTAATCGTGTGGTGCGGACTCCTAAAAGGCCGGTGAGACATAAGCCCCACATTTTCCTTTACGCGCCCCACAACGCTGTGAATCTTTGTAGTTTCTAAAGCTTCGTGTAAGGTCATGGGCGGCAAGATACTCGGCAGGCGTTTTGCGAGCATGGTTTTACCCGCTCCCGGCGGACCGATTAGAATAATATTGTGACCGCCAGCCGCAGCAATCTCCATGCAGCGTTTTATGGATTCCTGCCCCTTAACATCGGCGAAATCGTGCTCCGGATTTTCCAATTCCTGGAAGAATTCTTTCCTGGTGTCGATTTCGGTTCTTTCTAAAGCCTGGCCTTTATCAAAGAAGCGGATTATTTCATCAATATTTTCAATACCATACACTTCCAGTCCACTTACAATAGCCGCTTCCTTCACGTTTTGCTTCGGAAGAATAAAGCCTTTAAAACCTTCTTCCTTAGCCTTTATAGCTATAGGCAAAGCACCTTTTATAGGCTGCAGACTTCCGTCGAGAGAAAGTTCTCCCATGATGACATAATCTCCTATGTTGGTGGCTTTAATTTGGCCTGAAGCCATAAGTATCCCCATCGCGAAGGTGAGGTCATAAGCCGAACCTTCTTTCCGAAGATCGGCAGGTGCCATGTTTACGGTTATCTTTTTCCCCGGAAGGCTGTACCCTACATTTTTTAGAGCGGCTGCAATCCTGAAACTGCTTTCTTTTACAGCAATATCGGGAAGGCCTACGAGGTGATATCCAATGCCGGTATCAACATTTACCTCGACCGTGATGGTCGTGGCTTCAACGCCAAAAACTGCACTACCGTAAACCTTTACCAGCATCAAATAAAATGTTTTGACTAAATGTAGTAAAAATTTCGGCTTAAGATCTTAATGTTCTGTTTAAACAATAATTAGAAACCCAGAGACAAAACCCTTTTTTGGAAGTGTAGGAATTTGTTAAGTCTGAAGAACATTGAAGGAATCATTTTATACAGAAATAATCTTAATCAGTATAACTTTTACAAATAAATTCATCAACCTGTAAACCAACAATTTAAACCCCTAACCAGTACATGAAAAATCGATATCAGGTACTATAAACCCGATGACATCCCTCTATTGTAAGTTTTTAACTTATTTTTGTAGTACATATCTGTATGATATAAAAAGCTCCAAATTGATAAAGAGGATGAATTCATAAAAAAATGAGAGATAAAGCAAATCTGGAATTTGAATAATTAGTAAGAAAGACCCCGGATATTAAAAGTTGCCCTTGAACCCTACACCCCCACTAAAAAAAGAAAAATGGAATGTCTACAAGATTCTTCTACAGAACGAAGACTTGTTTGATGCCGTTCAAAATAACGCCCTACAAGGTTATATTCTTTTTCACCCCTCTGCTCCAGAAGAAAAATGGATTAGCCCCAAATTATTGCAAACATTAGATCTGCGCGACAAACCAGATGAGATCCTTAAATGGAATAAAACTATTGCCCCTGAAGATTTGAATATCTTTAGTGAACTTCAGGATCTTCAGAATTACGCAAAGGGTGAATTTAAAGGAGTCTTAAGATTGAGACACTTCAAGGGGTACATTCTAACAATGGACTTTTTTTCTTATCTAACCAAAGATGAAAAAGGTGAAGACTTAGTTTTAGTTGCATTCCGCAGAAAGAATTTTTCTTCCGAAGAAATTTCCGAATTACAGCTGATAAAAGAAAGAGGTGAAAATGATCGAATAAACAGGCAGGTTTTTGAAGGTAGTTTCAAAAATGCTGCTATTGGAATGGCCTTACTAGATCCCACAGGACGGTGGATTGAGGTCAACGAAAGGCTTTGCCAGATAGTAGGTTATAGTCCTGAAGAGCTTCAACAGCTAACTTTCCAGGATATTACCCATCCCGATGATCTAGAAGCTGACCTGTCTCTTCTAAACGAGCTTGTAGAAGGAAAACGGGAATTTTACCAGATGGAAAAAAGGTACTTCCATAAAAATGGCAATCTCGTTTATATCATCCTTTCTGTTTCTCTTGTACGTGATTCCACGGGACAACCACTATACTTTATTTCACAAATAACCGACGCCACAGCGCTAAAAGAAACCCAAAAAGAATTGGGAAAAGCCTTAAGTGACTTAGAGAATATACTGGAAGCAAGTTCACAGGTAAGTATTATTGGATTTGACAGAAACGGTATTATATCTTCCTTCAACAAGGGCGCAGAAAATTTATTAAAGTTTACAAGAGAAGAGGTAATAGGGAAATTACCTTATGCCGCATTACACCTTGAGCAGGAAATTCAGGAAAGGAGAAATGAACTGCTAAATTTCCCTGATGAAAATCCCGGACTTACAGATATCCTGAAGTTCCTCGCAGATCATGGGCTACCTCACACGAGAGAGTGGAGTTTTAAGGCTAAGGGCGGAAAAGAAATGCCAGTACAGGTGACTATTACTCCTGTAGAAAAAAATCATCAAATAACCGGCTACCTTTCTGTTGCCACAGATATTAAGGAGCTAAAAAGAGCTCAAAAAGAAATCTCTTCCATTCTTCATATTACGCAAGAACAGAATAGCCGATTAAAAAATTTCGCCAATATTGTTTCTCACAACCTGAGGAACCATTCAGCAAACTTTAAAAATTTGCTGAACTTATATCTTGAAGAAATTCCGCAACATGGCGAAAATGAGATTGTACAGATGCTGCTAATGGCATCTGGTCAATTAGAAGATACGATTTATGATCTAGAGAAGATAGTTACTTCAAATAAGTCCACGCATGAAGATCTGGAGTGTCTCAATCTCAATAATGCAGTTGAAAAAGCTATAAAATCTGTTCATCCACTTCTTGCCGATACAGAAACAGTTGTTTTCAATAACATCCCCAAAGATCTTGAAGTAATGGCTTTACCTGCTTATCTCGACAGTATAATTCTCAACCTGACTACAAATGCCATTAAGTACAGAGAAACCGGAAGAAAATCTTATATCAATTTTTCTGCCTTACAGGATCCTGAAAAAGTGGTTATAAAAGTTGAAGACAATGGTGTAGGAATAGACATGAATAAATTCGGCGATAAAATTTTTGGGATGTACAAAACCTTTCACGGAAATGAGGACGCAAGAGGCATAGGCCTTTTTATTACAAAAAATCAGGTAGAAACCATGGGCGGAAGAATTTCAGTTTCCAGCGTCCCTGGAGAGGGCACAGTGTTTGAAATAACTTTAAAAAGAGGTGATAAAATTGGAGGGTAACAAGTCCAGGTAAGAAACTTAACTGTCCAGGCAAAACCTACTACCTGTTTTTTTCTTTAAAGTTTCTTTACTGAGTAGATGTCAAAAACTAATCCAACAAAAAGAGGCTGTCTGAAAAGGCAGCCTTTTTTTGTATAAAAAGTTATAGCTGCTTATTTTTAGGTTATGAGCAGAAAAGTAGTTTTTAAGACTTATCATCAAAATCAGTTAAGTCTTATTCCCCCCAGCTATGATGATCTGGTTCCAAAG
>NZ_JBOJLM010000010.1:0-158875 GCF_050750585.1 Salinimicrobium sp. WS361
TTTCATTTAATCTATTACCTGTGAAGACTAGGCGTGCTGGTCTTCATGCTTTCCTTCTTTGATCTCTTCAATAAGTTTTGAATTGAATGCTGGTAGATCATCAGGATTTCTACTGGTTACAAAACCTTCGTCTACCACAACTTCCTCATCAACCCAATTTGCACCGGCGTTAATTACGTCGTCTTTCATTGAATTGTAGGAGGTCATGGATCTTCCTTCTACCACTCCTGCACTAATTAGTGTCCAGGGTGCGTGGCATATTGCAGCTACAGGTTTCTTTTGCTTAAAGAAATCGCGAACAAATTGAAGAGCCTCCTCATTTGTTCTTAGATTATCTGGATTCATAACCCCTCCCGGAAGCATAAGTGCATTATAGTCGCTCGCACTCACCTCACTAACAGTTTTATCCACGTTGTATTCTTTAGACCAATCGGTTTCATTCCAGGCCTTGATTTTGCCTTTTTTAGGACTTACTATGTGAACTTCAAAACCTTCATCTTCCATAGCTTCTTTTGGAGAAGTTAATTCTACCTCTTCAAATCCATCAGTCGCTAAAATTGCTATCTTCTTATTCATTTCATTTAATTTTTATGTTCAACAATGATTTAAGGGAAGATAGGCACTAAGCCTCTCTTTCTCTATTAAGAAGCCTATAAAATCTAAAAGACTAAGGTTAAATTTTATTCATAGGAGGGTAAATACCCCGAGGCTTGCCTCGTTAGTAAATGTTGTAAAGTTTGAAAACGTGTTCCACTAAAATGCTCCGTGGGCTTGCCCCGGAGAAATTTACTAAGAGGAGCTATTATTTGCCTCCTCTTTTATTCTGCGTTGCTTTTGGCGCTCTTCCTCCTCATCAACGTGTGACTGCAGTGTATCGAGAATCCTTTTTTCGTCTACCAGTTGTCCGCGTTTTTCTTCAAGCCTTTCAAGTTCCTGATAAATGGCAGGTTCGGCATATTCATTTGGCTCCACTTTTTCTTTTTTATACAGGGCATACTGCACCGTAAATTCAGCTCCAAAGAATACAATTAAGCAGGTATAATACACCCACAGGAGAATAAGCACTACCGAAGAGGCACCACCATAAACAGACCCCGGATTACTTTGACCAAAGTAGAACCCTATGAGGTATTCGGCTACAAGGAAAAGACAGGTTGTGAGCATGGCTCCCAGATAAGTGGTCTTCCATCTTAGCTTAACATCGGGCAGCCATTTAAAGATCGCAGCAAAGAGAGACATAATTATGGTGAAGGAAAGGGCAAAATTAAGCACCTCCAGGAGAAAGGTGGTAATAACAGGAGCTATAGAAGCAACATAATCTTTTATAGCTGCCAGTACTGCCGAAATGACCAGAGAAACAAGCAGCAGTAACCCCAGGACGAATACCATCCCCAGGGAAATAATGCGGTTAATGATAATCCTCTTCACCGTATTCTTTTTAACTGCAATGTTCCAGATATTATTCATTGCAGCTTTTAACTGGAAAAATACCCCGGTGGCACCAAAGATCAGGAAAGCAAATCCAAAGATTACAGCCCATGTAGAGGTTTGATCAAGTGCGGCGTTCGCTACCATCCCTTCAATGGCCTGGGCCGCTTCCACTCCCACAAATTCGCCTATCTCCCTGGTGATCCTGCCCTGTACGGCTTCTTTTCCAAAGAAATATCCTGCAACCGTAACAACAATAATGAGTAAGGAAGGTAGGGAGAAGAGCGCATAATACGCTATAGTAGCACTCCTGGCCCAGGGATCGTTCCTGTTCCAGCTAAAATAAGATTGCTTTAAAAGCCTCCAGAAGGAGCGTAATTTCCGTTTGATAAAGCCCATAAGCAGAATGTAGTTAAAATGAAAGTAATAAAAAAACCCTCCAAACTAATAGCCTGAAGGGTTTTTAATAAGAATTTAGTACTCTATAAGTTCTCAAAAATAGAATGCATAAGCCTTTTCTTGTCGTTGATGCTCTCTTCAAGTGAAATCATTGTTTCTGTACGGTAAACACCTTCAATATCATCCAGCTTGAAAATAATTTCTTTTGCATGCTGAGTATCTCTTGCCCTAATTTTGCAGAATACATTGAATTTGCCAGTAGTAACGTGAGCTACAGTTACATATGGAATTTCATTAATACGCTCTAATACAAATTTGGTTTGGGAAGTGTTTTGTAGAAAAATTCCAACATAGGCTATAAAAGCATAACCCAGCTTCTCATAATTAAGTGTAAGTGACGAACCGAGAATAATCCCTGCTTCTTCCATTTTCTTTACCCTAACGTGCACTGTTCCCGCTGAAATATTAAGTTTCTTTGCGATATCAGTGAAAGGGGTTCGCGTATTGTCGATCAACATATTGAGTATTTGGTGATCGGTTTCATCTAATCTAAACTTTGCCATATCTAATCTTTTGAAGATTCTCCTTGTTTTTAAACGAAGTACAAAATTAATACAAAATAATTAGATTATAGTCAATATTCATTTAATATGCAGCGGATTTATTGATAACTTCTCTTTATTTAACAAAATTATCTCTACTATATCGTTTTCGATAAGCGGGGTTTCATCGGATTTTTCTACCTCCTGGCTCTTACAATCAATTTCTAAGTGGCCAAAAAAGTTCAAATCATCTTCAATAATATGTACCACGGGTTCAAAAAGTACATCTCCGGCTTTTATTTTTTCTGAATACTGTATCCCTACATCTACTTTTTCCCCTTCTATTAGTGCATTCCTTAGAATGATGTCGAGAAAACTTTTCTTGTTCTCTGGAATTTCAAAGTAGTCTTCTTCTTTTTGCAGAATAAAATCTCCGGTTGCAACTGCTTTGAGAGCTGTAAGTAATGATAGGGTAAAATACTTCCTGGTATTTTCTCTTAAATAATCCCCCTGAAAATGTCCGCATTCAAACAAGATCGTAGGCACGTGCTGCGCCTGGAAATAATCTCCTGTGCAATTAAGATTAAAGCTATCATCGAACCTTCCTACCTGCCCCGGAATTACTTTTTGTAGCTCGTTATTCATTGCAGCAATGATCTTCATAGCTTTTATTCGCACTTCAGTAACCGTTCTTGCTTCATCCATTGAAGGAGCAAGAAAAGATAGCGTAGCAGGTAAATTGAAGTCTCCCGCACCAAAGATTGTTCTTTGATCATGAAGATTAAAACAGAAATCTGGCTTAAAGTCCTCAAAAGTTTTTCTGAGCACCTTACTTTCAGGTTCGTTGACATCGTTCGCATCGCGGTTAAGATCTACTTTATTAACGTTTACACGGGTATATCTCGCTGCACCATCTGGATTGACCATGGGAAGTATTAAAATGGTACATTCCGCAAGTATATTCTTTACCACATCAAGTTCTGCATAAACTTTCAGGAAGTGAAGCAAGTCTACAACTCCTTTCGTGGTTGTACTTTCATTGCCGTGCATTTGCGACCATGCCAAAATCTTCTTTTTACCTGTACCCACAGTTATCCCCAGAATAGGAATATTAAGAAATGATCTTCCTACTTCAGATGTGGGATAATGTTCTTTCAGATCTTCCAGCCCTTCTTCCAGTTGGGTATACGTAATATATCTTCCGTATAATTTTTCGGATTTAAACTCGTCATAATTCTTAAGAAATTCTTCCGCTGTCATCATGTTTACAAAAGTAAATAATCCAAAATTTACAATCGTAAACAGTAAAAACGAGTACCCTTGTACACTTATGTAAACATCGAGTTCCCGTCTGTAAATCAGGTGATAGGAATATTTCCCTACTGTTATTTTACTGTATTTAAATTGCAGTATTTTAGTTAGTTATGTAGTGTTATATGAAGTTGTTATACATGTATTTATTGCAATATAAGTGTGGTATTGGAGAATCCATTTTAAATGATTACTTTTGTAAACAACAAGATTTTTGACTCCTGTTTACAATGGTGAACACTGAAGAATTTACAATTCGACTTAATAAGGTTATGGAGTACTATGACCTTTCGGCTGCTTCATTTGCCGATAAAATAGATGTGGGCCGCTCCTCTATTTCACATCTTCTATCTGGCAGAAATAAGCCGAGCCTGGATTTTGTCATGAAGATCATAAATGCTTTTCCGGAAGTTGAACTTTACTGGCTACTGAATGGAAAAGGAAATTTTCCGAAGGAAAGTTCTACTGCCAGGAATCGGGAGAAAGAAGAAATTCAGCAGAAGGAATCCGAAGTGCAGGATCTATTTTCTACTACTCCCCCCATACCCGAAAAAGAATTTACTGCTCCTTCCCTCTCAAAAAAGATAAAAAAAGTGGTCATTCTTTATGAAGACGGCACTTTTGATGCCTTTGAGAATTGAGAAGCATTAAAAAAGGTTTTAAATTTGCAGCATGAAAAAAATCTTGTTGGGCATTCTATTTCTTTGCTGCTTCAGCTCCTGTTATCAGGCAGAACGTGACTGTAAAGATTTTAAGACGGGAACCTTTGAATTTGAATCTTATCTTGAAGGGGAACTGGTAAAAACCCGTTTCGTGAGAACTGATAGTATCGAAATAGATTATTTTAGAGGCCAGGTAGATACTTCTTCTATACGATGGATCAACGACTGTGAATATATCCTTTCAAATTTAAACCCTAAGAACAGGGCCGAAGAAAAGCCTATTCACATGAAGATCCTTACCACTAAAGGCAACACCTACACCTTTGAATACGGATTGGTGGGGGAAACACAGAAACAGCGTGGAACCGTTGTAAAGGTAGAGTGAAGAAAGTCTGTAGACGGTAGACTTTAGTCTGTAGAATTTTAGGGTGAGATATTTTATAGGGCTTGATTAACTACCCAAATTACTCCTTAGGCATTACTCCTTAGGCATTACCTGGGGTTTTACTTCTTTTTGAGCAGGTCGTTTTGTTCCTGCATCAATTTATTGAGGTTTGTAAGCAGCTCAATATCTTTTGGCGTGGCCACAGTCTTATCTTTAGGGTCTTCGGCTTTTCTTCTAAATCTGTTCATCAATTTTACCACCAGGAAGACGGTGAAGCCAATGACCAGAAAATCGATAAATACCTCAATCATTAATCCATAACCCACCGCTATTTCCTCTACAGCATCTATTCCGTCGGTTCCGGGGATCGCTTCCCGAAGCACATATTTCCTGTCGGCATAAGTGATCCTACCGGTTATCAAAGAAAGCGGAGGCATGATGATTTGCTTTACCAGTACATCAACAACACGGTTAAAAGCAGTACCAATAATGATACCCACCGCCATATCTATCATGTTGCCTTTTACGGCAAACTCCTTAAATTCTTTGAGTAACCCCACAGCCATTATTCGTCAAAAAGTCTAATTTGAGTTTCATCTCCTCCCGGATTCTCTTTGTGAAGTTTTGTTTCAGAAAAATCAGGTGCTTTACCCTGTCCTTCCACACGCTCTTCCCCTTGCACTTCCATATCTTCGGGAGCGGTTTCTTCAGGCTCAATAAATGGCTTTGGATCCAGAAGGTTTACCTGTTTTACTTTTTCTGAAGTAAGCTGGTTTCCAAGGGCTTTAATCCCTTTTATCGAAATGAATTCTTCAAGTTCAACAAGATCGTTGGGTTTCTGATCTTTCCCCCTGATTTTTGTATAAACTACTTCTACCACCGGAAGATAATCGGTAGAAACGATCTCGAGATAAGACTTGGGATGATCTCCTATGAAGTTCTCTTCTTTTTCTTCATTTTCAATGATAAAGCGCTTCACATAGAACTTTTCCTTTTCACCTTCCCAATAAATAGCTGAAACTGGCTTTTTTGGAGACCACTTCTCAAGTACTATAATATCTTCATCAAAACGCGTAGTGAGCTCGGGTTTAATAGTTTTGGCTATACCATTTTGAGTAACGATTAATAGCCTGTCCTCTCCTTTAAACTCGCCTAGCAAATCTCCTCTCTCGTCTACATTGAGCCTTCTTACTGTGTCATCAAACCAAATTCTTCTTGGTTTAAGTGTAGAAACCCCTTCTTCCTTGAGATCAATTTTTTTGACCGGGTACTTGGTCACTATATTTCCTTTTACCGCCCTGCCCTTAATGGCCATGTCGGCAAAATCTACTTCGAATTTTAATTTTTTGATGCTTCCTACCTGCCTTAGGTAGACCATCACTACTTCGGCCTCGCCATTTGGATTGGCAGAAAAATAAAGCACTTCTGAACCTTTCTTGCCCTGGGTAAGATCATATTCCCTGTCGCGGGTTACCGAGGTTACCGCAAACCTTTTGATATAGGAAGCGCCACCTTTGCCATCTTTATAAATAATATTGTAGATCGTTCTGCGGTCTTTCTTCTTGAAGATTGCTACGTGAATAATGTCTTTACCTATAAAGGTTTTGGCATCTACCCTGGTGACGATCATTTTCCCTTCGGCCGTGAAGCAGATCACATCGTCAATATCTGAACAGTCGGTCACATATTCATCTTTTTTGAGGGCTGTACCCACAAAACCTTCTTTTCGGTTTACGAATAGCTTTGTATTTCGTATAACTACTTTAGTTGCTTCAATATCGTCAAAAAGGCGCAATTCTGTCTTTCTTTCTTTACCGGCACCATATTCTTTCTTTAAGCGGTTAAAATAGGCTATGGCATAATCTACCAGGTGGTCAAGGTGATGCTTTATCTGCGCAATTTCGCCTTCCAGAGCTTCAATTTTTTGTTGTGCTTTATCAAGGTCAAATTTAGAGATACGTTTGATCCTTATTTCGGTAAGTCGCACAATATCTTCTTCGGTCACTGCACGCTTCAGGTGTGTGATGTAGGGTTTTAATCCGCGGTCTATCGCCTCAATCACGCCTTGCCAGGTCTCTTCTTCCTCGATATCGCGGTAAATCCTTTTTTCAATAAAGATCCGCTCCAAAGAAGCAAAATGCCACTGCTCCTGGAATTCCTCCAGTTTCACCTCCAGGTCTTGCTTCAGTAAAGCAAGTGTATGATCTGTAGATCTTCTAAGGATTTCTGATACCCCTAAAAAGGCCGGTTTATTTTCAATGATGATGCAGCTCAAAGGTGAAATAGAAACTTCACAGTTTGTAAAAGCATACAGGGCATCTATTGTTTTATCGGGAGACATTCCCGGCGGTAAATGGATAAGGATCTCAACTTCGCTCGAAGTATTATCTTCAATTTTCTTAATCTTGATCTTTCCCTTATCATTTGCCTTAAGCACCGAATCTATTAAAGTAGACGTATTGGTGCTAAAAGGAATCTCCTTTATCACCAGGGTGTGCTTATCAAGTTGAGAAATCTTTGCCCGCACTCTCACACGGCCACCTCTCATGCCATCATTATAATTGGTGATATCGGCAATCCCTCCTGTAGCGAAATCGGGAAACAGTTTGAATTTCTTTCCCTGCAGGTGCTTTATACTTGCCTCAATAAGTTCAATGAAATTGTGAGGCAGAATCTTTGTACTTAAACCCACGGCAATACCTTCGGCACCCTGAGCAAGCAACAACGGGAACATCACCGGTAAATTTACCGGCTCTTTTTTTCTTCCGTCGTAAGAGAGCTGCCACTCGGTGATTTTCGGATTATAGACTACATCAAGGGCAAATTTTGAAAGCCTTGCCTCAATATATCTTGCTGCTGCAGCTCCATCTCCAGTAAGAATGTTACCCCAGTTCCCCTGGGTGTCTATCAAGAGGTCTTTTTGGCCTACCTGTACCATGGCATCACCTATACTGGCATCCCCGTGAGGGTGGTACTGCATGGTATGCCCCACAATGTTTGCAACTTTGTTATAACGGCCGTCATCAAGATCTTTCATAGAATGCATGATACGACGCTGCACAGGTTTAAACCCGTCTTCTAAAGCAGGAACCGCTCTTTCAAGAATTACATAAGAGGCATAATCCAGAAACCAGTCTTTGTACATTCCGGTAACCTTGGTAAGCACCTCGTTGTTCTCTGTATTATTCAGCTCTTCGTTTTGCTCGAACTGTTCGTCCTGATGATCGTTGTGATTCTCGTTCTCCATTTAAGCCCTCGCTTTGTTTTTCTCCAGAATTTTGGCAAGTGACATTTCTAAAGCTTTTACTTTCTTGCCTGATAAAAAGGTGATATTGTATTTATAGTGCCTGTACCCTCTACTATTCCTTGAATGAATGTAAATGTGCAGGCGTTTGTAGAAAAAATAATTCTCTATTTTAAAATTCTTCAGTTTTGACTTTGGCACTTCGGTTCGTTGTTCCCTGTAATGCATGAATTGTGACACGAGGGCACCATTGCTTTTGAAGTTGATGGTTTCTCCATCACTGTCAAATTCGAATTTTTTTCCGACAATGAAAATATAGACCGCTACTACAATAGCGATACCATTAGGAATTAAGCTACTGTAATTAAAAGGAACATCATCATATTTAAGTTCAACAGATGCAAATGCATTTGTGATAAAAACCGCCACTACAATGATATAAATTGAAGGGATAATTCCGGTTTCTTTCCTGTTGTTGAACTTCATTCTACTCGTTAATAAGATCCAGTTCCACTTTAAGGTTGTCTATAATAAACTCCTGCCTGTCGGGCGTATTTTTCCCCATGTAAAAACTCAGGAGTTCTTCAATACTCATATCCTTATCGAGCATCACCGGATCAAGCCGAATATTATCTCCAATAAAATGCTTGAACTCATCAGGTGAAATTTCCCCAAGTCCCTTAAATCGTGTTATTTCCGGTTTTCCTGAAAGTTTTGCAATAGCATCCTTTCTCTCCTGTTCACTATAACAATAAATAGTCTCTTTTTTATTCCTTACCCTGAAGAGTGGCGTTTGCAGAATATACAAATGGTTCTCTTTGATCACCTCCGGGAAGAATTGTAAAAAGAAAGTGATAAGCAGTAACCTGATGTGCATTCCGTCTACATCGGCATCGGTTGCAATCACGATATTATTATACCTAAGGTCTTCCATAGACTCTTCGATATTCAATGCCGCCTGCAGCAGGTTAAATTCCTCGTTCTCGTATACAATCTTTTTGCTAAGCCCGTAACTGTTCAGCGGCTTACCTTTTAAACTGAAAACAGCCTGAGTATTCACATCTCTTGACTTGGTGATCGATCCACTCGCCGAATCTCCCTCGGTAATGAAAAGTGTACTTTCAAGATATCTTTCTTTTTTGCTGTCTCCCAGGTGAATCCGGCAATCTCTTAATTTTTTATTGTGCAGGCTGGCTTTCTTTGCCCTGTCTTTTGCCAGTTTCCTAATACCCGAAAGTTCCTTTCGCTCACGTTCTGCCTGCAGGATTTTTCGTTGCAGCAAATCGGCTGTTTCAGGATTTTTGTGCAGGTAATTATCCAGCTGGGTCTTTAAAAAGTCATTGATGTATGTTCTAACGGTGGGAAGGTCTCCGCCCATGTCTGTAGAACCAAGTTTGGTTTTGGTCTGGCTTTCAAAAACCGGCTCCATAACCTTTATACTTATTGCTGAAACTATGGACTTCCTAACATCACTGGCCTCAAAATTCTTTCCGTAGAATTCCCGAAGCGTTTTTACCACAGCCTCTCTAAAAGCCGCAAGGTGCGTTCCTCCCTGGGAAGTATGCTGCCCGTTCACAAAAGAATGGTACTCTTCGCTGTACTGGGTTTTACTGTGGGTGATCGCCACTTCAATATCATTACCTCTAAGGTGAATGATGGGATAAAGCCGATCATCTTCATTAATGCTATCAGACAAAAGATCGGCCAGGCCATTTTCTGAATAGAATTTTTCCCCATTGAACACTATCGTCAACCCCGGATTGAGGTAAACGTAGTTCTTCAGCATTTTTTCTATATACTCAGAACGGAATTTGTAGTGCTTAAAAATAAGCTCATCGGGGGTAAAAGATACTTTGGTACCTCTCCTCCTTGAAGTTTCATCCAGCTCCTCTTCATTGATCAGGTTTCCCTGTTCAAATTCGGCCGATTTAGAGCGGCCATCCCGGGTAGACTCTACCCTAAAATTGCTGGAAAGGGCATTAACCGCCTTTGTTCCTACCCCGTTAAGTCCTACCGATTTTTTAAAGGCACGGGTGTCATACTTTCCTCCCGTGTTCATTTTGGAAACCACATCCACAACTTTTCCTAACGGAATTCCACGCCCGTAATCTCGTACAATCACCCTTTGGTTCTGTACAGAAATTTCTATGGTTTTCCCTGCGCCCATCACGAATTCATCGATACAGTTATCTATAACTTCCTTTAAAAGAATATAGATACCGTCATCGGCGCTGGAACCATCCCCGAGTTTCCCAATATACATCCCGGGTCGCATACGAATATGCTCTTTCCAGTCGAGCGAACGTATATTATCTTCGGTATATTTAGTTTCTTCGATCATAGCTGTTTCCTGCGGTTTCGTGGCTAATATAAGCTTTCCCCAAAAAAGTTGAAACCTTCGGGGAACAAAATAATTAACAATTGTTTCACAACTGTGGGTTCAAGGTTTTAAGTTTAAAGTTCCAGCTCGCAATCCAAAGAATTCCAGGGTGTGAACCCTTCTGAAATATCCTTTTACAAAGTGAATAATTCAGACTTATTAATTCCAGATTCAGGATTAACGGTCTTCCTAAAACACCTGTCAAAAATGACATTTTTGATAGGTGTTTTTCCTGTAAAATCTTCCATTACTAAAAAGACCTCACAGGTTTCCAAAACCTGTGAGGTCTAATATTTTCTATAGTCTACCGTCTACCGACAATAGACTATCGACTAACTAAACGTTGAACCTAAAATGCATTACGTCCCCGTCTTTTACAATGTATTCTTTCCCTTCTACCCGCATTTTCCCGGCTTCTTTCACTTTTGCTTCGCTGCCAAAACTTACATAGTCATCATAAGCGATAACTTCAGCCCGAATAAAGCCTTTTTCGAAGTCGGTGTGAATCACCCCGGCTGCCTGTGGCGCGGTAGATCCAACAGGTATAGTCCAGGCTCTCACCTCTTTAACACCCGCTGTAAAATAGGTTTGCAAATTCAGGAGTTTATACGCGCCTCGAATTAACTTGGCCGATCCTGGTTCATCAAGCCCAATGTCCTGCAAGAACATTTGGCGTTCTTCGTAATCTTCAAGTTCGGTAATATCTGCTTCTGTACCCACGGCAAGCACCAGTACTTCGGCACCTTCACCTTTCACAGCCTCTTTTACCTTATCTACATATTCATTTCCTGAAACCGCATCAGTTTCATTCACATTGCAAACGTACATCACGGGTTTATCGGTAATGAACTGCAAAGGCCTTATAAATTCTGCTCTTTCTTCTTCTGTAAGATCTACAGCCCTAACCGATTGCCCGGCTTCCAAAGCATGTTTCACTTTTAAAAGCGCAGCCTCTTCTTTCTGAGCTTCTTTATTTCCGGTTTTAGCCGCACGTTTTACCTTTTCCAGCTTTTTATCGGCTGTTTCAAGATCCTTGAGCTGCAGTTCCATATCAATGGTTTCCTTATCTCTCACAGGATTGATATTACCATCAACGTGAACAATATTTTCATTATCAAAACAACGTAATACGTGAAGAATAGCATCGGTCTCGCGGATATTGCCAAGAAATTGATTTCCTAAGCCTTCTCCTTTGCTCGCTCCTTTTACAAGACCAGCAATATCAACGATTTCAACCGTTGCCGGAAGCACCCGCTCCGGATTCACCAGAGATTCAAGTTTCTCCAGGCGCCTGTCTGGCACGTTCACCACCCCAATATTTGGCTCAATGGTACAAAAAGGAAAATTGGCACTCTGGGCTTTGGCATTTGAGAGGCAATTGAATAAAGTTGATTTTCCAACGTTGGGTAGTCCTACAATTCCGGCTTTCATATAATATTGTTTGATGCTCTTTTTGGCGGGTGCAAATATAGGTATATGAAATGGAATTTTAAGCCGCTCAAATCCATCTGATATCTTCGGAAGATTTCAACATCAAAATCCCTTTCAAAAATGGCATTTTTGACACCTTATTTTAAGTTGGTTTTAAAGATTTCTTCGGAAGTTTTTCAGGTATTTAGGCCCACCCGAAGCAGTATTGGAAAATTCACTTCCCCCACTTCCCCAAAACTCTTCTGAAGCTCTTCCTTCACCAGCTCTACCGGATTCTTCTTATGCTCCTTTTGATAAGCCTTAACGGCCGACCAGGTGTTGAGATAGCCAATTAACCTTTCAAAACTCCAGTTTTGCTTCATTTCAATCTTAGGCGCTTCAATTTCCTTAAACGGAAACGGTATTGTACGGTATTTTTCTTCCAGGAATCTACGTTCAGGTGCCCAGAAAGATCCTATTATATCAAAATAAAAATGCCGGATGATCTCATCTGTTTCGGCGTTACTCCTGAAGAGGGAGTATCCAAAAATGGCAATTACCGCATCCTTTTTTAGCACCCGTTTCACTTCGGCATTGAACTTTTTAAAATCGAACCAATGCACTGCCTGCCCCACCGTCACCAGATCGAAGTGCGCATCGGGAAAAATGGTGTTTTCTGCAGCCTGTTTGGTGTAATGAATATTCGGTTTTTGCACCGCCTGAGACAATTGATTGATACTAATATCGGTAGCATAAACCTGCTCAAAAAAAGTAGCCAGCTCTCCCGCCACCTGTCCGTTGCCCGTACCACAATCCCAGGCTCGAGTCCTTTCGTGGCAAAGCTTCCGAAGAAACTGAAAAAGTTCGGCAGGATATCCCGGCCGGTATCGGGAATAATCTTGAGAATGAGAGGAAAAAAGGTCTTTCATAAGCTCATGAAGAAATAATTATAGGAATATTAAGAAAATTTTAGTAAATATGTAAAGTCATTCAATTTCCTTCCCTACACGCCTGAGTGACAGTTATTTTTTTTGTATTTCAACTACGAAAATCTAAAAAAGAAAAAGCGACCCGTTAAGGCCGCTTTAAATGTTTTCACAACGGAATAATCCTTATTGTGAATTGCTTCAAAATTGTAAAACGAATATAGCACAATTATTTATATGAAAAAAATATTAGGGTTGGATTTGGGAACAACCTCTATCGGTTGGGCTTTAGTGAATGAAGCAGAAAATGAAGAAGAAACTTCATCTATAATTAAAACCGGGGTGAGGGTTGTTCCTCTCTCTACCGATGAACAGATCAGTTTTGAAAAAGGACAGAGTATTACTATTAATGCGGATAGGACACTGAAAAGAGGGATGCGCAGAAACCTGCACCGTTATAAAATGCGTAGAAATGCTGTTGTAGATGTCCTCAAGGAAATTAGCTTTATATCTAAAACTACAAATCTGGCCGAGGTGGATGAAAATTCAACTTTTTCTACCTATGCGGCCAGAGCTAAAGCACCAGATGAGAAAATTTCAAAAGAAGAATTTGCGAGGGTTCTTTTAATGATCAATAAAAAAAGAGGGTACAAAAGCAGTCGTAAAGCCAACAATGAGGAGGAAGGACAATTAATTGATGGAATGGCTATTGCAAAAAAGCTATATAATGAAAATCTCACGCCGGGACAATTATCTTTCCAACTTTTAAAAGATGGTAAAAAAAGCCTTCCAGCTTATTATCGATCTGATTTACAAGCGGAGTTTGACACGATATGGAAATTTCAAAAACAGTTTTATCCTGAGAGTTTAACTACAGAGCATCAGGAAAATCTCTATGGAAAAAATAAAGGAGATACGATTAAGTACTTCGAAAAGACAATGGGGCTGGAACGTGCTGAAAATAAAGGTTCAGACAAAAAGCTCCAACAGTACGAATGGCGGAAAAAAGCCATTATAGAAAAACTGGAACTTGCTGAAGTTACATTTGTTCTTACTGAGATAAATAACCAAATAAATCAATCCAGTGGTTACCTGGGTGCTATTAGTGACCGTAGCAAAGAATTATTTTTTAATAATCTTACAGTAGGACAGTATTTATACAACCAGCTGAAAGAAGATCCTCATGCTTCTTTAAGAAATCAGGTTTTTTACAGACAGGATTATATTGATGAATTTGATGCTATCTGGAAAGAACAGGCAAAACATTATCAAGAGCTAACAACGGAAGTTCGGGAACAATTAAGGGACATTACAATTTTCTACCAGCGGCGATTAAAGTCACAAAAAGGGCTTATTAATATCTGTGAATTTGAAGGAATTGAGCGAATAGTAACTATTGACGGTGAAAAAAAGAAAAAATTAATAGGACCAAGAGTTGCTCCAAAATCCTCTCCCGTCTTTCAGCAATTTAAAATCTGGCAGAATATTAATGCTATTCGAGTAAGCAAACGTAATGATGAAAAAGCTGTTTATGTACTAGAAGAGGAAACTAAACAAGAACTTTTCACAGAGTTGAATTGGGTCGAACAAATTACCGATAGGATATTTCTTGAATGGCTTTTCAAGGATTCGGAGGATAATCCTAAAGAATGGAAACTCAATTATAAGCATTTGGAGGGAAACAGAACGAATGCAGAGTTACTGGAAGCTTACAATAAGATTTTAGAGAGTGAAGGTTACGAGAAAGTAATTTTCGGTAAACTTCCTGCAGAGGATAACCTTTTAGCATTAAAAGAATGTTTTAAAACCATCGGCATAAATCCTAATATTCTCGATTTTAAAATTGACTTAAAAGGTGATGATTTTGCCCAACAACCATCATATGAATTATGGCATTTGCTTTATTCTTATGAAGATGATAATTCTCCTACTGGAACGGCCAGTTTACTTCTAAAATTACAGGATAAATTTGGTTTTAAAGAAGAACATGCGCGCTTGTTAGCTGGAATATCCTTTCCTAAAGACTACGGCAGTCTTAGTGCTAGAGCAATGCGAAAAATCATTCCCTATTTGCAAGAAGGACATCCATTTTCTGGAACAGGAGAAGATAACAATCAAATCGGAGCCTGTGAATTGGCAGGATATAATCATTCCAATTCCGTAACCAAGGCAGAAAATGAGGACAGGGAGCTGAAAGAAGAACTTGAAATTCTCAAGAAGAATAGTTTAAGAAATCCCGTGGTAGAGAAAATCCTTAACCAGATGATCAATGTGGTTAACGCCATTATTAAAGATCCCGAATTAGGAAGACCGGATGAAAAAAGGATTGAATTGGCCAGGGAACTAAAAAAAACTGCTCAACAGCGTAGTGAAATGACCAATCAAATAGCTAAGGTCACAAAAGATTATCAGGAAATTAGAGAGCTTCTTAAAAAAGAGTTTGGTTTAACCTATGTTAGTCGAAAGGATTTGATAAAATACAGGCTTTACAAAGAATTAAAAGCAACCGGCTATAAAACACTTTATTCTGGAACTTATATAAAACCTGAAGAACTTTTTACCAATAAATTTGATGTAGAGCATATTATACCGCAATCCCTTCTTTTTGATGATTCCTATTCAAACAAAACCCTTGAATTGCGCGATGTAAATCTTGAAAAAGGAAATGAAACGGCATTGGATTATTGTGAGCGTAAAGGATGGTTGGAAGATTTCAAAAGACGTGTGGAGGAAGTTTATTCCGCTGGAGATATTAAATATATGAACCGTAAAAAGCTTTTAATGACAAAAGCTGAAATTCCCGAAGGTTTCCTAAACCGGGATTTAGGTAATTCTGCATATATCGCCCGCCAATCTGCTCAAATTCTTTTAAATATTACAAGGAAAGTGAATTTAACTTCAGGAACTATAACTTCCAAATTAAGGGAAGACTGGGAACTGGTGGATGTTCTTAAGGAGTTGAATTTTGAAAAATACAAAGCTCAGGGACTTACTTATACCGTGGAAAACAGACATGGCAAAGAATTAAACCGAATAACAGATTGGACCAAAAGGAACGATCACCGACATCATGCTATGGATGCCATAACTGTGGCTTTTACAAAACCAGCCTATATTCAATATCTCAATAATATGAGCGGGAATAGCGATAAAGGGGGTGATTTTTATGGGGTTAAGGAAAAATATACATATCGAGATAAGGAAGGCGGCCGAAAATTCGTAAAACCATTTAATAATATTCGGCAGGAGGCAAAAAAGCATCTGGAATCAATATTAATTTCTCATAAAGCAAAGAATAAAGTCGTCACCAAGAACAAGAATAAGATAAAAGAAAAGGGTAAGGGTAATTTTAAAATCAAAACCGAACTTACACCAAGGGGGCAATTGCATAAAGAAACTATCTACGGAAGTTCCAAAGAATACACCACCAAACTTGAAAAGATTGGAGGAACATTTGACACGGAGAAAATAAATACCGTTGCCAAAAAGAAGCATCGGGAGGCCCTGTTAAAAAGGTTAGAAGAATTTGATAAGGATCCAAAAAAGGCATTTACAGGGAAGAATAGCCTGGCGAAGAATCCGGTAAAATTAAATGATAAAGGAGCTACTTTGCCCGAGAAGGTAAATACAGTGAGTTTGTCTAACCGATTTACAATTAGAAAAAATATTACTCCAGATTTAAAAATAAATAAAGTAGTAGATGTTGGAATTAGAAAAATCCTTCAGAAGCGTCTGGAAGACTTTGGAAGAAAACCCAAAGAAGCTTTTTCCAATTTAGATGATAATCCGATTTGGCTAAACGAAAAGAAAAAAATTCCTTTAAAGCGGGTAACAATTACTGGAGTTAGTAATGCCGAACCTTTACATAATGCAAAAGATCATTTAGGAAAGGAGATTAAAGACGAAAAAGGAGAAGTCATTCCAGTAGATTATGTGAGCACAGGAAACAATCATCACGTAGCAATTTATAAAGATGAAAAGGGTAATTTACAAGAGGAAGTAGTTTCTTTTTATGAAGCAGTTATTCGTAAAAATTTAGGACAACCTATAATAAACAGGAATCACGAGAAAGGATGGGAATTTCTTTTTACTATGAAACAGAATGAGATGTTTATTTTTCCCTCTGAAGAATTTAATCCATTGGAAGTTGATTTATTAGATCCTGCAAACTCAACTTCTATCAGCAAACGTTTATTTAGAGTGCAAAAAATTTCCACAAAAAATTATGTTTTTACCCATCATTTAGAAACCGAAGCTGTTGGAGCAGAAACTTTTAAAAATAAAAAGGAATTAGCCGGAATAACCTATCAATTCCATCAAAGTGAAAAACATTTACAAGGTATTGTAAAAGTTAGAATTAATCATCTTGGTGATATTGTACAGGTTGGAGAATATTAATTAAAAGCCATGATTAAACGCACTATATTTTTCTCAAATCCCGCATACCTCAGCACCAAAAATGAGCAACTGGTGGTTTCTTTTCCCGAGGATGATAAGAAAGAAAAACGGGTGCCAATCGAGGACATAGGAATGTTAGTCCTGGAAAACCCACAGATCACTTTGACCAACGGTTTAATAACAAAGCTGATCCAGAATAAAGCCGCAGTGGTGAACTGTGACAAGCAACATCTCCCCTGCTCTATTTTACAGCCCCTGGTGGGGCATACAGAACAAACGGAGCGGTTCAGAAACCAGTTAAACGCCAGTTTACCGCTAAAGAAAAACCTCTGGCAGCAAACAGTAAGTGCAAAAATTAGCAATCAGGCTATGCATCTTTTCAGGAGAGGAAAAGAGCATAAAAAACTGGCACGTTGGGCAACAGAAGTTAAAAGCGGCGATACCGAAAATCATGAAGCCATTGCCGCGGCTTTTTACTGGCAGAACATTTTTGATGTTAAAGGATTTAGCCGATACCAAAAAGGCATTCCTCCCAACAACCTGCTTAATTATGGCTACGCTATTCTGCGTGCCGTAACAGCCAGATCTTTAATTGGCAGTGGGATGCTCCCGGGCGTGGGGATTTTTCACCGAAATAAATACAATGCATTCTGCCTGGCCGATGATATTATGGAACCATATCGCATATATGTAGATGAACTGGTGTACGACATTGTGGAAAGCGGGGAGAAATTAGAGGAGCTGAATACTTGTTTGAAGGCTGAACTTTTAAAAATACCGGCTATAGATGTAGTAATTGATGATAAGGTGAGTCCGCTGATGGTAGCTATGAGCCGAACAACCAATTCGCTGCAGGAATGTTTTGCAGGCCTGAGCCGGAAAATATTATATCCTTCATATGAATAAGATCTCGGCTCCGCTCGATCTAAGAATTGTCGGGCTGGATTAGAAATGACCGAGTAATTTTTATTTATTCGGAATATGGAAGACCGCTATTCACGTTTAAACCAATATAGAAGTATGTGGGTACTTGTATTTTTTGACCTGCCAACGGAAACCCGGACCGAAAGAAAAGCCGCAACACGTTTCCGAAAAAACCTTCTGGATGACGGTTTTGGAATGTTTCAATTTTCTATATATACACGCTTTTGCCCAAGTCGTGAGAATGCGGAAGTGCATATCAAACGTACCAAGAGCAATTTACCAAAAAAAGGAAAGGTTGGAATTATGCAGGTAACCGACAAACAATTTGGGATGATTGAACTTTTCCATGGCCAAAAAGAGACTGAAACAGAACAACCTGTCCAGCAATTGGAACTATTCTAACATCTTTTACAAATAAAAATATCAGGTCGATCGGAGTCATACCCTCAATTTTATCCGTCATTTTTTAATCCTAATAAAAGACTTAAGATGCAGAATACCAGCTTTTTATAGCGGGTATCCTGTGAATCCTAAGCTAAAAATACAATTCTGAAAGCAATTCACAACGAAAGCTCTAATAGAGTTATTCAGCCTCAGCCTGTGAATCCTAAGCTAAAAATACAATTCTGAAAGCAATTCACAACTAATTTTTTATTCGTGAAAAAAGAATCCTTCCTGTGAATCCTAAGCTAAAAATACAATTCTGAAAGCAATTCACAACGACGCCGTTGTGGTTCCACCTGGCAAATGGCCTGTGAATCCTAAGCTAAAAATACAATTCTGAAAGCAATTCACAACACGGTTGGGGAATACATCCTTATGGTAATACCTGTGAATCCTAAGCTAAAAATACAATTCTGAAAGCAATTCACAACTACAGGTCATCCGTCTTTTTCTGCTCGTATCCTGTGAATCCTAAGCTAAAAATACAATTCTGAAAGCAATTCACAACGTTCCTATTTGTGAAGTGCTTAAATCCCATCCTGTGAATCCTAAGCTAAAAATACAATTCTGAAAGCAATTCACAACATCTCGAGGCGCTAGGTCTTAACGTTGCAGCCTGTGAATCCTAAGCTAAAAATACAATTCTGAAAGCAATTCACAACGCAACTAAATATAAATAGATATGAGAGCAACCTGTGAATCCTAAGCTAAAAATACAATTCTGAAAGCAATTCACAACAGGGGAGGGCATCATGATAAGCCAGAATTTCCCTGTGAATCCTAAGCTAAAAATACAATTCTGAAAGCAATTCACAACCAGGCAATTTTATATTTATGGAGGAGGAGTCCTGTGAATCCTAAGCTAAAAATACAATTCTGAAAGCAATTCACAACAAGCCCTCTATATTGAAAAAATTATCTGCCCCTGTGAATCCTAAGCTAAAAATACAATTCTGAAAGCAATTCACAACCGAGATACATTCATTAAGTTGTTCAAAGGCCTGTGAATCCTAAGCTAAAAATACAATTCTGAAAGCAATTCACAACTGAGCTGGAACTGGCAAATGTGAGGCAATACCTGTGAATCCTAAGCTAAAAATACAATTCTGAAAGCAATTCACAACTTTCAATAGATCATGATAAGATGCAGGAAACCTGTGAATCCTAAGCTAAAAATACAATTCTGAAAGCAATTCACAACAGGAAGGGGAGCCAGATCTTAATACTGCTACCTGTGAATCCTAAGCTAAAAATACAATTCTGAAAGCAATTCACAACATTTGCTGTCCTCTTCACGTTGGGCAATAACCTGTGAATCCTAAGCTAAAAATACAATTCTGAAAGCAATTCACAACTAAAATATCATCACGGGAATTATTCCGAAGCCTGTGAATCCTAAGCTAAAAATACAATTCTGAAAGCAATTCACAACTCGCAAAGAAAAGTTAATGAGGTCATAAAGCCTGTGAATCCTAAGCTAAAAATACAATTCTGAAAGCAATTCACAACTACAGGAGTATCATATCACAGGAGAATCCTCCTGTGAATCCTAAGCTAAAAATACAATTCTGAAAGCAATTCACAACACAGGTAACATACTTGAATGATAAAAAGGACCTGTGAATCCTAAGCTAAAAATACAATTCTGAAAGCAATTCACAACTGTTTTAAGATGCTTAAGAAAATAGGATAACCTGTGAATCCTAAGCTAAAAATACAATTCTGAAAGCAATTCACAACACCAGCGTATGCGTACGTTCCCAGCAGTGTCCTGTGAATTCTCAGTGAAAAATACAATTCTGAAGAAGAATAAATTTCAAAATCATAAAAAAATACTTCTGCTGAAAAGCTTACTCCTTAAAAATAGCATTTTCAGCAGACATTTTTCCGTAGCAGAAAAAGGGGATCAAATTATCGGCTTCAACTGATTTTCATCAGATTTTCACGACTTTTTAACCCAATGCGCCAAACAAACTTTTTTATATACCTTACTTTTGCACCAGAATTTGAAAACTATGAACAAAGGACTTTATATAGCGACTTTAGAGCCAAACAGTGGAAAATCTTTGATCTCCCTGGGCCTTATGCGGGCCCTGTTGGGGAAAACGGTCAAAGTGGCCTATTTTAGGCCAATAATCAATGAAGAGAAGCCGGGAAAACTCGATAACCACATCGATACCGTCCTTAAATATTTTGACCTTCCCATGTCTTACGAAGATTCTTATGCCTACACCAGGAATGAGGTCATTCAAAAGCGCAACGATGGGAAGTCGGGTGAGATCATTGATACCATTATAAGGAAGTACAAAAAACTTGAAGAAACCTTTGATTTTGTGCTGGTAGAAGGCAGTGATTTTTCGGGAGAAGGCAGTGTTTTTGAATTTGATGAGAACGTAAATATCGCCAAAAATCTTGGCCTTCCGGTGATTATAATCGCCAGTGGTCGTGGCAAGACCAAAGAAAGCCTTATGGGCAGCCTGCAAATGGCCTACCAAACGTTCATAAAAAAAGATGTGCAGGTGATCGCCATGGTAAGTAACAAGATTGAACTTGAGAACCTTACTATTGCCACCAACGGCATGAGGGAATTTTTACCAGATGATGTCGCTGTATTCGCCCTGCCTCTTATAGATATGCTTGCAAATCCAACCCTAAAGGAGATCGTGGAAACCCTTGATGGAAAGGTGCTTTTTGGGGAAGAGTTTCTCGACAACCAGTCGGGAAGTTTTAATGTGGGTGCCATGCAGTTGCGCAATTACCTGAAACATCTCAAAAACGAAAGCCTGGTGATCACCCCGGGTGACCGTGCCGATATTATTCTTGGAGCCCTGCAAGCACATATTTCAAGTAATTACCCGCGAATTTCGGGGATCATCCTCACAGGCGGATTAATTCCTGAAGATTCTATTATAAAATTAATTGAAGGCCTTTCTCAGGTAGTGCCTATTATTTCTGTAGAAGAAGGAACCTTTAGCGTGACCAACCGCGTAGGTGCCATAAATTCAAACATCTATGCCGATAGTACGCAGAAGATAGAGACTTCTATCAGCACTTTTGAAAAATACATCAATATAGATCCTCTTATTGAACGTTTTTCGGACATTCAGGCTAAGGGCCTTACGCCCCGCATGTTCCAGTACAGCCTTGTAAAACGGGCACAGCAGCAACGCAAGCACATCGTATTACCCGAAGGGACAGACGAGCGCATACTTACTGCTGCCGCCCGACTCATAGCTATGGATATTGTAGATCTCACCATCCTGGGAGATCAGGAAGAGATCAAAAAGATGATCATGAACCTGGCTATTCCTGTAGACCTGGATAAGCTAAATATCATTAACCCTACTACATCAGACTATTTTGACGATTACGTAAAGACTTTTTACGAGCTGCGTAAGCACAAAAACATCAATATGGATATTGCCCGCGACCTTATGAGCGATGTATCCTACTTTGGTACCATGATGATCTACAAGGGTCATGCCGACGGAATGGTTTCGGGAGCGGCTCATACCACCCAACACACTATTAGGCCTGCACTTCAATTCATCAAAACAAAACCGGGAGTATCGGTAGTGTCATCGGTATTCTTTATGTGTCTAGAAGACCGGGTTTCGGTGTTTGGAGATTGCGCAATAAACCCGAATCCTACTGCCGAAGAACTGGCTGAAATATGTATTTCTTCTGCGGAAAGCAGTAAAGCCTTCGGAATTGAGCCTAAGATCGCAATGCTCTCCTACTCCTCCGGAAGTTCAGGAAAAGGAGAAGATGTTGACAGGGTTCGAGAAGCCACTGAAATAGTGAAGGTAAAACGCCCCGATCTTAAAATAGAAGGCCCCATACAGTATGATGCTGCAGTTGACCTTAACGTGGGCCGAAGCAAATTACCGGGATCTGAAGTGGCAGGACAGGCAAGCGTGCTTATCTTCCCCGATCTCAACACCGGGAACAACACCTATAAAGCGGTGCAGAGAGAAACAGGTGCATTGGCCATTGGCCCCATGCTCCAGGGACTAAATCAGCCGGTGAATGACCTTAGTCGTGGTTGTACTGTAGATGATGTCTTTAACACAGTGATTTTAACAGCAATTCAGGCACAAGGGCTTTAAATGTTTAAGGTTTAAGGTTTAAGGTTTAAGGTTTAAAAGATAAAAATTTCAAATTCAGGATTGAGTATTCCACCACAACAGGTAACAGAAAACAGGCTCAATTCCCAACACTTAATACTCATTACTAGATAAATGAAAAATATACTGATAATAAACTCCGGAAGTTCTTCTTTAAAGTTTCAATTGATCGAAATGCCTTCAGAAAAGGTGCTGGCTTCTGGATTGGTTGAAAGAATTGGACAGGCTTCAGGAAAAATACACTACAAATCTGAAGCGTTTTCCACTTCCGAAGAGATGGAGATGAAAGATCATTCTGTAGCATTAAAGGAGGTTACAAAACACCTTATGCACAATGACTACGGTGTAATATATGATCCTGCCGATATTCCTGCTATTGGCCACCGTGTGGTTCATGGAGGTGCAAGTTTCTCGGATACTGTGATTATTGACGAAAAGGTAAAGCAGAAGATAGAACAACTTTTTTCACTGGCACCACTTCACAATCCTCCAAACCTGAAAGGTATACAGGTGGCAGAAGAGATCTTTCCCGATGCTACCCAGGTGGCGGTATTTGATACAGCATTTCACCAGACCATCCCAACCTGCGCCAGTAAATATGCCATTCCAAACGAGCTTTTTGAGAAGAAAAAGATCCAGATGTATGGATTTCATGGTACCAGCCATAAGTACGTTTCAGAAAAAGCCAATGAATACCTTAAAAAGGATCATTCAAAAATCATTACCGTGCACTTGGGGAATGGATGCAGCATGACAGCGGTAAAAGATGGAAAAAGTATAGATCATACCCTGGGCTTTGGTCCTGTGAACGGTCTTATCATGGGTACGCGCAGTGGGGATATTGACCAGTCAGTAATTTTCTACCTCATTGAACAATTGGGTTACACAGCGAAAGAAGTCAGTGATCTGCTTCATCACAAAAGCGGAATGCTGGGACTTACCGGCTACAGTGATCTCAGGGATATTGAAGACCAGGCCGAAAAAGGAAATAAGGAGTGCCAGTTAGCTCTTGACATGAATGCTTACCGCATCAAAAAATACATTGGTGCCTATGCAGCCGCCATGAATGGGCTGGATGCAGTGGTTTTCACTGCCGGTATTGGAGAAAATTCAGACGTTATAAGGAAACTTGTATGTACCGATATGGATTATCTGGGCCTCGCACTCGATGAGGAGAAGAATAGTGTTCGTTCAAAAGAGATCAGGAATATCGGGAAAGAAGATTCTAAAGTTAAGATCCTGGTGATTCCTACAAACGAAGAACTGGAAATTGCCAAGCAAACCATTTCTTTCGTATAAATACCTTTTAAAAATGACATTTTTGAGCGGTGAGGTTTACACAAATAAGTGGGCCTCACCGCTTTTTACTTTTGCAGCAAATACGCTGATATCTTCTTCTAATTCTTTCCTGAACTTCTGCTTTAGCGGCTGTACAGAAAAATGTACCGGGCAGGGTTGCTCTGAGCTGCACTTCTTAAGCCCCAGCACACAATCGTCAAGCCGGTTAGTACCGTCAATAATATTAACCACCTCGATCAAAGGAGTTTTCAAAGCTTTTGCGGTAAGATAAAATCCGCCGGTGGGCCCTTTTGAAGAAGAAATAATATTTTCCCGGGACAGGGACTGCAATAATTTAGAAAGAAAAGGCGAGGGCAGCTTTATTGCTTCTGCAATTTCCTTTGCTCTTATCTTTTTTTGTTCATTAGAATGAACAGCCAGGTAGAGCACGGCATTTACGGCATATTTACTGGAGCTGGATAGCATATTTTTATAAAATTTGATTCATTAGATCTGAATTTAAAATCAGAGAAAGCAGCCAAAATTAAATTAATCATCCTACATATCATATTTTCCGGGTCTTAATTAGGAGTTTTTTATCCTTTTACCTTTATATAGCTCTGCTCCTGCCCTTTTCGGCCTAACTTCAAAGGTACTTATTTCTTTATTACAATATTTAAAGGCCTTATTATCTTTTTATCTTATATTGTTATAAATTTATAAGACTTAACCCCATAACCACTATCATTATGAAACTAAAATCCTACTTTTTTTTAGCCTTTTTAGCTCTTTTACTCAATGCCTGTGGTGAAAAAGAACAAAAGGAAAAAATTAAAATAACCGACCAAAGTACTGCAGTACAAAAAGAAGTGGTACCGGAAGCAGCTTCTACAACTGCTGAAGTAGACAATATGCAGAACAAAGGCGTTGGCCCAATAGATAATTTGAATCTCAACGAAAACATAGATGAAGCTATGGCAGTTCGCGGAAAAGAATTGTTTAACAATATGTGTACAGCCTGCCATAAAATGGATCAAAAATCTATTGGCCCTGCCCTTGCAGGGGTGACTGAAAGACGTAACCCCGAATGGATCATGAACATGATCTTAAGGCCTGAGAAAATGATCAAAGAAGATCCCATTGCCAAAAAATTACTCATAGAATCAAATATGGCCGTTATGGCAAATCAAAATATGAGTGAAGAAGAAAGCCGGGCAATGCTGGAGTATTTTAGAAGTTACGACCAGGAAAATTAGCCTGATATGATATTCTTAGAAGATTTTTTGAGAGCTTTTATATCATCCTGATTGAATATTTCGACATATTCATATAATAGTATAGGTATCTATTCCAAATCTCTAAAGTGGTGAAAAACATGACTTTTAACCCTTTGTTGAACATTGTTTAACAGCAATTAGGAGCCTATAGCAGCTCATTTTTGGTAACTTGAAGTCAAGATTAAGTTTAACCAAAAACCAATACAATGAGAAATCAGGAATTTTTAAATAAGTTATCAAACTGTATCAACCACTGCAACTATTGTGCAGATGCCTGCCTTGATGAAGACAACCTCAAAAAAATGGTTGATTGTATCAGAAAAGATAAAGTGTGTGCCTCTGCCTGTGCTTCGCTTGCAGATATTTTAGCCATTAAAGATGCCAACGCCACAGGACTGGTAAAATATTGTGAACAGGTATGTAAAGAATGTGCCGAAGAATGTGAACAACACGAAACACAACACTGCCAGGATTGTGCAAAAGCATGTCGCGAATGTGAAGAAGCCTGCAAAAAATATTTAGCAGCGTAAAGATTCGATTATAATTAGTAGAGGCTGTCTCAAATTCAATCAAGTAAAATTGATCTTTTGAGACAGCCTTTGTTGTATAAACTATCTTTGTACTGAATTATTACCAGTTCAATTTTTCCATTCAACTTCAGTAAGATCTGAAATTATTTCAGAAAGAAAAACACCGCTATTTTTCCTTCCAAAAATGGCATTTTTGAAGCGTATTTTACTGCGGAATTCTTCCAAATAATTCATTTTGTTCGTAAAATTCTTCTGCCCTTTCATGCGGAATCCCTTCTGAAGTAATTCGCCATGACCAGTTTCCCTGTGTACTTCCGGGAGTGTTCATTATAGCTTCGCTGCCCAGCCCAAGAATATCCTGCAAAGGCAGAATAGCCACAGCTGCTACAGATTGTAATGCCATTCGGTAAAGCACTTCATGAACATTTTTTTCTGTGACTTTTTGGCCTGTGTATCGCTCCAAATGCTCCCTCACCTCTTTTCCGCTGTCTGTAAACCAGCCCACGGTAGTGTTGTTATCATGGGTGCCTGTATAAACAATGCTATTGAAGTCGTGATTATATGGTATGTATGGGTTCTTCCGGTTGGCATCTCCAAAAGAAAACTGCAGCACCTTCATGCCCGGAAAATCAAACTCCTCCAAAAGGTCATACACTGCCTGATCCAATAATCCCAAATCTTCTGCGATAAAGGGCATCCCGGGAAATTCAGTTTTTACCTGATTGAAGAAATCAACGCCGGGAGTTTCTGTCCATTTTCCGTTAATTGCTGTCTTCTCCCCTGCCGGTACTTCCCAATAATCGGCAAAGGCCCTAAAATGGTCAATTCGCACCACATCAAACAGGAGCAGGTTTTGGCGCAGCCGCTCTTTCCACCAGCTGTAGTGGTTTGCTTTAAGCACTTTCCAGTCGTATACCGGAGTTCCCCATAATTGCCCGGTTTTACTGAACAAATCTGGGGGTACACCCGAAATATGTGTCGGTTGTTTTTGATCATCCAGTTTAAATATTTCCGGATTTGCCCAACAATCTGCACTGTCGTGGTTTATATAAAATGGTACATCTCCAAAAATCTGAATTCCGTTATTGTGGGCTTCAAGTATTAAACGGGACCATTGCGAGAAGAACAGGAACTGCACGAACTTTTCCCGCTCAATTTGATCTTTTAATTCATTTTGAGCCTTTTGCAAGGCTTCAGGTTTCCTGTCCCGCAGTTCGGGCGGCCAGTCGGTCCAGTTTTGTTTGTCGTACTTGTAACGCAGGGCAAGGTAAAGACTGTAATTATCGAGCCAGTCGGCGTGAGTTTGACAAAATTCAGAAAAATCGGGATCTACTGTCCCGGCCGACTTAAATTTCCTGTAAGCTGCATCAAAGATTTGGTTTTTGTAGGTTACTACGGTGTCAAAAATGACTTTTTTAGCCTGCATTTCTTGAGGTACAGGGAAATCCTTCAGGTTGATATAACCTTCTTCTTCCAGTAACTGCGGACTAATCAACAAAGGATTCCCCGCAAAAGCCGAATGACTGCTGTAGGGGGAATGATGATAAATTCCGTCTGTAGGATTAAGCGGAAGGATTTGCCAGTAGGTATAACCCGAGCTTTTCAGGAAATCGAGGAACTTGAAGGCTTCGGGCCCCAGGTCTCCAATCCCAAACCTGCCAGGTAAAGAGGTGATATGTAAAAGAATTCCACTGCTTCTTTTTAGTTTCATATTAATTGTTCTTTTTTAAAAGTGCAACGGGAAAGCTTTTGAATAGCTTTTGAACATCAATTTCTTCGGAAAAAAATTCTTCTTCGGTAAACACATTTTTGAAGGATCCTTTTAAATTTTCAGGTAAAATTACCTTCAGCTCCTGTTTCTGGTCATTAATCTGAAGATCTTCAGTAAAAAGATGGGTGACCATTACCGGTACAATAACCAGAACCGTATTTTTTTCATCCTTCCTGGCAAAAGCCACTACGCTTTCGCGCAATTCCCCTTTAACTTCCAGCGGGATATATTCCCCTTTATCAAAAGTATTGGGAATTTCCCTACGCGCTTTAAGTGCCCGGTGCAGGCAGTACATCTTGATCTTTCCTGAAGTGTAATCCTGCTTCAGGTTCTCAAGGTGCTGCCCGGATTCTTCGGGAGTTACTGAATCAAATTCTGAAAGATATTTCTTCCGAAGTTCATAATCTACAGGCCGGCGGTTATCGGGATCTACATAGCTCAGGTCCCAAAGTTCGGTACCCTGGTAAATATCGGGAATTCCAGGGGCGGTAACTTTCAGCAGAGATTGAGAAAGCGATTTTATTGCTCCGTATGCCGAGATCTTCTCGTGAAATTGGGTAAATGATTTCTTGAAAGACGGGTTTTTCAGCAGTGCTTCAAGAAAACCATATACTTTATTTTCATAGCCTTCATTTGGTGCAGCCCATGACGAATTCTCCTTGGCCTCGCGAAGTACCTTTTGCAGGTAGGCTGTAGATCGCTTTAAAAATTCTTCTCCCTGCTCGCCAATATATGGCCAGGCTCCTATGAACATCTGGAAAATGAAATACTCTTCATTTGCATTGGGAACAGCAGGATCTTTTCTCACATTTTTGGCAATCTCCCTCCAATCGGCTACTTTTTGAAACCACTCTTCTCCCACTTCACTCAATACATCGAGCCGCATGCGGGCATCTTCCCCACGTTTGGTGTCGTGAGTCGCGGTAGCATTGATAGAAAGCGGAAAATCTTCGAGCCGTAACTTCATCCTCTCGTGAAAACCGTTCACAGAGAGCCCAAAATTTTCGGGTGAATCCCCAACTTCATTGTGGGAGATCAATTCATTATAAATATAAAAGGTAGTGTCTTCAACGCCCTTGGCCGCCAAAGGTCCCGTGAACTGTTGACACCGCTGCAGGAATTGCAGCATGTTTTCACGGTCTTTTTTTGCCTCTCCCAGAAAAATATCTTTAACCTTTTCCAGCTCATTATTAAGATCGGGCTTATGTGCGGCAGCAGTTTTAAAAGCTGCATCAATGATCTTTTTTTGCCTCTTTCTCAAGGGATATTCTTCAGGATAAATGCGATATACAGGAAAGGCAGCCAAAAATGCCCCTAAAGCCCGCTTGTATTTTTCCTCTTTTTCGAGCAGATCGAACTTTAAAGCCAGTTCCCACAGGTTTTTATATTCGCCCCCCATTCTCTCTTCCAGGATAAACAGCTTTTGTTCATACACCAGGTCATGATAATCTTCAAGCCTTGGGTAAAGTGCCTGATAGGCGTTAAAAAATTCATTCTCACTCTTAGGGTTGGTAAGTAATTGATTTACAGTCGCTAAAAACCCATATCCACTAGTGCCTTCTACCGGCCAGTGTACAGGTAATTTTTCATCCCATTCCAGGATCTTTTCTATAGTGATGTAAAAATCGGGCCCCAGCTTTTCCCGAAGCCTTTCAAGATAAGCCTTTGGATCCAGGAGTCCGTCGATATGATCAATGCGCAGGCCGTGAATTAGATCTTCCTCACACAACTGAAGTATGAACCGGTGATAACTCTCAAAAACCTCTTTGTCTTCCATTCGTAAGCAAATGAGATCATTTATGGTGAAGAATCTGCGGTAATTAATGTTGGTTTCGGTCTCTTTCCAATGAGCCGGTAAAAAATACTGTTCTTCGAGGATCTTCCTGATTTTTTCTTCGGAAGCGTTGATCTCTTCTACTCTATTGTCAATTTTACTTCGGAAGTCTGGTTCTTTGTCATACTCCCTCAGGAAATATTCTTTCAACTCTTCCCAATTCTCACTTTCACCCGAAAAATTCCTGAATTTATCCTGCCATTTTTCACCGACTTCATTTCCGAGGATTTCTGCGTAAGAACGGGCAGAAGCCATATATTCATGATCAAAATACCTGAACAAAAATCCCTTTTTTGACACCTTAAGCTGTAATTCTTTGTTCTTAATGACCCCGGGCAGGGGATTTCCAAGAAATGGGGCCATAACTTTTCCTGATTGTTCCCAATCTATATCAAAGAAATTATAGTGCAAAGATTCAGGGCCAAGTTCAAAGATATCCTGCAACCAGATGTTGTCTCCGTCAAAAGCCATGTGGTTGGGAACGATATCCTGCAGCCATGACATCTTCTTTTGTTTGAGCCTGTTACTTAGGTTCCTGAAGGTGTCAAGCCTTCCAATTGCTTTATTGAGTTTAAACGGATTGGTAATATCATAGCCGTGGCTGCTCCCCTTGCGCGCCTGAAAAAAAGGTGCCGAATAAATGGTAGAAATCCCAAGTTTTTCAAGGTAGTCGAGAATTTCATTGAGATCTTCAAGCGTGTATTCAGGGGAAAGCTGAATTCTATATGTAGAAACAGGATTTTTCATTCGACAGTGAGGTTAACAGATTCTTCAAGCTCCTGGAAGGCCGGCACCCATTTTAATGCGATTTCATCTCCTTCTTCACTCCGCTCAAGCATGTCCTGATAATGTTCTTCTTTTATGCCAAAAGTGATATTCTGTGCCTGCCATTTTTCGGGAGATAACGGCGTATCTTCCAGCATTTGAAGCAGGGAATTTACCTTTTTCAGCAATTTAAGATCTAACGGATTTTTCTCGAGTTCCAGCATTTTTTCCGTAAGGCGACGGTCAACAAGGAAGTTTAGGGTCACCATGTCAAGGTTGGCCTGTATAGATATTGCCGATTTTATTTGGAGCTCCAGCTTTTTAAAGTTGCAGTCTTTTTTCTTGAGTTCTTTTATAAGCCTGTTGTTAACGGCCATTTCTACAGGTAATTTGAGCCTGGAGGGAACCCGCATGTCAATCTCCTGGAAGGTTTTCAATAAAGGATAAGTGTTGTCATACAACTGCTGCATAGCACCCTCGGCCCCTTTCAGGTTGTTTTCCATGACCTGTTTCATAATAAGATGTTGCTCATCCCTGAACAAATGCCAGAAGGAATAATTGTGATTTCCGAAGTGCGTATCCATCAAATTGAAAATCTCGTAAATATTTCCTTTTTCGAAGTAAAAAGACATTTTATTGTGCAGTTCTTCAAGTGATTCGGCGTCTATATACTGCCTTACTCCCCCAAAAATATGATGATCTCCCATGTATAGCACGGCATACGAGATATCAAGCTTTTCCCAGGTAATATCGCTGCGAAACTCTGTACGGGCAATCATTAGTTTTTGTTTTCCGGCCTCATAATAGTGACTGGCTTTGGTAGTAGCACTAAAATTATAAAGCGTCACCTCTTCGGGAAATTCTTCAAAAATAGAAGAGATGGCATAGTGGGCTCCAATCCTTATCATATCGAGCTCCATAGGTTTCACAAAAAGCTCGTAAGCCTTATGCACAGTGCCATATTCCGGAATATTACTCGGTATCCTCTTGAGCGATGCTACAAAATCTGGCTCGTAACTGTCGCCACTTACTTCTTCAGCCAGCTGCACAGCCCGTTGTGCATAGAAAATATCCTGCATAGATTCAATGCCGCTCACCTCGTCAAAGAACCAGCCACAACTGGTGTACATCAACATAGTGTGGTACTGCATTTCCAGTAGCTTAAGCAGTTTCACTTCATCCTCTTCGGAAAGCTCCCCTCCAAAATTTTCTGAAAGAAAGTTCTTTACATTACTGTTTTCCCGGTTGAGGATCACCTGTATATATTTATTTCTCACTTCCCAGGGATTGGAAGTATAGGGTTGCATTTGCTTTTCATAAAGAACTATGAGTTTCTCCCGAACCCCGTCAAAAGCCTCCCGCAGGGGTTTACGCCACTTTTGGTTCCAGTCTTCATTGCCACCGGTGTTACAACCACAGTCGCTGCGCCAGCGTTCTACGCCATGATAACAGCTCCAGGAGGTATCTTCAATAATTTGTGCTTCATATTCGGGAGGAAACTTTCCCAGGAATTCTCCGTAAATGGTAAGATTTACCTCTTCATCCTCTTCCAGCGAGTGCAGGCAGTAAGAAAGAGCCATTTCCCCCAGCTTATGATGGTGACCATAGCTCTCGCCATCGGTTGCAATATGTACAAGTTCCATTTTGTCGTGATCGGCAACCTGGCCTTTAAGTCTATCGGCAAAGGCTTCCCCGTTATTGAGCAGCCCTTCAAACGCCACTGCCTGTGAAGCCGGGCCGTCGTAAAAGAAAAGGCTTATTTCATTGCCCGAAGGCAGCTTGCAGGTATAGGCACGGCGGGTGTTTACTTTGGCACCTGTGGCGTCTTCCCAGTCTTTTGTGCCAATTTTTCTCACCTGTTTAGCTTGATACGGCGACAAAATGGTAAATTTTATCCCGTGTTTTGCCAGCATTTCAAGCACATCGGTATTCACGGCAGTTTCTCCCAGCCACATGCCTTCGGGCATACGGCCGTAGCGGGATTTAAAATCCTCGATTCCCCAAATTACCTGTGTTTCCTGATCCCTCTTATTGGCCAGGGGCATGATCAGGTGATTATAAGCCTGGGCCAGGGCGGCGCCATGACCCGAAAAGGTTTCCTGGCTCAACTTATCGGCTTCCAGGATGGCTTCATAAGTTTCGGGAGTTTCATTTTGCATCCAGGCCAGTAAAGTTGGGCCAATGTTGAAACTCATCCAGGCATAATTATTCATGATCGCCTGTATTTTTCCCTCCTTATCAAGGATCCTGGAAGCAGAATTCCTCACATAACATTCCGCATTAATTCTGTGATTCCAGTCGTGGTAAGGGTATGCAGATTCCTGTATCTCTACCTTGTTCAACCAGGGATTTTCTCTTGGTGGCTGGTAAAAATGCCCGTGCACACATACATATTTCTTGCTCATAATATTTTTTAATTAGTTAGTGATCCCCCTTTGAAACATAGGTTCCAAAAAGGGCATTTTTAAAGGATCTTTTTTAAGATTTGTAAATCAAAACAGACTCTGGAGGCACAGTAATATTTTCTGGATCTACAAGCTCTTTCAACTCCTTGTTTCCGCCCCATTTCTTATCTGCGGAACAAATCAGGACCTGTGGATTTACTTTTTCTGAAGTTTTTTCTGAATAAACTGAATTTCCGAAGTTATAGATCCCGGTTAAAGCTGAATTTCCTTCCTGTGCAGATACCTTCAGAAGTTTTTTGTCTTCAGAAGCCTCAAAAATGGCATTTTGATGACCAAACATCTCAAAAGCACCGTTTTTCTTCAGTCTTATCAATTCTTTGTAAAAGTTAAAAAGCTGATTTTGTTGCGCATCTTTCTGAAAATCCCAGTTCAGTTTAGAATTTTTGAAAGTAACTTCGGCCTGCGGATCGGGAAATTCTCCTTCAGAATGAGAGTGAAAGAAGTACTCAAACTCATTTTTTCGCCCTTCCTGCACTGCTTTTACAAGATCAGGGTCACCGTGACTAATAAAGTACTGAAAGCGGTTTTTTTCCCCAAACTCCTCTCCCATAAAAAGCATAGGAATAAAAGGTGCTGAAAGTAAAGTTGCCGCAGCGAGTTTCTGTTTATCAAAACTGACTAATTCGGCCATTCTTTCTCCCAAAAGACGATTGCCCACCTGGTCGTGATTCTGGATACATACAACGAAATTTGATGGCTCCATTCCTTCAGGATTGTTACCTATACTGCGTTTGCGAAAAGGAGAGTAAATTCCATCGTAGATAAAAGCCTGTTTAAAGGATTTCGCCAGGTATTCCATTTTTCCGAAGTCGGCATAATAACCTGCGTCTTCACCTGTTAGCACCGTATGCAGGGCATGGTGAAAATCGTCAACCCACTGGCCTTCCAGTCCAAAGCCGCCGCTCTCGTAGTCTTTTATTAATTTGGTGTCATTGAGATCACTTTCGGCAATAAGCGCGTAACTTCTTCCTGTCTTTGCCTCCAGCTCATCTGTCTTCTCGCTCAATTCTTTAAGAAAATGCCTCGCTCCCCTGTCTATAATTTCATGAACCGCATCGAGCCGCAATCCGTCTAAATGGAAATCTTCAAGCCACATAAGCGCATTCTGTATAAAATGATGCCTCACCTGATCGGAATATTCGTCATCAAAATTAAGGGCACTACCCCACGGGGTGTGGTATTTATCTGTAAAATACGGCCCGTATTGGGAGATGTAATTTCCTTCGGGACCAAGGTGGTTGTACACCACGTCTAGGATGATGCTAAAACCCCGGGCATGACAGGCGTCTACAAGTTTTTTAAGGCCTGCAACGCACCCGTAGCTATCTTGTGCCGCGAAAGGATAAACCCCATCGTAGCCCCAGTTTCTCGCCCCGGGAAATTGAGCAATGGGCATAAGTTCGAGTGTATTTATACCCAATTCTTCAAGATGATCGAGCTTATTGATTACTGCCTCAAAAGTACCTGCCTGGGTAAAGGTGCCCACGTGCAGTTCATAGATGATCATTTCTGAAAGCTTCCTGCCCTTCCATAGCTCATCCTGCCATTGATGGGCCTTATGGTCTACTACTTGTGACCAGGAATGAACACCTTTGGGTTGTGAAAGAGAAGCAGGATCGGGAAATTCATCTTTGTGATCAATGCGGTATTTATATGTTGCGCCCGGTTTGATATTTTGAACTTCTTTAGACCAGTAGCCTATTTCGTCCTTTATAAGAGCTTCAGATTTTCCTGATTTTTCGAAGTGTACTTCAACAGATTCGGCAACAGGTGCCCATACGCAAAATTCAACTTTTTCATGTCCTATATATACTGCACCAACTTTCTTTCCCATAAATATCTTTCTTCCTGAATTTCAAATACACTCAAAGCTAAGAAGGATAAAATGGAAGATTTAATGTTTAATAGTTTTTTAACTAAGGGTGTGCATATACTTACCTAAATTTAAGTGTTTTAGAATGCAGATAGACCCGAAATCACGGGCATTTCGGGAAATAATCAACCATTTATCCAATAAAATCACCCTATGAAAATTAATGGTCATAAGCGAGTTAGTATTAGAAATGTAAAACCCCAAATTGACTGTGGAAAGTATCCTATAAAAAGAGTTGTAGACGAAGACATAAAACTTGAAGCCGACATCTTTGGAGATGGTCATGACAAGGTAGATGCTGTACTTCTTTTCCGCGAGAAAAAGAAAGGCCGGGGTCGTGAGAAGAAATGGCAGGAACAGCCAATGATCTTTGAGGGTAACGACCACTGGAGCTCAACCTTTGCTTTGGGAGAGACCGGAGATTATGAATATACCATAGAATCATGGGTAGATCATTTTTTAACCTGGCAGGATGGCCTTAAGAAAAAAGCCGCCGCCAATCAAAATCTCAAAACTGAGTTACTTATAGGAGCCGAACTTATGGAAGAAGCCCTTCCCCGCGCCTCTGCACCCAATAAAAAGAAGCTGAAAGAATGGATTGAGCTCTTGCGGGATGAAGAGCATGGGCAAAGAGCGGTTTCTGAAGCTTTGAGCGACTCAGCTTCAAAAGCAATGTATGAATCAAGAGATCGCGACAAAGCTTTTCCATACGACAAAACTTTGGAGGTAAGAGTAGAAAGAAAAAAAGCCCTCTTTAGCGCATGGTATGAATTCTTTCCAAGATCGGCATCTCCCGAAAAAGGTAAGCACGGAACTTTCAGGGATTGTGAGAACATACTTCCTGAGGTGTCAAAAATGGGATTTGACACTATCTATTTTCCGCCAATCCACCCAATAGGACGCAGCCACCGCAAAGGCCTTAATAATGCTACGGAAGCCGAGGAAGGAGATCCCGGCTCACCCTGGGCTATTGGAGCCAAAGAAGGTGGTCATAAAGCCATTCATCCCGAATTGGGAACTATGGAAGATTTTACCCGACTTGTAAAAAAGGCTAAAGATATGGGGATTGAAATAGCACTGGATTTTGCTATACAGTGTTCCCCAGATCATCCTTATGTTAAAGATCATCCACAATGGTTTAAATGGAGGCCTGATGGTACAGTACAATATGCCGAAAATCCGCCGAAGAAATACCAGGATGTACTACCGGTAAATTTCGAAACAGCAGACTGGGAGAACCTTTGGGATGAATTAAAAAGTATTGTAGAATTCTGGATTGATAAAGGGGTTACGGTATTTAGAGTTGATAATCCGCACACCAAGACCTTTCCTTTCTGGGAATGGTGCATAAGTGAAATCAACAAAGACCACGAGGGAATAATTTTTCTGGCCGAAGCTTTTACACGGCCCAGAGTTATGGAAGAACTGGCAAAAATAGGCTTTAACCAGTCTTATACTTATTTCACCTGGAGAAATACAAAAGAAGAATTTGAGGAATATCTCACCGAACTAACTAAAACGGAAGTACGGGAATATTACCGGCCCAATTTCTGGCCCAACACGCCTGATATTCTTCCTATTTCCCTGGAGCACAAAGAGGAGCCTTCTTTCCTTATAAGATTGATCCTGGCAGCAACAATGTCTTCTAATTACGGTCTCTACGGCCCCGTCTTTGAATTCGGTCTTAATGAGCCCTACCCCGGAAAAGAAGAATATGTTCATTCCGAAAAATACCAGATCTACCATTGGGACTGGCACCGGAACACCCGTATCAAGGAGATGATTAGTATCCTGAACAGAATAAGAAATGAGAACGAAGCACTGCAAACCACCTGGAATATAGAATTCTGTAAAACAGATAATGATCAATTGATCTCTTATTCAAAGGTTGATAAAGATGGTAACAACAAATTAATCATTGTAGTCAATCTCGACCCTCACCATACACAATCTGGCTGGGTAGAAGTTCCTCTCGAAAGGCTGGAAATAGGTGATCATGACTCCTATTCGGTGAAAGACCTATTAACAGGAGCCAGTTATATATGGCAGGATGCATGGAATTATGTAGAGCTGCACCCAAGAGCCATTCCCGCACATATTTTAAAAGTTGAAACTAAGAAACCAATACAGTAAAAAAGATATAACCAATGATCAAACCACTGCAAGCGAGCGATCAGGAAACCTGGTATAAAGATGCTATTATTTACGAACTGCACATTAAAGCTTTTTTTGATAGCAATGGTGATGGAATAGGAGATTTTGAAGGTCTCCTGCAAAAGCTGGACTACCTGGAAGACCTGGGGGTCACCGCAATATGGCTGTTACCCTTCTATCCTTCCCCCCTTAGGGACGATGGTTATGACATAGCCGATTATTACAGTATCAATCCTTCTTACGGAGATCTTGATACTTTCAAAAAATTGATAGATGAAGCCCATGAACGGGGATTAAAGATCATCACCGAGCTGGTAATTAATCACACCTCAGACCAGCATCCATGGTTTCAGAAAGCACGCCATGCTCCCGTAGGTTCTCCCGAAAGAGATTATTACGTTTGGACCGATGATCCCACAAAATATAAGGACACCCGAATCATTTTTACAGATACCGAACCTTCAAACTGGACCTGGGATCCTGTTGCACAGCAATATTTCTGGCACCGTTTCTTCAGCCATCAACCCGATTTAAATTTTGACAACCCAAAGGTACAGCAGGAAGTTTTTGATGTGCTCGATTTCTGGTTTGACCTGGGTGTAGATGGTTTCAGGCTTGATGCAGTACCTTATCTTTTTGAAAGAGAAGGCACCAATTGTGAAAACCTGCCCGAGACCCATGAATTTCTTCAGAAGCTAAGGGCACATGTAGATGACAAGTATGAAAATAAACTTCTGCTTGCAGAAGCAAACATGTGGCCTGAAGATTCGGCGGCATATTTTGGAGAAGGAAATGAATGCCATATGAACTATCACTTCCCCATTATGCCCAGGATGTTTATGTCGGTCAAAATGGAAGACAGGTATCCTATTATGGATATTATTGACCAGACACCAGAAATCCCTGAGAACTGCCAGTGGGCCATTTTTCTTCGGAATCACGATGAATTGACCCTGGAGATGGTTACCGATGAAGAAAGAGATTACATGTACAAGGTCTACACTAAAGACCCGCAGGCAAAGATCAACGTGGGGATACGCCACAGGCTGGCTCCCTTGCTTGAGAACAATCGCAACAAGATAGAGTTGATGAATGTACTGCTGTTCTCCCTTCCCGGTACCCCGGTGATCTATTATGGAGATGAAATAGGCATGGGTGATAACTATTACCTGGGAGACCGCGATGGGGTGAGAACACCAATGCAATGGTCGTCTGACCGTAATGCAGGGTTCTCCCACGCCAACCCTCATAAGCTTTACCTTCCGGTTATTATAGATCCTGCATACAAGTATGAGTCTATAAATGTTGAGACCGAACAGATGAACTCTTCTTCACTATTATGGTGGATGAAGCGGATCATTAGCATGAGAAAAAAATATAAGGCCTTTGGCCGTGGTGATATTAATTTCCTTTCGCCGAGTAATGCCAAGATCATAGCTTACACCAGAACCTTTGAAGATGAAGACATTCTGGTATTAGGGAACCTTTCCCGCTTCCCGCAGGCAGCCGAGCTAGACCTGGAAGCTTATGAAGGTTATATTCCCGTAGAGGTCTTTAGTCACAATAAGTTTCCAAGAATCACCGAGCATCCTTACCTTTTTACCATGGCGCCTCACGGTTACTACTGGTTCCAGTTACAAAAAGAGGAAGGCCATGTAGCACAATCGGAAACTCCGGCTTTGAGCATTGATAATTGGGAGCAACTTCTAAATAATAAGACCAAAACCAAATTAGAACAAAATATACTTCCCGGGTACCTCAACACCTGCCGCTGGTTTGGGGGCAAATCAAGAGTCATTCAGAGTATCTCTGTGGTGAATAAGGTAGACATACCCGTAAAAGATATTCCGTCAACTTTAATCACTATTGAAGTGAGTTATAATGATGGCCTGCCGGAAGTATATCAGCTGCCACTCAGTTTTATGAGTGAAACTTTAGAAGATGCATACAAGGATATTCCGGGGAAAGGAATTATTGCAAAACTTAAGATAGACGGGGAAGAAGGTTATCTCTTTGATTCGGTTTACAGTGAAAACTTCAGAAATGTGCTCTTCAGAAATATTAAAAAAGGAAGAAAACTAAATAGTGGGCGTGGTAACCTGGTATTCTATCACAGTGAAGATCAATTTGATGCTGAAGCAGAAAAGGTTCATTCGAAGATCCTTAATGCAGAGCAAAGTAACACCTCGCTTATTTTTGACAACAGGTATTTTTTAAAGTTGTACAGGAAACTTGATAACACCATTAATCCAGACCTGGAGATTACCCGATATCTTACTGAAAAAACAGAATATAAGAATTCCCCCCGATTTGTGGGAGCAATAGAATACAAACCCGACCCCAAGAACATTATCGTGTTGGGTATGATGCAAGATCTGGTACCAAACCAGGGAGATGCCTGGGATTATACAAAGGATGCCTTAAACCGCTTTTTTGACAGGGTACTCACCTTGCCAAAAGACCAGGAGTACGAGCCAATAGCGCATACGCTGAGTCCGCTCTCCTACCAGGATCTTTCAGAAAACATGAAAGAATTACTGGGGGCTGTTTTTCCCGAAAGAATGTTCCTGCTGGGACAAAGAACCGCCGAGATGCACAAGGCACTGGCTGCAAACCCAATGGAGGTAGATTTTGAGCCGGAACCTTTCTCTTTGCATTACCAGAGATCATTATTCTCTTCTTTACAATCCCTTACGCGGAATGCCTTCCAAAACCTTCAGAAGAGTATTAAAACCCTTCCGAAGCATATTCAGGAGGAAGCACAGGAAGTATTGGATATGAAAGCAGAAGTGCTTAGCACCTTCAAAAAAGTCTACGACCACAAAATTCCTATAATGAAAATTAGGACCCACGGGGATTATCACCTTGGCCAGGTTTTATGGACAGGTAAAGACTTTGTAATAATTGATTTTGAAGGAGAACCGGCAAGGTCTTTTAGTGAAAGAAGATTAAAGCGTTCGCCGCTGCGCGATGTAGCCGGTATGGTTCGCTCCTTTCATTACGCTGCCTATAGCAGTATAATGGAATCTGAAATTGACGATCATAACAAAGAAGGAGAATTAGACACATGGGCCGATAACTGGTATTATGTGGTCACCAAAATTTTCCTGGAAGGTTATTATAAGCATGTTGGGGAAAATGATTTCATACCACCAGACAAGGATGATACCGAGATCCTCATGCAGATCTTCCTGCTTGAAAAAGCAATCTATGAGATGAACTACGAACTAAACAACCGGCCAGACTGGGTCTTGATCCCGCTTAGGGGAATTAAATCATGCATAAAACAATAAATCATGGCTAAAAAAGAAAGTAATAAAAAAGATATAGATAAAAATATTTCAGGCACCGGAAAAGCTCCGAAAGGTCCTGTAGACAAGGGCAAAAAATCTGCTGAAGAATCGGGAGACGTAAAAGGTCCTAAAGGTGTAGGTAAAAAGCCTTCGGAAAAAACAGAACCTAAAAAAACCTCTTCAGGAAAGTCGGCTTCAAAAAAAGAAGCGGTTAGCAAAAAGGCTTCAGGTAAAGCTGAAGCTTCTGAAAAAAAGTCGACAAAATTGAATACAGGTTTGCCAAAAACCAAGATGCCTGATGCAGATGCTGCGGCCAATCCGAAGCCAAAAAAACAGGCTGCCAAAAAAACATCAGCAAAGAACAAATCTTCTTCTAAAGAAGGAACTAAATTAAATACAGGTTTGCCAAAAACCAAGATGCCCGATGCAGATGCCGCGGCCAATCCGAAGCCGAAAAGCCAGGCCAAGAAAACTTCCGCAGAAAAGAAAAAGTCGGGTACTACTTCTAAACCTGCCAAGTTCCAGAAACCTCTAACAGATGAGCAGGTACCCGATGTTGCAGCCCCTGCAACCAAAGTAACCACTACGCCTCAGGAAAATCCCGAGAAAAAGACCGGCACTAAAAAACCTGCTGATAAAAAAGCAAGTAAGAAAAATACGGATTTAAAAACCGGAGAAAAACAAGCAGAAAAGAAACCTGTTAAGAAGATGTCCCGGCAGAAAAAAATTGAGGGAATTAGTGCTGAAGAAAAAATGAAGCTGCCCAACACCTCCCCTTCTGAAGATCTTAAAGACGCAGCAAAAGAAACTGCCGATAATATAAAAAAGAAGGTCACTCCAAAAAAGGGCACCAAAAACGACCTCGAAAAAATGGCTAAAGATCTTCTTCCTGATGCCGAAGATATCGAAAACATGAAAGATGCAGCAGGCAGCTTTGCCGAAAAGCTCATTCCAAAAGCCGAAAAAGCAAAGAAAAAAGTAGAGGAAATCATACCCGATAAGGAGGAAGTAATGGCGGCTGCACAAAAAGCCAAAAAACAAGTAGAAGATCTTACCACCGATAAAAAACAGGAGCAGAAATCATCTTCAGACAAACCGGTGGAAGCCACCTTGCTTACTGAATTTGATATTCACCTGTTCCGCGAAGGCAAACACTACCACCTTTACAACAAGTTGGGATCGCATCTTATGGAATACATGGGTACCGAAGGAGTTTATTTCGCAGTTTGGTCTCCCAATGCCGAAAAAGTTGCGGTAGTGGGAGATTTCAACAATTGGGACAGGGAATCCCACCCCATGAAAGCCCGTTGGGATGGTTCGGGGATATGGGAAGTGTTCATCCCGGGTGCCAAAAAGGGCAGTTTGTACAAGTATTTTATCAGGTCAAACAACGGCTATGAAGCCGATAAAGGAGACCCTTTCGCTTTTCAATGGGAAACCCCGCCAAATACAGCTTCTGTGGTATGGGACCTTGAGAACACCTGGAAAGACAAGGTCTGGATGAAAGACAGGCAGAAAAAAGAAGGCAAGCCACAACCAATGTCGGTTTACGAATTGCACCTGGGATCCTGGAAACGTGTTCCCGAAGATGGGCTTCGTTCTTTGACATATTTAGAACTGGCCGAGCAACTTCCGAAGTATATCAAAGAGATGGGATTCACACACGTAGAATTCATGCCCGTAATGGAGCATCCATTCTTTGGTTCGTGGGGCTACCAAATCACCGGCTACTTCGCCCCTTCCAGCCGCTTTGGTACTCCGCAGGAATTTATGCAGCTTATTGACAGTCTTCACCAGGCAGGAATTGGAGTAATCCTCGACTGGGTTCCCTCCCACTTCCCTTCAGATTTACATGGCCTGCACTATTTTGATGGCACCTATCTATATGAACATGCCGATCCTAAAAAAGGTTTCCACCCAGACTGGCAGAGCTACATCTTCAATTACGGACGTAATGAAGTGCGTTCTTTCCTTATAAGTAACGCAGTCTTCTGGCTGGATAAGTTTCATGCCGACGGATTGCGTGTAGATGCCGTGGCCTCTATGTTATATCTGGACTATTCGAGGAAAGAAGGCGAATGGGAACCCAATGAACACGGCGGAAATGAAAATCTGGAAGCTATAAGTTTTCTGAAAGAATTTAATGAAGTAGTTTATAAGGAATTTCCTGATGCCGTGACTATTGCTGAAGAATCTACCGCCTGGCCCATGGTTTCAAAACCTACCTATATTGGAGGCCTTGGCTTTGGGATGAAATGGATGATGGGTTGGATGCACGATACACTGAAGTATTTTAGTGAAGATCCTATCAATAGGAAGTACCACCAGAATACCATCACTTTTAGCTCGAATTACGCTTTTACTGAAAACTTCATGCTACCCCTGTCACATGATGAAGTGGTGTATGGAAAACAGGCTATTCTCAATAAAATGCCGGGAGATGAGTGGAACAAATTTGCGAATCTTCGCACCTTGTATGCTTACATGTACGCCCACCCCGGAACCAAACTGCTTTTTATGGGTGCAGAATTTGGTCAAACCACCGAATGGGATCACGATTCCAGCCTCGCATGGCATTTGACCAATGAGAATTCTCACAGTCAAATCCAGGAGACCTTTAAAGCGCTTAATAAGCTGTACAAAGAGGAACCTGCACTGTACGAAAAAGCTTTTTCTCATGAAGGATTCGAATGGGTAGATATCAAGGATGAAGAGAATAGCATTATTAGCTTTTTAAGAAAAGGCAATGATCCAAAAGACAACATTCTTGTAGTTTGTAATTTCACTCCATTACCCCGGGAAAATTACCGGATTGGAGTTGAAAAAGCAGGAAAATGGAAAGAGATCTTCAATAGTGATGATGCCAGTCTTGGTGGTAGTAACGTGAAGAACAATGGAGAGATAGAAAGCACAGAACTATCAGCCCACGGGCAAGATAATTCCCTATCCCTCACCATTCCACCAATGGGTGTTATCTACTTAAAAAAGGCTTAAGGAAGTCTTCATATTCATAAACAAAACTGCCCCGGGAAATCCCGGGGCAGTTTTTATAAGTAGTGATTGATCCTTAATTAATAACTACTTTTTTAGTAAACTCTTCTTCTCCCCTGTAAAGTTTTACAAAATACTCTCCCGATGGAACTCTTGAGAAATCAAGAGACTTTTGGAAATCCTTACCAGAAGCTTTGACAGTGGCCAGGATTACTCCAGAACCATCTTCAACGGTCATATTCAAAGGCTGCTTGTCGGGGTTTGATATGTAAACATTAAGAACTTCTTCGTGAGTTCGAAAATGTGGCTTCCCTATAGTAGAAGAACTTCCAAGGATTTTTACCCCTTCAGAAGATTTCTGGATCTTCCATGTTTTTGTCGCTAACCTTTTATCCACCTTTAAAAAGTAGATCCCCTGCGGCACCATTTCAAGGTCCAGCCTCTTGTTATACTTTCCACCTCTTACCAGGTCATCCTTGTAAAGCGTTACGCCATATTGATCTTCAAATAAAATAACCGTTCCCTGATTCAAATTAGAAAGGTCTACTAACAAAGTTTGCTCTCCATTTAATCTTACCTCCTCCTCTTTTTCCATATCACCTGCATAAGAATAGGTGGAAAGGAAAAAAACAATTACTGCAATGTTTTTTAGCTTTTTCATAATTTTTATCGTTTTAGTTAATAGATTAGATATTACACAACAAACATAATCGCTTATCTCCTTTGCAAATAGATCAAAATTGGCACAAAAGTGTTCAAAATTGATATTAATAAGGCTCACTAAAACGTTATAGGTTAAATATGCACCTATAGCGGGTAATTTTGCAGAAGTAGAGTATTTTCATTCAGATTAAATTTCATTCAAACTTTACTCCTATTTATGAATATTAATGTAAAACCTGAACTGGAAAAAATTGAACCTGCTTTTGGAAGTTCTATTTTGTATAGAACCTATAATAAGAACCACCAAAACAGGAAACATACTTTTTGGCATTATCATCCCGAAATAGAACTGGTTTACGTGAATAGAGGATCAGGAAAAAGACAAATTGGAAGTCACATCTCCTACTACCGTGACGGGGATCTTATGTTAATAGGTTCAAATCTTCCTCACTGTGGCTTTACAGATGGGCTTACAGGTAACGAGAACGAAACCGTGATACAGATGAAACCCGATTTTTTGGGAAATAGTTTTTTCGAACTCCCCGAAATGAAGAATATAAAAGCACTTTTTGAGAAGGCAAGCATGGGAATTGTCTATTATGGGGAGTCAAAAAAGGATATTGGAGAGAAAATGGAATCTCTTGAAAATAAACCTCCTTTTCAACGCCTTCTTGGACTTCTTGAAATTTTACATCTAATGGAAACTTCCACGGAATATTCTGTATTAAATGCAAAGGGTTTTCTTTTGGAAACTGAACTACAGGACAATCATAGAATCAATAATATATTCAATTTTGTAAAGGAAGAATTTCAACGCCCTATTAGTCTTGAAGAGGTAGCCGGTAAGGTGAGCATGACTGTACCGGCTTTCTGCAGGTATTTTAAGAAAATTACAGGGAAAACATTTACTCAATTTGTAAACGAGTACCGGTTGGTGCACGCTGCCAAATTACTTCATGAGAAACAGGTAAGCATTACCGAAGTGTGTTTTGAAAGCGGATTCAATAATTTCAGCCATTTCAATAAGCAGTTCAAAAAGTTTACTGGAAAATCTCCTTCGCATTACAGAAATGAACTTAAGGTAGTTTTAACCTGATTGTAGCTAATTCTTTGTGAGAAAATTGTACCTTCAAAAGTCCTGAAATAGTTATAGAAAAGAACATCACTATCATGGGCCGTTTCAACAAAGTATATGAAAGAACATAGCAGTAAACATGTTCGCTACTCCTTTGTTACAAATATGAAATCACTTAAAAACCAAACCTAGTATGAAAAGAAAAGCAACAGCCGTATGGAACGGCACAATCAAAGAAGGAAAAGGAAATTTATCTACCCAAAGTCAGGTACTGCAAAAAACTCCCTATTCCTTTCACACCCGGTTTGAAGATGAAAAAGGAACAAATCCTGAAGAGCTTATTGGAGCTGCACATGCCGGCTGTTTTACAATGCAGCTTTCGGCCAATCTTAGTAAAGAAGAATTTAATCCGGTTGAACTTGAAACAAAATGCGAGATCACCTTTGAGGATGGAACAATTAAAAAGTCTCACCTAATTCTCACAGCCAAAGTACCAGGTATATCACAGGATAAATTTGATGAGCTGGTAAAGCACGCTAAAGAAAATTGTCCTATTTCAAAATTGCTCAATACAGAAATCACTCTGGACTCTACCCTCAACGGTTAAAGTAAATTATTACATCAACCTGGAAAGCGCCTCAAAAATGTCATTTTTGAAGTGCTTTTCCATTTTATTATTTTGAACAAACTTTTGATTAACCTCCAGCTCAATGCCCAAATATTGCTGCGGAAATTTTTGGCGCAGATAAGTAGTAAATCCGTCATCAATCCCCAAATAGGGATAATTGAATCTTACCCGCAAATTTTCATTCTGCTGAAGAAGACTTTCTTCAAATCTTTCACAGAATTTCACTTCACTCTTACGGGCGGGATCAAAGAGCAGGCCAATATCAGCATTTCTTACCTCCCCATTAAGCTCTGGCGTAAAACTATGAACCGAAATATGTACAATTTCTTTGCCTGCTGAAATAAGATCGCCAATCCTGCTTTCAATATAAGTCCGGTATGGGATATAAAAATCTTCCAGAATTTGCTCTTTTTGAGCCTCCTGAAGTTGGGCTGTAAATTCTGAAAAAAGCTGCGGATGGCCCAGCGAACGGTTAGGTTCCACCAAAAGCCTGCTTATCATATATTCCTGCCTAAAAACTGCCAAAGGCGAAAGCTCCTGGAATAGATCTAATGCTCCGGGATCATAACCCCGGTGCGTCTCCAGCACTTCCTGCGCTTCTGAAAACAGTTGTTCATATTCCTGCGGAATTTCATTTCCGGCGTGTTCACAGGTTAGTATAAGATTCAAAGCTTAATTTTAGTGGTTAATTTCAGAATAAATTACTGGTAGTTACACCTCGAAGAACCTGTTTTCCTGAAGACAATTCCCCAATTCCTCATAAACTTTTGTGATCTCTGCTTTAGATGGGTTCTCACCCAAAGTTTTAAGAATCCTGGTTGAAAGGCTTCCGTTCTTCAGCAAGAATTCGATGCTATTTTGGTGCTTTTCAGAAATATTTTCCTTCACAAGTGAATAAATTCTACTCCATAGATCTTTGACAGAACTTTCGGGCTGCAAATCAAAAATATCAGCAAATGCGGCATTTTGAATGATAGTTGCTTCAGCATCTACGATCACATCATTAAAGATTTCAAAAAGGGCATTTTCATGCCACTTTTTTTGATCTTCCAGAGACACCAGTTCTTCACTAACCAGCAACTTAAGGGCTTCAATGATGAGTACTGCTATGGCAACATCAGCTTTTGGGCATTCCTGCAGGTCTATCACTCTTATTTCGATAGCACCACGATCAAAGCGGGCAATAGCTCCCCTTGAATTCAGAAAATGATGATCGAGAATATTCTCAGTATCATGCGGTTTTATTGCCTTATTGATAGGTTCAAAAATTCCGCTGTAATAATCCTTTTTTGAAAAGATTTGTTCGGGAATGACTTTGCCGGTCATCTCCGGAATTTCTTTTTGATTGGTTTTATATACATGCATACGGGCATCTTTAAAGCCGGTAAGTTTTCCCTCAAAAATTGGCGAACTGGCACTTAATCCAGGAATTACTGGTAGCAGGATCCTTACCGCAGCATGTAACTTCTCAAATTCTGCATCTCCCAAAAATGGCAGATTTATATGCATACTTTGAACATTGCTCCAGCCATGCCCCCTACAGTCAAAAATGCGATTGTAGAGTGCGTATATTTTGCTGTAGTTGTGCTGCCACAACTGCATTTCTGTTTCGGGATCCATGAGAGGATGAGCCGCTGTGGGTAACAGTTTAGCATTAAATTCCTTGAGCAAATCGTTGATTTCGCCAACATTTTCAGCAAAAAGATCATTCAGGGTATCAAGATTGGCGGTAGGCCCATTGGTTTTTAATTCCACTACATGTGCTACAAGCTCATTGCTCCATTCTATCTTACCATTTTCTACATCCGAAGATAAAGTACCATTCTTTTTGGTCAATAATTTATCTACAACCGGCTTCACTTTCATTGTGGCAACGTCTACCAACATGTACTCCAGTTCTATCCCGTAAACTTCAAAAAGCTGATAACTCATTCCGATTTCTTTTCAAGGCGGTTCTTAAGAGCAGTAATAATTTCAGTATAAATTTTATCACCGTAGAAACGATCTTCTACCCCAAAATCTATATTTGGATTGTCATTGATTTCTATGACCAGAGGTTTTCCATTTACTTCCTTTACATCAATACCGTAGAGGCCTTTTCCCATAAGCCTGGCCGAACGAAGAGCTACATCCATGATCTTTTTTGGAACTTCATCAATAGACATTACGTCTGCATTACCTTCCTGGTCATCTTTTTTGCTGGCATTCCAGTTGTAGATTTGCCAGTGGCCTTTGGCCATATAGTAACGGCAGGCAAAGAGCGGTTTATCATCAAGAATACCTATTCTCCAGTCATAATCTGAAGGTGTATATTCCTGTGCTATTACAAGTTCAGATTTTTTAAGCATCTCCCCCACCAGTTTTTCGTATTCTTCGGCAGTAGCAGCTTTTTTCACCCCAAAAGAAAAGGTAGAATCAGGGGATTTCAAAACCAGCGGAAGTCCGGTCTTCTCAATAACGTTATTGCGGTTGTCTTTGTGAACAATGATAGTTTTAGGAGTGGGAATACCTGAATTCTCAAGGGCTTCGGCCATAAAAACTTTATTACAGCACTTAAGGATAGCATCGGGATAATCAACGATGGCTATATCTTCCTGTTGGGCTTTGCGGGCAAAAGCATAGGCTTCATTGTTCACCTCTGTACTTTGCCTGATAAAAAGGGCGTCAAAAGACGACAGCCTTGAAAGATCTTTTGGAGAGACAAACTCTACATAAAAGTTCATTTTTTCGGCAATCTCTACAAATTTCTTTAGAGCTTTAGGATTACTTGGCGGCGCAGGATCGTGATCTTGCACAAGGATTGCCAGGTCGTACTCAAAAGTTTCATTTTTAGGGGTATCATAACGCTTCTTTGCAAAATACTGTATGGCAAACTGCCTCATAGCATCCCGGTGTTCATTTGGGATCTCTACTTCAGATAAAGCTTTAATAGATTTGATATTCCACCTGTTGGTGTAAGAGAACTTTACTCTCAAAAATGGTATTTGAAAGTGCCGGTGAAACATAGCACTCAGTTCCCTGTATTTTTGAGCAACATTCTGCCCAAAATAAATACTAAGCGTAAACTCGGCTGACTTAATTCCCTTTAAACTTTTTTGAATAAGATCATCAAATTCATCTGAGACGATCTTAACAAGCTTTGGTTCCCGTAAATCTACCAGGTTCATCACAGTAGGAATTGCGAGATGCCCACGAGCCTCAGCTAAAAGTGAAACATAATACCCTTTACTTTGGTAAGAATAATCCTTACATAAATTAAAAATACGTGCTTTTTTAAGACGGGCATATTCAGGATTTGTAAGATAGTCCCTGGCCGAAATCACCTCCATATTCTCAAGTGCAAGGTTCCAGTTTTCGGGATTATTTACAACTAAAAATTTCTTCATTAAATGGTTTAAATATATTCAAAGGTATATCAAAATTCTTCTGAAAATTCGGTGCCGGAATTTTTTTTCAAAAAGCTTAACTAAAAGTAAAACTTCCTTTTTGAAGACCTTTAAAATAATGGTTTATAATTTGTTAACCTAATATTTTTATCCGACAAACATTTTGCGGCAGATTGCATTGAGGGTTTGAAAAAACTGAAGGTTTGAAAGAGTTCAATGCCTAAAAAGAGCTATATGAACCAGTAAATTTCTCCGGGGCAAGCCCACGGAGCATTTTAGTGGAACACGTTTTCAAACTTTACAACATTTACTAACGAGGCAAGCCTCGGGGTATTTACCCCCCTATGAATAAAAAACCTCCCGGCAAGGCCGGAAGGTTCTTATTCAATGGAAGCAAACAGATCTTGCTCTATATTAGCCCCGAAATATTTCCTTCCAAATCTATATTTATATTCTCTGATGCAGGGTGTGCCGGTAATCCGGGCATACGCATCATATCTCCTGTAATAGGGATCAAAAATCCTGCACCGGCGGCGATCTCAATCTCCCGAACTGTTAGCGTAAAACCTGTTGGTCTTCCTATAAGCAAAGGATTGTCTGACAATGATTTTTGGGTTTTAGCAATGCAAACGGGTAAATGATCTAATTCAAGATTGGAAATAGTTTTTAGATCCCGTCTTGCTTTTGCAGCGTATTCAACCCTATCGGCCCCATATATTTTTTTTGCAATGGTCTCTATTTTATTCATAACCGTATCTTCCCAATCATAAAGTGGTGTAAAGTTAGAGCGGCCTTCTTCAATCGCTTCTACCACCTTTTTTGCCAGATCAAGAGCGCCTTCCCCTCCTTTCGCCCAGCCATCAGAAACTGCAACTTTTATATTCAGTTTTTTAGCCAAGTCTATGATCACCTGTATCTCTTCATCACTGTCACTGTAGAATTTATTTATGGCTATTACAGGAGTGATATTAAAGAGACGGGCATTTTCCAGATGTTTCTCTAAATTGGGTAATCCTTTTTCTAAAGCCTCTACATTTGGAATAGTGAGAGAAGAAAGAGGTACCCCACCATGATATTTTAAAGCTCGTATTGTCGCGGTCATTACCACAACTTTGGGAGTAAGATCGGCGCTTTGACATTTAATATCCAGAAATTTTTCTGCACCAAGATCAAATCCAAATCCGGCTTCGGTGACTGTATAGTCAGAAAGACTCATCCCCATGCGGGTGGCGATCACAGAATTAGTTCCCTGAGCTATGTTGGCGAATGGGCCAAGGTGAATTATGGCAGGGTTCCCTTCTATAGTTTGTACCAGGTTGGGTTTTAGTGCATCTTTTAAAAGTGTAGCCATGGCACCTTCAGCATTGAGATCGCGGGCGTAGATGGCCTTTTTATCAAAGGTATAGCCAATAAATATGTTTCCCAAACGGCCTTTTAGGTCCTCCAGGTTTTCAGCAAGGCACATAATGGCCATAATCTCTGAAGCCGCAGTAATATCAAACCCGCTTTCTCTCGGAATTCCTGAACCTGTTCCGCCAAGTCCTATAACAATATTCCGCAGGGCACGGTCATTAACATCCATCACCCGTTTTAGGGAAACCGTCCGCGGATCAATTCCTAAATTATTTGTTTTTGATTGAATATTGTTATCTACAAGAGCTGCCAAAAGATTGTGAGCTTTTTCAATAGCCGAAAAATCTCCGGTAAAGTGAAGGTTGATGTCCTCCATGGGCAAGACCTGTGAATATCCTCCTCCGGTAGCGCCTCCTTTTAATCCAAACACCGGGCCTAATGAAGGTTCTCTCAGTACTACAGTGGTTTTCTTACCAATCCTATTCATAGCTTCTGAAAGACCTATAGAGACGGTAGTTTTTCCTTCCCCTGCCGGAGTTGGTGAAATAGCCGAAACAAGAATTAGATTGCCTTCTTTTATTTTGTCATAATCAATATTGTGAAGCGGTATCTTAGCCTTGTATTTCCCGTACATCTCAATATCATCTGGATCAAGACCAAGTTTCTGAGCTATTTCTGTAATGGGAGATAATTGAATTTTATGAGCGATATCCAAATCGGTGAGTGGAGAAGTTGTCATCATATTCCTTCAGGCTTTAGATTTACAGGTCAAAAATATGATGAAACTATTGCTCTAATAATGATCACTATCAGGTTTTCGTACTTTTTTCAAACGTTTTCGTCAACTTCAGGTGACTGCTTTATAAAAAGAGTCAATATGCTCCTGATCCCCACTCACAAATACAAGGTCTTCTCTTAGTAATTTGACGTTGGGAAATACTGTTTTTATCATTTGCCCTTTTCGGGAAACCGCGAGGATATTGACCCCATAGTTCTTTCTAACATCAACTTCTTCAATAGTCTTTCCTACTACAGCACCACTATCAGCCATCACTCTCACGCAGCTTATCTTGAAATCGGGAATAGTTGAAGATTTAAATGTCTGCAGTCGTTTATGGGACTGGAAGACCTGGTAATTATCTGCTCTAACCGAATCTATTAAATTTTCCAATTCATCGAGGGGTACAAGAAAATTGGTTAAAACCCGTGAAAAGATTTCAATTGAAGTTTCAAACTCTTCGGGAATTACTTCATCGGCACCCAGCCCAAGTAGGGTCTCTATCTCTTTCACATACCTGGTTCTTACTACTATATGCACAGAAGGAGAAATATGCCTGATATTGGAAACAATGGCTTTTGTAGCGCGAGGATCAGAAATAGCAATAACCACAATACGCGCTTTATTTACATGAACAGCTTCAAGCATGTGCTCCTGCACTGCATCTCCATAAATTATGGGTTCTCCCCTGGCCTTTTGCTGTCTAACGATCTGCGGATTAAGTTCCAGAATCATATAAGGGATATCGGCATATTTAGCTGCTTTTGCAAGGTTAGCGCCATTGATCCCATACCCTATAATAAGCAGGTGATCTTCGGGCTCTTGAGCATCCTGTCGGGAAAGTGAAACTGTCCGATGAGAACCCGGTGCTATTTTTCTCAAAATAAAATTCGTGGCCCTTCCCGAAAAAAGGAAAACAAAAGGCGTGAGGAGCATGGTGAACACCGAAACCGAAAGAAAATACTGGTTCATTTCCTCCAAAAGTAGCCCACTTTCTATACCAATACGGGAAAGGATAAAGGCAAATTCCCCCACCTGGAACAATGCCATTCCTGTCAACAATACAGTTCTTATAGGATATTTAAGGGCTGCTGCGGTAAGGGAAACCACTCCTCCTTTTAATATAAATACCACCACGACCATAAGCATGATCACCGCTGCATTTTTCATAAAGAAGTCCAGGTCTAGCAGCATCCCGATTGAGATAAAGAAAAAACTGATGAACAGCTCCCTAAAGGGAAGAATGGTACTTGTAGCCTGGTGACTATAGTCTGACTCCGAGATAATAAGACCTGCCAGGAAAGCTCCAAATGCAAGAGAGAGTCCTGCAGATGCAGTGATAAAAGCCACTGTAAAACAAAGCGCGATGGTAGCCAGTAAAAACAATTCCTTACTTTTTGTCTGGGCAATAAGGTACATGGCCCGCGGCACCAAATATTTTGCTCCAACATAGGTCAAAGCTAATACCAGGGCACTTTTAAGAACAAGAAGAAGCACTTCATTGTAAAGATCACCTGTAGTTCCGGCCATCATGGGAGTGATCAACATCATTGGCACCACAATCAAATCCTGAAATATTAAGATTCCAAGAGCCATACGTCCATGAGGCGCAGTGATCTCATTGCGATCATACAAGATCTTTAGCACAATTGCTGTGCTGGAAAGTGAAAACAGGAAGCCCATGAATACGGCCTCGTTCCAGGAAAAGCCGAGTACAGAAAATATAAATGCAGTTACGATAATACTCAATCCCACCTGCAGCAAACCACCTAAAAAGACAGTTCTTTTCATGGACGCAAGCTGCTTGATTGAAAGTTCCATTCCAATAACAAACATCAACAGGATCACCCCAATTTCGGAAAGGATCTCTATTTGCTCAGGGTTTTCAATAAGTCCGAAGCCAAAGGGGCCAATAATAATCCCTGTAACTAAAAATCCTAACACCGATGGTAACCTTAATCGCTGTAGTAAAAGCACAACAACTACAGAGAAACCAAGTAGTACCACAATGTCCTGGAGTAATGGAAAATGCATGTTCAATCAAATTTTGTAATGCCTAATTTATTGAATTCTGCCCTAACAAAGGGGATTTATCGGGGATGAATAAGAGATAAATAAAGTTTTAAAAAACCATGATGGCAAGTATAATCCTGTGCTTCAGGAATTTTGTATAGGATTTAAGAATCTACGGTTTCAAATTTTATAAATTATGATCTCCAAAAAATCTTTAGATGTTTGGCATAAGCGACATTCCAAAATTTCTGCTGGCATTTTTCCTGGTACTGCCCCTTATCTCAATCTTACATGAAGCAGGGCACGTGTTCTTTGCCTGGCTTATGGGTGCAAAGAATATCCGTATCGTAGTGGGAAGTGGAAAACCTGTCTTTAATCACGGAATATTGGAAATTAGACAGTATTACTTCTGGTATGGGTTCTGTACCTTCGAGAATATTGAACGCAAAGAGAAGCTGGCGAATATTTTAATTTTTTCGGGGGGTGCTCTTTTTAATCTTCTTAGTACCATCGCAGTGATCCTGTTAGTTGAGAACGATGTTTTAAAAGCAGGAATGCTTACCTATCAATTCACGTATTTCTCCATGTACTATGTTTTCTTTGCTCTCCTGCCCATGCTTTATCCGGGAGGAAATTTTAGTGATGGAAAGGTGATCCTTGAACTTTTAAAGAATAAAAAAGAAGTTGTAAAGGAGCGCACGTATCGGCTAAAGTGTAAAGCTAAAGATAAAGAATGGGAGGTCCTGGATCACCGTAATGAATTGATACAGACCTTTAACAAAGAAGAAGATGCACTTGGTAAAGCTAAAAAATTGGCTCAGGAGCACCGCCCCAGCCGTATTATCAGGATTAAAGGAGATGACGAAAAGGAGATTCAGAATTACCCCCGAATCCCTTTATAGCGTTATTTTACCACCCACAGTGGCACATCCAGGTTTGCATTGAACAATTCTTCGGTCATGGTACCCACAGCGAAGGGAGAAAAAGTGTTCCCTCCTTTGTCTGATACCATAAGTAGATCTACCGGAGAATTCCGAAGGTTTGCCAGTATCTTCTGTGCTGCTCCCGATTCTCTTCCCATGAAGATCAAAGGCTCGATGTTTTCTGAATAATTCAGTTTCTTCAGGAATTTATCAAATTTTTCTTTCACATGCTTTTCCACTTTTGGTCCCATTGATTCGGGTGAAACGTATGGAGAAAACTGTACGGGTACACTGTAAACATGAACCACCTTCAGCAGTACGTTCCCTCCCTCCTGCAGTTCTTTGGTTCTACTGAAAACCTTTCGGGAATCCTGTGAAAAATCGGTTCCTGCCCAAATAACCTCTATTTTTTCATGGGCAGATACAGGAACTGCCAAAAGATCACAACGAAGCAACCTCAGCAGTTTACTACTCACTACTCCCGTTCCTTTCTCATGCTTCTTGTTACCAACCACGGCAAGATTGATACTGTACTTGTCAACGATGTACTTAAGAAGGGATTCGCTGTAAGGGTCTTCAGAAATAAGCACCTCCCAGTTCGCAGGGGCCGAAAAATGTGTTTTTACTTTCTCATTTAATTCATCCCCAATCACCTCATCCAGGTTCACATCCTTCAGGTGTTCTTCAAAAAGCTCAGAGATCTCGTATTTCTTGATATTGTGTACAAAGTAAACGTTCTCTGCCTGCAGCTTTTCAGCAATAAAAGACGAATAGGTAATTAGTTTTTCATCTATAGCTGAAAGATCCAGGGCGACGAGAATATTTTTGATCTTTTTCATGACTGATTTTCTTTATGGGTTCCTCCTCTTTTTTTGATAATATCTGAAATTACTTCTTCATAACTTTCTAATTCCTTCTGCGCCTTTTTCTCTTCAGATTTTAAATATTCATCCCGCACGCCAATATAGAGGGAATAACACATGAAGAGCAGGATAAAAGCAAAAGGCAGCCCTGTTACTATTGAGGCTGTTTGCAGCGCCTGCAAGCCTCCTCCAATTAATAGCACGGCTGCAATAGCACCTTCGGCTACTGCCCAGAAAATACGTTGCCCTACAGGGGCATCTATTTTTCCTCCCGAGGTTAAACTGTCTACTACCAAAGAACCAGAATCTGACGAGGTGACGAAAAAACCGGCGATTAAAATGACTCCGATAATATTCAATACTACAGAAAAAGGAAAGTCTTCAAGATATACAAAGAGCGCTGTGGCCACATTATCATCAACAGCATTAATTATAGTTTGGTCTCCTAAAAGTGCCTGCTGAATAGAGGTACTCCCAAAGGCTGTGATCCAGAAAAAAGTAAGAAGCGAAGGCACAACCAGCACTCCCAGAATAAACTCTTTTATGCTACGCCCCTTTGAAATTCGGGCGATAAACATCCCTACAAAAGGAGACCAGGCAATCCACCAGCCCCAGTAAAAAACGGTCCATGCGTTTTGCCAGTTATTGCCGGTGTAGCTTTCTGTCCAGGACGATATTTCCAAAAAGCTATAGAAATAGCTTCCGGTGTTTTGAACGAAGGACTGAAAAATAAAGATTGTTGGCCCCAGTACTACCACCAGAAGTAACAACAAAACAGCTATTCTCATATTCCATTCACTCAGGAATTTGACGCCTTTATCTACACCCAGCACAACAGAAATTGTGGCGATAGCCGTAATGATCGCAATAAGGCTTACCTGGGTAATGATACCGCTGTCTAATCCAAAAACATGGGCTAGCCCTGCAGCTATTTGCTGTACACCCAGCCCCAGGGAAGTTGCCAGTCCAAAAAGAGTGGCCAAAACAGCAAATATATCAATGAGATCCCCTCTTTTTCCGTAGATTTTATCGCCTAAAACCGGGTAAAAAACTGAGCGTATGGTGAGTGGCAACCCGTGGGAATAAGTGAAATAAGCAAGTGAAAGCCCCACAAGAGCATAGATTCCCCAAGCATGGAAACCCCAGTGTAAAAAAGTGAAATTCATGGCTTCCTGCGCAGCAGCGGGTGTACCTCCTTCTGTTAGCGGCGGATTCATAAAATGTGTTACAGGTTCGGCAATACTCCAGAATAGTAGCCCAATACCCATCCCTGCACTAAAAAGCATGGCAAACCACGAGAGGGTTTTGAATTCAGGTTTAGTGTCCTTCCCTCCTATTCTAATATTTCCGAATTTACTAAAGGCCAGGTACAGCACAAATATTAAGTAGATGTTGACGCATAAAACAAAGAACCAACCTCCGTTATTGGAAACGAAAGCCTGAATAGCATCAAAATATCCTTCGGCCTGCTCCTCGAAAATGAGGGTGAGCGCTATACTTATAATAATGATAATTGATGAAGTGAAAAATACGGGACCATTGACGTTGAGGCCCATTATAGATTTCCTTTCATCACTTCTTACGATCTTTTTTGCCATGGTCTCTAAATTTTAATTCGTTTCCGGATTTAAAAATAATATCCGAAATTAATATTGAACCTTGCCTCCCACTTTGCATCGGGGTTCCCTGCGGCAAAGTCATTCACAAAATTACCGCCCAGCCAGGAATGGTTATATCCGGCGGCATAATCTACGTACGTATACAGGTTACCTGCTGAGATCAATACTCCTGTAACATTCATAAATGAATCTTCAAAAGAAGCCGGCTTTTTCTGCATATACCCAAAATCATTATAGAACTGTAAATTGGATACCGGCCCCCAACTCACCGGTACATCGCGGGCAATTGCAAGGGTGTAAAGATTGAAATCGGAAGCTACATCGTAAGGAGCCCCATAAGCCGCCATGGTAATGATCTCTCGTGATACACCTTCTGCATTATTGGGGTTATGAGAAACAAGCATGGCTTCGGTCTTAAGATTCCACAGCTTATAATCGGCTTCATAATGCGCAGCCAGGGCATAATGATCTCCCTTTCTTTTGGTATTGAATATTATAGAGTCCGCCGTATTGGGCTGAAACTCCAAGTCGCGACTTTAAACTGTCTCCCCATTTATAGAGTAGCTTGATATTTCCCTGATGCACTTCCTTATTATTCCCCGCCACGTCATAAGAATACCTGCTGGGAGAAACTGCTGATGCATCTCCAAAATTTAACTCCTCGGCATTCTTAAAATAGGCTATCTGGTATTCCCATTTCTTCCCCAGGTTCATATACTTTATTCCCATATCGTGATCGTCCTCCAGCCCCATATAATACCCAAGGTTAAAGAACCAGTTGTGGGAATTATATTGCTGTATCCCTAATGGAACCTGGGTGAGGCCTACCTGCAGCTCCTCAGCTTCATTAAAACGGTAACCAAACCATCCCTGCTTTAACATTCCGCCGCCAAAAGCTTCAGAATAATGACGGAATTCGGCATTAACATAGATCCCCCGATATGCAGCTATAGCATTGATCCTGAACATGTCGTAACCAAAGTCTCCGCCCCTGCTTTTCTGTTCGGGTTTCCAGGAAGAAAGGTTGTAATTGAAACGTAATGCACCCCCTATTTTGACTTCAGGGGATTCCTGCGCCTGCACCGGATTCGAAAAGAAGCAGCCCCACAGGAAAAATAAAAAGGATAAAATTCTTAGAGGTTTTTTCACGGAATAGTTTTGAATGAACCTCTAAATTAAGTTGAATAGTATGGAAAGTACCTTTAAAGGCCTATAAAATATTGTTAAGACGCCTGTTCTATGACTTTAAATGTCTGAAAAATGATACAGAATCAATTCTTTTCTGAAAATGGAAAGACTTCCAAAATGTCCCAGGTTTTTCCATTGTGTTTGAAAACTGTTAACGCATCAGCCTGAAATTCAGCTGAAAAAGTGCTATTTTTGAACTCCTGCCACACTTTTGGAAACTTCTTAAAAGTGAGATCGCGCGTGGCTAGAGTAACATGAGGATGCAGCTTCTCCGGATGGTTGGGAGGTAGTAATGCTGATAATTTCTGAAGTAAATTTTCATGCAGACTGTTTACAGGCTCATGGTTTACCACATTGATAAAGATGGTGCGCTGTTTAAAATGCCCAAAATCGCTGAGGGCTATAGAAAATGATCTTTGATCTTGTGAAACTGATCTAAGGCAGGTAATAAATGGTGTTTCCTGGTCTTCTGGAAGCCACACAGGTGGAATAAGAGTAATATGGGCCGGTAATTTGAGTGCATGCACAACCTGAAACTTTTCTTTGATCTCCAGTTTCATATTCTTCACCTGCTCTTTCACTGCTGTGGGAGGAACGATGGCTACAAAATAAAGAGCTCTTGAAAATGCCATTTTAAGAAGGTTATACCATGCGGGTCAATAAGGTCTTACCCTTCATTTTTTCCCGCCTGTCACAAGCCGACCCTATCATTACACCCATTAACAATCCTCCAAGCGGGCTGTAATATTTAAAACTGGATTCTGTATAGAAGAAAAGCAACAAAAGCAGGATGACCCCTGCCGCCAGCCCTACACGCATGCCTAACATGGCGCAATAGCCTTCGGGAACCAAACCAAAATCTGTCCGTAGAAATTTAACCAGATTTTTAAGGTGAGCCTGTAGTTGCTCATCACCATTATTTCCTTCCAGGTTAATGTCTTTGAACATAATATCCAGCTTGTGTTCAAGTGGCGCCAATTTTTCTGGCGGAAAATTCTTGTATTTCACCTCCTGAAGGATGGTACTAAAACGCTGCCTGATCTTTACCGACTCTGTTGTGCCCGGTGCTGCCGTATATCGATCTAACCGTTGAATGGCCTCCTCTATTCTCATTTTTTGAAAGTATGCGCTTGTTACTTATTTGACGCATATTTGAGAAGAAAGTTACTCTAAAAACACCACTTTTATAAAAAACAGCAATTATTTTTAAAAACCCTGTGTGGCGTTGGCCTTAGAAGTAGTACAATTAAAAACTATTTATATCCTGCCGCCTGCAGGTTAAACAATTCCGAATACAGCTTATTGTTTTGCATGAGTTCTTCATGAGTTCCCAGCTCAAGTACAGCCCCATCTTTTAAGACCATGATCCTGTCGGCAATTCGCACTGTACTAAAGCGGTGAGAGATAATCACGGCAGTTTTGCCCCGGGTAAGCTTAATAAACCTGTCAAAAGCTTCGGTTTCGGCACGGGCATCAAGAGCCGAGGTAGGTTCATCGAGAATCAGAACTTCGGCATCTTTCATATAAGCCCTGGCAATGGCAATCTTTTGCCACTGGCCGCCAGAAAGGTCTTTTCCCTGCTTGAACCTCCTGCCCAGTTGTTGATCATATCCAAAGGGCAATTCATTCACAACCTGGTTTGCAAGGCTTTTTTCGGCCGCCCCTTCTATACGGCCCTGATCATTCATTTCGGTGATCTCGCCCATGGCAATGTTTTCCCTGAGGGTGAGTTCAAATTTTACAAAATCCTGAAAAATAACACCAAAGTACCTTTGATAAGCCGCTCTGTCAAATTGTTTTACAGGAATACCATCAAGTAATATCTCACCTTCAGTGGGTTCGTAGAACTGAAGCAGTAATTTTATAAGTGTCGTTTTTCCGGCCCCGTTCTCTCCAACAAACGCAAGTTTCTCCCCGGCTTTCAGCTTAAAATTAATGTTTCTCACCACCCACCTCTCAGACTTCGGATATTTAAATCCTACATTTCTAAATTCAAAGCCCTCTTTAAGTTCCTTCGGAAGCGGAGTTTTACCTCCTGAAGCCGATTCATGATAGGAAAGGTCCAGAAATTCGAAATAATCCTGAAGGTAAAGTGCGGTCTCGGTGATTGCGGTAAAGCGGGTGAAAAATCCCTGCAGCTTTTGCCTTAGGCGGTTAAACGATCCGGAAAGAAAAGTTAGATCCCCCAGGGAAAAAACCCCTGCCACGGTTCTAAAAATAATTAGCACATAAGCCCCATAATAAGCTGTGGTACCAATAACGTTGAAAAAAGATCCCCAGCCGGCACGCTGTTTAGCAAGTTGTTTGCTCTGGGTGTAATAAAGGTCAGACAATCCCTTGAACCTGTTGGCAAGATAGTCTGAAAGGCCAAAAAGCTTCACCTCTTTGGCGGTCACATCACTGGCCCCCGCATATCTCAAATAATCAAGCTCCCGCCGTTCCTGCGTCCAGCTTCTGGCCAGAGAATAACTGGTACCGCTAAATTTAACCTCGTTGATCATGGTGGGAACGATAGAAACCACAAGCAGAATAATAAGCCAGGGTTCAAAAACTACCACTCCCGCCAACAAAGTAGCGATCACTATAATATCTTCGGCCTGGGTGAGAATGTTAGACATCAAGCCAACCCGACCCGTTGTTTGCTGGCGTGCCCTTTCAAGCTTATCATAAAATTCTGAATCTTCCAGTTCATCAAGGTTTACTTCGGAAGTTTTCCTGATGATCTTTACTGAAGTATTAATTGAGTATTGGTCTCCTAATAATGCGTCACTCAGGTTAATACCACGGCTAAAAAGGTCAGACAACACAGCCAGGGCAAATTCGGCCGCCACCAACGCCCAGAGGTGATCAAGTTCTTTGACATCTGCCGCTATTTGTACTACCACCTCGTCAATGATCAATTTTCCCACCCAAAGCATAAGCACGGGCAGCACGGCATTAGTAAGACGAAGAAAAATATTCAGGTAAAAAAGCCGCGGATTGACTTTCCTGATTTCCCCGAAAAATCGCGGTACAAATTTTAGGGAAGCAAAACTCTCCCGGAATTTAAATTTATTGGGTTCAAGCGATTTTTGGGGTCGTGGCAAATTATTAAAGTATTAGGTTAAGTAACGGCTTAAGCCTGCTCAAAAATAGCATTTTTGAGGCAGATTATACTCCGGCAATCCAGTAAGGGAATTGGCGAGAAAGAAAAATTGAAAAGGAAGAACTAAAAGATGCTTCGAAAGGACCCTGGCAGCTAGAAAGCTTCAGTTTATTAATATTTCGATCCAATTTTGCTTCAAAATACCGAATTTTCACTTCCGGAAGGATTTTCCTTCAGTAGTTTTTATTTCAGTCTTGAAGGAAAATATTTTCAGAAATCAGTGAACACAGAGATTTCAGAAAAGAGCATTTAAAAATGCCATTTTTGAGACCACAGAAGATCACTTCACGGAAAAATTCCGAAGAAATTTCAGAAAGAAATCATTAGACAAAGTACCAGCCGTGACTGCCTGCCACGGCTCCAAAAATGGTGATAAGGCTTAACACCAGTAAAACCCAGTGGGCGCGGTGAATAATCCTAAAAGCCTTTTCGGGGTCTTCTGCAGCGTATTTCCTGAATAAGCTGTGTAAAAAGAAAGGTTCAAGAATAAAGAGGATCACCGTGAAAATGATCCATACCAGGATCATTGCGTGAATCCACCAGAACTGCAGGTCAAGCAGTCTTTCCCAGCCGTAAAGGTGCAGCATATAGAAACCTGTAATTGCTGTGAGCAGAGTGGTGATTTTTGCCTGTAGCGAAAATCTTCCTTCAATCTTTTCAAAGGTTTCCATCTGTTCTTCCCTGGAACTCATTCTCTTTACCGCCGGAATGATTACGGTAGTGACCATAAAAACTCCACCTATCCACACAACAACTGCCAGGACGTGAAGTACACGGGCCAGGGTTAAATATTCCATAGTGGGAGTGCTCTTTTTAAAGGTTTAATGCTGATAAAATTAGAGGAAACAGCCATGCCTCCTCCCAGGCATAGCATATCTCTCAAAAATGTTATTCATCCTTGTTTTTATCACCATTTACAGGTCCGGCTTCGGCAAGGTAAAAGTGATCAAGGCTGAAAATAAAGGTAGCCCAAATGATAACGAGCACCACCGAAACTGTGATGCTTACCGTGCGGCCCAGGTAATATCCCATGAAAAAATCGGTAAGGATTGGCAGGGCTGCGGCGGGCAAAATTCCCACAACGGCAAGTAAAATTCTCCTGCGGGCATCTACAATTAGTTCTGCTCCACAATTTCTACATTCCCAGGGGGAAAACACATTCTGAAAAAAGTGCTTTTTAAGGTGCAGCCAAAAAGAATACTTGTAACCACAGTTAGGACAGGTTCTTGCTTTCATAATGTGTAATTTATTGCGGGAGGCAAAAGTATTGAAGTTTCTTATAATAAGTTAAAACTTTTAAAAATAATCGATTTGACTGAGCGCTAAAACTTTCCCGAAAAAGCATTAGCACTCAGTTATTTACTTTTTATTTCAGTGTTTCTTCAAGCCATTTGAAAAATTCCGTCTGCCATACAATCGCGTTTTGCGGATTTAAGATCCAGTGGTTTTCCATAGGAAAATACAACAGTTTACTTTTGATGCCACGTAACTGAGCTGCCTGGAAAGCTTCCAGCCCCTGCCCTATGGGTACGCGAAAATCTTTTCCGCCCTGTACGATCATTATAGGCGTATCCCATTTTTGTACAAAATTCACCGGGTTAAAATCGGTATAGGCTTTGGGAGCCGGGTCTTGCCAGTAAGCGCCACCCATATCTTTATTCACAAAGAAAAGTTCTTCTGTAGTACCATACATGCTGCGGGTATTGAAAATTCCGTCGTGGGCAATAAAGCTTTTAAATCGGCCTTCATGCATTCCGGCAAGAAAAAATACGGAATAACCACCGTAGCTTGCACCTACTGCACCCAGGCGGTCTTTATCTACATATTCCTCTTTACTTACGGCATCAATAGCCGATAAATAATCCTGAATATTTTGTCCGCCCCAGTCGCCGCTTATTTGCTCATTCCATGCTACGCCATGGCCGGGCATTCCCCTGCGGTTTGGTGCTACCACGATATATCCGTTTGCAGCCATTAACTGGAAGTTCCACCTAAAGGAATAGAACTGCGACAAAGCCGATTGTGGGCCGCCCTGCAGGTAAAGAAGGGTCGGGTACTTTTTATTGGGATCAAAATCGGGAGGATAGATCACCCAGGTAAGCATCTCCTTCCCATCGGTAGTGGGAACCATCCGCTTTTCAACCCTACTCATTTTTATTCCCTCATAGAACTCGTCGTTCACATGGGTAAGCTGGGTAAGGTCTCCTGTTTTGAGATTAACCGTATAAATTTCGGCTGCGTGGTTCATGTCGGTCCTGGTGACTACCAGGGTATTTCCCGATTGCCCTATCATTCCCGTAAGATCAAATTGCCCTTCCGTGATCTGCTTAACTTCAGAAGCTTTTTTGGAGAATGGATCAATTTCAAAAAGCTGCTGGGTGCCTTTTACAGGTGCCAGAAAATAGATCTTTTTGCCATCATTACTCCACAAAAAGCTATTCACTGTTCCGTCCCATTGCTTGGTAAGATTTATTTTGCGGCCGTCTCTCAACACGATAATGTCATTCTTATCGGCTTCATATCCGGGTTCGTCCATTTGCAGCCAGGCCAGAACACCATTTTTGGAAAACGCTGGCTGAGTGTCGTAACCTTTATTTTCTGAAGTAAGATTTTCGGTAGTTCCTGTAGCTATATCATAGACATAGATGTCGGTATTTGTGCTAACGGCATAATCTTTTCCTTTAAGCTTCTTAGACACATAGTACACTTTGGTGCCATCATTGTTCCAGATATAATCTTCGGGCCCTCCAAAAGGTTGCAAAGGAGTATCGTGAGGTTCGCCTTCCATAATATCGATCTCTGCCTGGGTTGAAGTATTGTGAAGGAATAAATGGCTGTAATGCCCATCTTCCCAGGTATCCCAATGCCGATAATTGAGGTCGTCATAAATATATACGTCAGATTTTTTGAGATCGGGGTAGAAATCTTCTCCTGTAACAGGCTCCACTTCCACTTGCTTCGGAATGATCTTCCATTCCCCTGTAGGTGAAGTTTTTCCGTCGCTGTAAATGCTGTCGATACTTTTCACCGAAACCGGCTCTCCTCCTTTTAGCGGGATTACAAAAGTTTCTGAAGTGCCTTGGTTTTTAACCAGATCATAAGATCGGGTCCTAAAAATGACACTTTTGCCATCCTTTGTCAATCCAACCCCCGATACGCGATCAATAGACCACAGCTTCTCTGGGGTCATTACCTGGGCTTTCGCGCTAAAGCCGAAGGCTATTAAGAACAGAAGGATAAAAGAGTTTTTCATGTTTGAATTTATTTTAGAACCGGGAAATTTCCCTGGGAACATTATAGGGTAAAAGCCGTTAAATTGATGTGTTAAAAATAAGAAAAAAGCCTGATGTAGAGAGGTGAAAATTTCTTGTAACCAATTAGGGCAGGCGAAACAGAAGTACCTTCTCCTCTTCTCCTGGAAAGCTAATTTCTTCAGAACAATGCATTCCCAGTTTTTCCAGCAGCTTTTGAGAAGCGAGATTTTCTTTAGAAGTTATGCCGGTGATCTTTGATTGAGGTAGTTCTGCCTTTGCAAACCTTAAGAGGCACGATGCAGCTTCAAACCCATAGCCCTGTTGCTCATATTGGGGTAAAAAGGCAAAACCTATATCGAGATCACTAAAGCCGCTCCTGGCATTGAGGCCGCAAGTTCCCAACTTTGCCCCATCGGCTTTGCGAATCACAACGTTATTGGTAAAACCCAATTTTTTGAGCTGCGGGAGCATTTTTTCGACAATATATTCTTCAGCTTTTGGGATACTGGTAATATTGCGATCTCCAATGTGTTCCAGCCATTTTGGGGTATTGAGAAGCTCGTAAATAAATGCAGCATCTTCTCTCCCGGCAGGCCTTAGATAAAGCCTTTCCGTTTCATAAAAGGAAACAGGTCTCATGAAAAAACAGAAGGGATTTTTGTCATTTTTGGATAGTTTACTCAGGCCTTTCAGCCGGTAGTTTGCTGAAATACTTCAGTAGGATCGAATTTCGCTTTTAGCAATATTATATTCCAAAAAAAAAACTTCAGAAATAACTGCTGCAACTTCAGAAGAAATCTTCAGAAGGAAAAAAAATTTCCGAAGTGATAAAACAACGAATATTACCTAAGATGCGGAGAAACCTTCGGGTTCAAATCTTTCAGAAAAAGATTGAGCTTTTGCAAGGATTCGGTTTCTATAAAATGCTTCTCGATGCGCATTGATTCGTTATGAGTTTCAATTTTATAGCTATCCATATACCGTCTCACCCTTTTAATATCTGATAAAGCAATGCTCTTAGGGATAATAGTGTGTCTTATAAGCCGGTCTTCCCGTATGGTGAGGTATTGATATTTTTGGCGGTAATAAGATGTACCCGCCTGAAGGATCCCCAAAAAGATCCATAAATAACTAAATACTGAACTGCTGTTGATGTAAACAGCAAAAAAACCTAACCCAATCATGGTAAGGCCGTACCCATAGTTGTTCCTGATGACGCTTTTGCAATATCTAATTTTCATGATCTGCACTTTTAAAGTGTTACTTCGGACTCAGTAATTCCTATTAAACTTTTAACAAGGTATAAATAACAAAATAAATATCCGAATCAATAAGGAAAAACCTGCATCAAGATCTTCAAAACGATGGAACACTGCGTCATGGAAAATCTAATTTCAGTACTGTTTCATCTCCTAAACCTTCCCGAAACATAAGAGAAAATAAATTAGTAATTTGAGCCATTCAAACTAAATCCAAATTTTTATGTTCTCAAAAAAATACCTGCTTGTATTTTTCGCTGCCTTTGCTGCAAGTGCACAATCTACTGATGATGACCTTTTAAAAAAGGCTCAGGAGATCCACCATGAAGTAATTACGATAGACACCCACAACGATATCAATGTAAATAATTTTACTGCCGAAACAAATTACACTCAGGATATTGACACCCAGGTTAACCTGCCAAAAATGGTAAAAGGAGGTGTTGATGTCACCTGGCTGATTGTCTATACCGGGCAGGAAGAACTAAATGCTGCGGGTTACGAGACGGCGCATAAGCAAGCACTCTCAAAATTTGAGGCCATTCACCGGCTTGTAGAAGATATAGCTCCAAACCAGATTGGCCTGGCCACTACCAGTGCCGAAGTGCGAAAATTGGTTGCTCAGGGAAAGAAAGTGGCGATGATTGGCGTTGAAAATGGCTACCCTATTGGGACAGACCTGCAAAACGTTGAGAAATTCTATGATCTGGGCGCGCGCTATATGTCTTTATCTCATAACGGGCACAGCCAGCTTTGTGATTCGAACACAGGGGAAGCCAATAATGAGTGGCTCCACGGCGGGCTAAGTGATTTGGGGAAAGAAGTTGTAAAGGAGATGAACCGCCTGGGCATGATGATAGACGTGTCGCACCCTTCTAAAGAATCTATGCGCCAAATGATCGAACTGTCTAAAGCTCCAATAATTGCTTCACATTCTTCGGCAAGAGGTTTGTGCAACCACAGCCGAAACCTTGATGATGAGCAGCTGCAGTGGTTAAAAGAGAACGGCGGGGTGATACAGACAGTAGCCTTTGACGCTTATCTCAATACCGAAAAGAACAATGCCTATGATGATACGGTGAATAAGGTTTATGCTGAAGTAGGCAAAAAAATAGGTTTTGAGCTCCTGCCCCGTACTGAAGTATGGCAAATGGAAGAGGAAAAGCGCAGTGCCTACTATGAAGATTTCAGAAAAGTGAGAAAACTGGCCGAGCCAAAAATCAAGAAATTAAAAGAAAAAGTTCCACCGGTAGGCATAGTAGATTTTGTAGACCACGTAGATTACCTGGTTGAGAAAATTGGAATAGACCACGTGGGGATTAGTTCAGATTTTGATGGCGGCGGCGGAATTGAAGGCTGGAGTGATGCCTCTCAATCTTTAAATGTGACTCTCGAGTTAGTCAAAAGAGGCTATACCAAAGAAGAGATAGCTAAACTTTGGGGCGAGAACTTACTACGGGTACTCGATGAAGTACAGGCCGTAGCTCAAAGTCTGCAAACGAAGTAAAAAAGTACTACGGAACAAAAACTGCCTGAGATTTACCCTTTTTAGTACCCAAAAAGGCTATTTCAGGCAGTTTTTTTATTTAAAAAAGGAATCTCGAAAAGGGAAATCTTTCAATATTTCTGAAAACAGGTTGTTTTAAAGCGGACTTCAGCAGAAGAAGGGCTACAGGAAATAGCTCTATAACTTCAGAAAAGATCATCTTCAAAAATGCCATTTTTGAGAGGTAAAAAGATCTTAAGCCTTTGACTTTCTCACCTTTTTATCCCAATAAACAAAGGCTATAAACAAAACAAGACTTATTATAGACGTCCAGATAAGACCCGTTTTGAGACGCTCATAATCTCCTCCCAAATAAGCAATAAAGACTATGAGGGGTGATATACCCAGCATGGTGGCGCCAATGAATTTCCAGTACCCCATTCTTAAGACTCCGCCTACAAAACTAATGGCATCGTTAGAGAGGAAAGGACTAAGCCGGACAACAATTACCGTCCAGAAGCCGTAATCGTCAATAAAGTCTGATATCTTTTTCTCAGTTTTATGCCCCACCAGTTTCTCTACGATCACAGGCCCAAAGTAGCTTCCAATAAAATAACCGATGCTGGAAGCCAGGAAAACAGCTACAAACAAGATTGCAGCTCCTGCCCATGGCCCGTAAGCCAGTACGGTCACTACCATGAGCAAAGGTGTGGGAATCACCAACAGGAACATTTGCAGGACCATGGTAATGATGATTACCACCGGCCCAAACCACCCGAATTGAGAGACCCACTGCCGCGTACGCTGCTTATCGCCACTGGTAAGCACATCCCAACCGTTATTTAGAAAATCCTGCACCTGCGGTATAAAGAAATAACTTAGTACAAGTGCCACAACAATCGCAAGGGAAATATATAAAGGGGCTTTACTCTGCTTTACCGAAGGAGTTTCAATAGGATCGGGCATAAATTATTTAGATGTTATGGTTACACGGTGAATGGTTCCCGGTTCACCTTCACTGGAGATATACAAATTCCCTGAACTGTCAAAAGCAAGGCCTTCGGGCTGCGGAAATGCTTTTTGATCGAGCAGGTGGAATTCTTTGGGAGTTCCCGATGCATCTAAAATTAATAACCTCGGCTCCCGGGCTTCAAGAATAAAAATTTCTCCGGTTTTGGGATGTATTGCAACTTCGGAAGGAAAAAATGATTCCCCTCTTTTCTCTTCTCTAATGTCGTTGAAGATCTCCTCCTCAAAAGTCAGGGTGAACACCGGCGTTTCATTCACTTCCATAGAAGGTAACCGGGCGGCATAAATACCTTTTTGATCTTCAGAATTGGGGTCAAGAACTTTTACGGCAAGCAAAAGCCTGTCTTCAGCTTCATCATAGAATAATCCTTCCATATCATTTTCTTCAGTAAAAAAAGTATCGAAAGTTTTTACCTGTGCTGTATTCATAAAATCTTCTACCTGGTAAATTTTTCCGTTAGCTTCAAGAACATATGCCGTATTCTCTTTTATCGCTATGCCTTCAAAATCCCCATTTGCTGTAAATTGAATTTCCTTTTCAATCGTTGAGTCATCGAGGTTATAAATAAAGATGCTTCCTTTTTCATCCTGCACACAGGCAATTTTATTTGAACCTAAATATGCAATACCCGAAACTTCAGCCAGTTGAGGTGGCAAATCCCAGGTTTGGTCTATGGTAATATCTTTAGAAATATTGGCCTGGTATTCTTCGACCTCTTTCTCATAAGTGAATATAAAAGCTGCCGATAATAGCAAAAGACCTGTGGTAATAAGGAATACCGTTTTATTGTGTCCCATTCTTTTCATTGTTTAAAAGTAGAAAAATTAATACTCGGGCAGAAAGATTTTAATCTTTCCTTGAAAAACATTAGCAGGGTTTTAGGAAATCTCATTTCCTAAAGTTTTTTAAACTTGAGGACTTTTTTTTGTAAGTCTTCGTTTATTTGACAGACATTTAACCTATGATTTTGAAAAACCTGCAATTGACGCCTGTAAAAAAATGGGTGTTAGGGATCTCACTAACATTTATCGCCCTTTTTGGCTTCTTTTTCCTGAGTATTTACTGGGGTTGGTGGGGAAAGTTGCCCGATACTGAAGAACTGCGGAACCTCAACCAGAATGAAGCTACAGAAGTTTTTTCTTCGGAAGGAAAACTACTGGGGAAATATTACATTTTTGACAGGCAGCCGGTGCTCTATGAAGATCTACCTAAACATCTAATAGATGCTCTTATTGCGACCGAAGATGTAAGGTTCTATGAGCATTCGGGAATTGACAATCGCAGCCTTCTCCGTGTATTTTTCAAGACCATTCTCATGGGCGACGAATCGTCGGGAGGCGGTAGTACCATCACTTTACAACTTGCAAAGAACCTCTTTGGGCGAAAAGATTACGGCCACCTTAGCATTGTAGTTAATAAAGTGAGGGAAGCCATCATTGCCCAACGGCTGGAAGATATTTATTCTAAAGAGGAGATCATCAAACTTTACTTTAATACGGTTCCTTTTAGTGACAACACCTACGGAATAGAAAGTGCGGCCATGAAATTCTTTAATTCCGGCACAAAAGACCTTACCCTCGACGAAGCTGCAACCCTGGTGGGCACGCTAAAAGCATCACATTATTACAATCCGCGGCTTTTTCCCGAAAGAAGCCTGGAAAGGAGAAATGTGGTGCTGTCTCAAATGAACAAGTATGGTTACCTTCCTTCCGAAGAATATGTGAAAAACCGGGTTAAACCCCTGGAATTAGATTACCAGTACTTCAGTAACAATGATGGGGTGGCTCCTTACTTCAGGTCACAGTTAAAAAAAGAACTCAGTAAGATCCTGGATACTCTTGAAAATGAAAAAGGAGAACCATACAACCTTTACAGGGATGGCCTGCAGATTCACACCACGATAGATTACCAGATGCAGCAGCTGGCAGAAGAAGCCATGAAAGAACATATGACTTCGCTGCAGCAGCAGTTCGAAAAAGCCTACGGCAAAAATGCACCCTGGAAAAGAGAGGATATTTTAAACGAAGCACTTCAAAACAGCAAACAATATAAAAACCTTGCTGCTGCCGGCTGGAGCCGGGAGAAAATCATGGATTCCCTGCACCGCAAAACCGAGATGGAACTGTTTGACTGGGGACAGAAGAAATTACTTTCAGCCAGTATAGCCGATAGTTTACAGCATTATATGAAATTCCTGAACATAGGAATGATCAACCTGGATCCTTCAACCGGGGCAGTAAAAAGCTGGGTGGGAGGAATAAATCACAAGTATTTCAAATATGATCACGTCTCCCAAAGCAGGCGGCAAATTGGCTCTATTTTTAAGCCAGTGGTTTACACAGCAGCAGTTGAAGCCGGTATAGACCCCTGCTCCTACTATTCGGTTAGGGAAGTGACCTATGAAGGTGGCTGGACTCCTTCCAATTCGGGTAGTGAGGAGGAAGATCCTTATACCAAATATCCCATGGCTACAGCTTTAGCGCAATCTGTCAATACCATTGCTGTAAAAGTGCTTTTTGACGTGGGACTTGGAAATGTGCTCACCCAGGCCAAAAAGATGATGTTCCCAGATGATCTTCCCGCCTATCCTTCTATTGCTCTTGGTACGGCCGAAATGAGTGCCGCCGAGCTCGCCGGCTCTTTTTCTAGTTATGTGAACCGTGGGAAAGCGGCCAAACCTTATTACCTCACCAAAATTCTGGATAAGTACGGCAATGAAATCGCCACATTTGAACCACAGGTTGCGGCACAACCTGCTTTCTCCAATACCACACGACAGGTGATGATAGAAATGATGAAAGGCACAGTGAATTCGGGAACGGCTTCAAGATTGAGATACAAGTATAATTTACCCAACGATATTGCCGGAAAAACAGGTACTACACAAAATAACCGTGATGGCTGGTTTGTAGGGATCACACCAAAACTGATCTCTGTAACCTGGGCAGGTACCGATGATGCAAGGATTGGCTTCCCGTCTACCTATTTAGGGCAGGGAGCAAATTCGGCTTTACCGGCTTTTGCCCTACTCCTGCAAAAAATGAATGCCAGGCCTGAATTCAGTGACATTACCCAGGCAAAATTTGCAGCACCTTCTTCTACGGTGCAAATGATGCTCAATTGTGAACCCGAAAAAAGAGATAACTTCCTGGAAAGACTTTTCACCAAAGGAGACAAACCTAAAAAGGCGAAGAAAGAGAAAAAGGAAGGCCTGTTTGGTAAGATCAAAGGCCTGTTTAAAAAGAATAATTAAGAAATACGAGGTTTGAATTGATTTCCATTTTCAAAAACTATTTTTTTTGCTAATAGTAGGCAATCCCTTCCGAAGCATAGAGAACAATTGAAATACCTACGAAAAAAGGGTGTCAAAAATAGTATTTTTGACAACCTTCTAAAATGTTATTTTCAGGAGAAATTTTCCTGGAAATATTAAAATGTCGCCTGATTAATTTTTTGTCGCAGCTTCCTCATATAATCTTCCCTAAGCCAGTCGCGGTAATTTTTGGTGCTGTTGCTTATACAGTAAGAGTACTTGCGAATACGGTAAGCGATATCTTCTTCAAGCTCTTTAGCTAAAAGACGGGCATCAAAGACATCTTCACTGTTTTCTACGCACATGGTAGTATGCTGGTCTAAAGAGCGCTCGAGAACTGTTTTAGATTTAAGTCCTTTTTTAATGATATCGTCGTATTCTTCATCTACATCAAAAGAAACATCTTTAGTGTTTGCAAATTTCTTCCGAAGTTCCTTTGGCATTTCATATCTAAAATTCTGCTCAATTTCTTCGTCACTTACCAGGTTCTCAAGGAAGTAGTCTGGAGACCTAAAAATTTGCTTCCAATCAATAGGTGCACTCCAAAGGCCAAAGCGTGCAGCATTGTTTCCAAGATCTATAACCGAGAATTCGCTTTTTCCGGGTAGTACACGGGAACCACGACCAATCATCTGGTAGTAAAGAGTAAGAGATTTTGTAGCCCGGTTTAAAATAATCGATTCCACCGAAGGTTCATCAAAACCGGTTGTAAGTATACTTACCGAGGTTAAAATAGCATCGGGTTTTTTCCTGAACCAGCGTAAAATGTCTTTTCTATCCTGTTTGCTGGTGGTATTGTCAAGATGCCTTACATCATAACCTGCATTGCGAAAAGTCTCGTATACTTCTTTTGAAGTGTTTATCCCGTTATTAAAAATAAGGGTCTTCTTGCCTTGAGATTTTTCCATATAAGCATCGAGAAGCTTCTCCTGCATGCTAAAATTAGAATACAGCTCTTCGGAAGATTTCACGGTATAATCACCATTTATACCAACCTTAAGCGTAGACAGACCTACATCATAGCTATAGGTATTGGCCTTTGCCAGAAATCCTTTAGAAATTAAGCTGCTTATAGAATCGCCCACAATAAGTTCCCGGTAATTATCTTTCATGGGAAGCTTGATATTAGAGCTAAGAGGCGTGGCTGTAACCCCAAGGATAAAACACTTATTAAAGAATTTAAAGAGCTTTCTAAAAGAATTGTAATGAGCCTCGTCAATAATCACCATTCCCAGGTTGTCTAACTCCACTTTGTCGTCGTTAAGGCGATTGTTAAGAGTTTCTACCATGGCGACAAAACACATGAATTCATCCTGGTCTGGCAGCTCTTTGATGCTGGAATTAATGATCTTGTTGTGCACCCCAAAACCGGTGAGCATTCGGGAAGTTTGCTTACAAAGCTCTATTCTATGGGTAAGGATAAGCACCTTTTTATTGGTGCGCTGAATATATTCCCTTACTATTTGTGAAAATATTACTGTTTTGCCCCCACCAGTAGGAAGCTGGTAAAGAAGGTTGTAGCGTTCGGGATGAGCTTCGAGCACCTTAAATATCTTATCGATATCCTCCTGTTGGTACTCATAAAGTTCCTTGTCCATTTTTTTCTCAACGATCCCGAAAGTGTCCTGCGTCATCTATTTTTTTCTTTCAATTGCAATTTTGCAAAAATAGCTGAAATAAAGGTTCATCCAAAAATTTAGACCAAAAAATCCTGATAAAGAATTTTTTACGTTTAACAATCTTCTCATTTTAAATGAGTTATCTTTACAAATGGATTCTTTTCCTGCCCCAGGTTTTCGTTTTTGTTAAGTCGGGATCATGTATGTGGAGTAAACGAAAACAAATAAAGCTTATAGCGTCTTTACGTGGTAATAAATTACTTAAAGACCTTCCGCAGGAAGACCTTTTGAAGCTTCTTTCTGAAATGGAGGAAGTGGTGTGGCCAAAACATACCTGTAACATCAATAAAGACAGGACCTTCTATTATTTTCACTTTCTGGTATCGGGCAGGTTAAAAGTCTACCAGATTGAGCAGAATACTGGAAGGGAGTTCACCTTTTTTCTTCTGGGAAATACTGATGCCTTTGATATTCTCTGCCTTCTTGACGGATATGAACACAACGTTTATTACGAAGCCATAGACCGGGTTGTGCTTTTATCTCTTCCTATGGAAAGAATGAAAATATGGGTATCGAACCATCCCGGGGTCAACAAAAACCTTCTACCTTATATGAGTAATCAAATGAGAATTCTGGAAGAGTACGCTTCAAACGTCACATTAGTTGATATTTCTACCAGGTTAGCCAGGCTTATATTGAGTAACATAAACAAAGAATCGCGTGAACTGGAGTTGATCAATGATCTTTCTAACGAAGAGCTGGCCAATTTAATTGGTTCTACCCGGGCAGTCGTAAACCGACATTTGCAGGAGTTCAAAAATGACGGGATCATAAGCCTTGGCCGGCAAAAAGTTGAGATAAAAGATATAGATTTGCTTCTCCTGAAGGCTAATAAAAACGGGGCTTCAGCTCCTTAATACTTTAACACGATATGCTACCTGGGTAGTATTTGATCCCATTTGCTCATAGTACTTTTATAAGATATTAATCCAAAATATATGAGCTATGAAAAATTTAATTTTTGGAATGTTCCTGTTTGGTTTTATTGCCACAGGTAATTCACAGATCCTTTTAGAGGAAACAAAGATCGAATACCAACCGGTATCATTGGCACTAGATCGAGAGTCCCACCAGCTTTCGATTGAACTATCCGAAAAATTGTCGGGAGAATTTCAGCAAAACCCATTAACTTTTATGAAAACCAGGTTTAGTGTACAAAAGTTCCTGAAAGATAACGAGGAAGCAGATTATGATGCTTTTGAAGTTTTTTTCAAAAGCAAAAAAGGGTATTTAAAAGCTTCCTTTAACAAGGCTGGAGACCTTATTTCTTCAAATCAGAAATTTAAAAACATACCCCTGCCCCAGGATGTGCGTTTAGAGGTTTTTAGGCTTCACCGAAATGCTATGATAGAAGGCACAAAATATACCGCATTTTCAAAAGGATGGGATATTACTAAAGAGATCTATAGAATAAAAATTAAAGATGGTGACAAGACTCGCAGAGTCCGCATCAATAGGAACAATGACCAATTGTCTCTCGCCGGATTCTAAGAATAAAGAACTAAAAAAGAGACGCCGAAAAGCCATTTTTGACACTTCAGGTTTACTTCTTTTAAAACTTAAACCCGAACGTACTGAATAGTTTTCCGGCAGTCTCTTATTTTTTTTCAAAAAGATCTGAAGACAGGTAGCGATCTCCTCGGTCACAAACAATACTTACCACTACCCCACTTTCAAGTTCGCTACACAGTTTGACGGCAGCCGCAGCAGCACCTCCGCTGCTCATTCCGGCAAAGATCCCTTCTTCTTCAGCAAGCCTTGCAGTCATAGCCCTGGCTTCCAGTTCATTTACTTCCATAACGCGATTTACCTTGCTTTCGTCAAAAATAGAAGGTAAATATTCTTTAGGCCATTTTCTTATACCGGGAATACGGGCGTCATCACCGGGTTGTACGCCTACTATTTGTACATTTTTGTCCTGTTCTTTTAAAAAGGTAGATGTTCCCATTATGGTACCTGTAGTCCCCATAGAAGAGACAAAATGTGTAATCTTATGATTTGTATCCCGCCAAATTTCAGGTCCTGTGGTGGCGTAATGGGCCTGCCAGTTGTCATCGTTTCCAAACTGGTTGAGCATAAAATAATTTCCTTCTTTCATCCTGGCTTCAGCAAAATCCCTCGAACCTTCAATACCTCCTTCGGCACTTGTAAGAATTACCTTTGCCCCGTAGGCTCTCATCGTCTGCACTCTTTCAGCAGTAGAATTTTCGGGCATTACCAGCTCAATGTTCAGCTGCAGTAAACGGGCCACCATTGCCAGGGCTATCCCGGTATTTCCGCTGGTAGCTTCAATCAATTTGGTTTCTCGGGTAATATCTCCCCTTTCCAGAGCTTTTTTGATCATATTATAGGCGGGGCGGTCTTTCACACTACCTCCGGGGTTTTGCCCTTCGAGTTTAAAATACAGCTCTACCGCAGGATTCTCAACCAGTTTTTGTGCCCTCACAAGAGGCGTATTTCCTATAAGATCTAATACTGTTCGATTCATTTCTGAAGATTTTTAATTTTTATTACCGGGTCATGGGTGACAAATGAATTGGCCGGAACTGTACGTGTAAGCCAGGCATTTCCTCCTATGATACTATTCGCACCAATAACCGTCTCCCCACCAAGTATGGTAGCATTAGCATAAATTGTCACGTTATCTTCAATGGTAGGATGCCGTTTCTTATTGCGCAATTCTCTTTCTACATACAAAGCTCCCAAAGTAACCCCCTGGTAAATTTTTACATTGTTTTTTATAATAGTTGTTTCCCCGATTACAACACCTGTGGCGTGATCAATAAAAAAGGAATCGCCAATCTGCGCCCCGGGATTAATATCGGTCCCTGTTAATTTATGTGCACATTCTGTCATTAATCGCGGCACCAGCGGAAGATTCATTTTATAAAGCTCATGACTAAGCCGGTATACTGCGATAGCAAAAAAACCGGGATAAGAAAGGTAAACCTCTTCTACAGAATTCGCTGCCGGATCGTTGTTTGCTATTGCAATAGCATCAAGATTAATCTTTTGAAGCAGGTGGGGCAACCTACTGCAGTACTCTTCCCATATTTCTGAACAGGATTTACCCGGCTCCCAACACACCAAATCTCCCAGCTCCTTAAAATCGGCAGCCAGCCTATCCAGGTTATCTTCTACGGGAGTATCCCTGTCAAACAAGGTATAAAATAGATTTTGGGTAAAAGCTTCAGCTTTAGTCTTGATCCTGAACCTTAGGTTTGTATTCTTCTTTTGAGCGGTAATTTGCTTAATTATGTCCTCGTGGTTCATACAATTCAGTTGATTTGTAAAATTACTAAATAGCTGCTCAATGCAGGTAGAGCTTTACTACTGATTTTTTGATAAAAAAATTAACTATAAAAGAAAGGTTAAAAAAATCACATCTTAACACTTTGTATCTCAATGTGTTGTACTTTTAGTAGAGACATTAATCAAAAACTTATAACCATGGCACAAGATCAAAAAAAACAGAACGAGAAGCAGGACAAAAAGAGTGAAAAGTCTACTCAAAAAACTGAAAGACAGCAAACCAAAAAATAAGCCAGTCTTTTATATTACATGTTTGTATTTTTTTTAGGCCACCTCAAAAGGGTGGCTTTATGTTTTCACACACCTGGCTTTTTGAAGCCCTTCACTCATCTCCAATAACCATTTGAGCCTGTCTGTAAGAATATGAACTTCCTGTAATTTCTCACGTACGCCTTCTTTCTCAACGCTTTCATCTTTCTCAAGATCAAGTAGCTCCTGGTATAGATTTTCATAGAATGTAGCTGCCCTGTCAATCTCTTCTGAAAGATCTTCTTTTTGAGCCTCATCATTTTTTACTGAAGCCTGTAAATTAGCTTTGATAGCCGATAAATAGTTGGCAAAATGAGCTGAAGCCTTTGTAGTGGGATGAGATCGTATAAACGTACCCAGAGAAACTGTAGCTGAAAGAAATTCCTGGTTGAGTGATACGATCCTGAAGATTTCCTCAAGATGTTTTTTTTCTGTCTTTGGCTCCTGCGCCATGCGTTGAAAAGCGGCATTTAAATCTCCCATCGCCAAAAAAGCTTTTTTTCTTGCGAGGCGGTAAGATGCAGGCAAGGCAGATTTATGATTATAAAAAGCTTCTACTTCTTTAAGAAAGGAAAGGTTTGCCTTTATACTTTCTCTTATAAAATTCTGAATAAGTGTATACTCCCATGTAGGCCAAAGAAACTTGGCTCCCAAAAATGCCAGCCCAGCTCCCACTACTGTATCCAGTACCCTAAACTCAATTACTTCAAGAACATTCGGTTTTAAAAGGCTGTAGACAAAAATAACATTAAGTGTAATAAAAGCCGCTGCAGTCTTGTAATTGCGCTGTATCATAGAATGTGCAAGCACCAGACTTATTACCGCAAGGATAGCATAGACGGTTTGATTTCTTATAAAGAAGACCAGAGATATAGCCACAGCACCACCAATGAGGGTACCATAAAGCCGGTGTTTAAACCTTTCCTGAGTGAGTGCATAGCCAGGGCGCATAATAACCAGGGTGGTCAATAAGATCCAGTAGGCGTTTTGTACTGCAAAGAATTCCCCAATTACATAACCCAAAGCCATAACAACCGTCAACCGCAGGGAATGTCGAAATATTGGAGACTTGAAGTCTAGATTATCCTGAAGCGTTTTGAAGTTATAATCTGGAGTGGTGAGAAATTTGGCAGCATCTTTCCTTCCAAGCTTTAGCTTTTCATCACCTTTCCACTCTTTCATAAGCCTCATTAAGGAAAGTAATTTTTGATGCTGTTTTTCCTTAAAATTCAGGAAGTTTCGGTAAACGAGTAAAGCTTCAGCATCGGTTGATTTATTGGCCGAAGCCTCAAATTCTTTATAGGCTTTCCAGGCTTGTCTTCTTTTAATTAATAACTCACCTTCTTCAAGGTTTAGAAATTTGTTTTGAGGTGTCTGCCCAAGAATCCTTAAATGAGCAGCCATTACCAGGCTCCATTCCTGAATGTGCTGGATCTTATCTTCATGAGAAACAAATAAGGCTCTCATTCTGGAAAAATTTACAGGATGTGCCATTCCCAGTTCCAAAATATCAACCAGCTCCATAAAGATGAGCAGCCTTTTTCTCACCATTTCCGATCGCCCAAAATTCTTTCTTCGTGTTATAACAAGTTCCCGAATAATCTCGTGCTTTTCATTAATGGAGGTTTGCAATGCAAAAAGCTCTTTTTCAGCCTGCTCCCGCTTTTCATCTGTCACGCTCATAAGATGGGAACGCTTCTCCAGGTATTGAGCTGTAAGTTCAAAGACATCTCTTAGAAGCTGGTCCGTTTCCCGTCTCTGCAATAAATAATGGAAGAAAAGCGAAAATAGAAGATACCATACACCACCCATCCCAATCCAAAATGCGTGGAGGAGAATACTTCCTTCCGCAGTGACCTGGGTCATACTTAACACCACTGCAAATAATCCCGAGAACGCAATGAGCGAAGCCCTGAACCCAAAGACCGAGATCATGGAGTAATGAAAGATCTGCAATACCAGTACAACAATAAAAAAGACAGGGTATGCCAGAGAGAGGCCTGTGAGAATGGTGGCAGCTACGGCAATAGCAATAGATAGAGAAACACCTATCACCCGGCGCCTCAAACTTCCCGGCACGTCACTGGGAGAAGTGAGTAGCACCCCAACTGCCATGGCGATCCCTATTTTTATTTCCCCCATTTGGGAGGTGACCAGTAAGGGTACGATAGCTGCAACAGCAAACCGGATTCCTTTAGAGAATTCGCCCGTCTTCAAAAGTGTAAAAAAGGACTGCAGTTGCCTGTAAAGATTCAAAAGAAGTGAAGTTTCTGCAAAATTACATGCTTTACCAAAGCAGACGCAGCAAAATTGAATAAAATGATGACCCCATGAAGAATTTAACCTTTAATTAGTATCTCAGCTTTGGCTTTAGCCCCCGTGCGTTGTAATTTTAAGATCCATCAAAAAGGCCGAATTGACAGGCCATTCCAAACTTAAATTAAAAAAAGAACTATGAAGATTTTAATGGTTTTGACTTCTCATGATAAATTGGGAGACACAGGTAAAAAAACAGGATTTTGGGTAGAAGAATTTGCTGCACCTTATTATGTACTTGCAGATGCCGGTGCCGAGATCACCCTTGCTTCGCCAAAAGGGGGCCAGCCTCCTATTGATCCATCAAGTACTACCGAAGACGCGCAAACCGAAGCCACAAAACGTTTTGATAAAGACGATGACCTTCAAAAAAAGTTTTCACTTACAAAAAAACTGGAAGACGTTGACGCTAAAGAATTTGACGCAGTATTTTATCCAGGTGGTCACGGTCCGCTTTGGGACCTTGCGAATGATCTAAAGTCGATTGCCCTTATTGAAGCTTTTAACGAGCAAATGAAACCTATGGCTTTTGTTTGTCATGCCCCCGGCGTACTTGCAAATGTTGAAGATCACAAAAACCCTTTAGTAAGAGGTAAAAAAGTTACCGGCTTTGCAAATTCTGAAGAAGATGCAGTGGGCCTTACTAATGTAGTTCCTTTTCTTGTTGAAGATAAAATGAATCAGTTGGGAGCAGACTACAGCAAAGGTGGCGACTGGAGTTCTTACGTGCTGGTAGACGGCAAACTTATAACCGGACAAAACCCGGCTTCTTCTGAAAAAGCAGCCCGAGAACTCCTGAACATGCTTCAAAAATAAAAGTAGCCTATGGCTCAAAAAGAAAAATCTGTTGACGAAGTAATCAAAGAGCATGAAGCTTCCGGAAAGTATTTTGATGTAGACGGAATAAAAACCTTTGCATTAAAATACGGCCGGGGCGAACCTGTTCTTTGCCTTCACGGAGTTCCTACTTCATCTTTTTTATATAGAAAGGTACTAAGGTCTCTGGAGAAGAAAGGTTACAAAGGAGTAAGCATAGACATGCCGGGACTGGGATTAACAGACAGACCTGATAATTTTGATTACTCTTTTTCTAACCTGGCCGATTTTCTTTATAAAGCTGCCAAAGTCCTTAAGCTTAAAAAGTTTCATCTCGTGGTTCACGATGTGGGAGGGCCAATAGGTTTTGCACTTGCTGCTAGACATGCCAATCGCATCATGTCCCTCACTGTTCTCAATACCTGGGTAGATGTGGTGAACTTCAAGAAACCGGTAGTAATGAGGCCTTTTGAAAAAAGGGTGCTGGGAGAAGCAGAGCTTAAAATGATAAGCCATGTCACCTGGCCTGTAATGTTTAAACAAATGGGCGTGGTGAATTCTTCACGCATAAGTACTTCTGAAATAAACGCCTATGTAGATCTTCTAAAAAGGGAGGACAATGGAAAAGCCTTTTTAAAGATCATGAGGAACTTTGATCATTCCAAGGAGTTTCGTGACCTGTGCTATAAAGCTGTTCAAACTAAAGAATATCCTGTACAGGCAATCTGGGGTGCAAAAGATCCGGCGTTGCAGCTGGAAACCTATGGCGAGGAAATCAAAAAAGTGGCGGGGCTAAAAGAGGTCCATACCTTAAGATCCCGGCACTTTCTACAGGAAGAAGCCTGGCTGGGAATTGCCGATAAAGTGATAGACCTGGCACAATCAGTACAACTTAAGACAGCAAAAAAGGAGGTTTAAACCTCCTTTTTTGATACTTATATTTTTCTTCCTGTTATTTTTTAGGTGGCGTTGTTGGCCTAATCTCTATTTTACTAGGTAAAGCCCTTTGGTTCATTTTCAACAGGTCTACAACTAATTCTCCAATATCTTCTTTCTGAATTTTCCAGGCATCTTCATCTCCCGGGTTGTGATCATTAAAATGTGTAGCTACAGAACCAGGCATAATGGTAGTTACCTTGATTTCGTAATTCCGAAGATCGAGCATAGCAGCCTGAGTGAATCCTGTTACCCCAAATTTACTTGCATTGTAGGCAGAACCCCCGGCAAAGAAATTTGTTCCCGCCAGGCTGGAGATCGTAAAAACGTATCCCTTGCTTTTCTTGAGTTCGGGAATAGAAGCTTTTAAGCTGTAGAAGACCCCGGTTAAATTTGTATCAATAGTTTGTTGCCACTGCTCGGGAGTGAGATCTTCTATAGAGCCAAAATGTCCTACTCCGGCATTAGCTACCACAACGTCCAGTTGCCCCCATTTGTCGGTTACCTGTTTTATGGCCACTTGCTGACTCTCAAAGCTTCGTACATCGGCTTCAATTCCAATCACTTCGGCTTTTCCGTTTTTGGTAATTTCTTTTGCGGCCGATTCTGCTTCTTCTTTATGTCTGCTGGTAATCCCTACTTTTACGCCCATAGCAGAAAGAGCAGCTGCAATCCCGTATCCAATTCCTTTGCTTCCGCCAGTAACGAAAGCTACTTTATTTTCTAAATTATTCATTGTATTTAATTTTATTCAGCCTAAAGCTACCAAATATGTGAAGTAAATGAGAACACAAAGCTTTTAAGACTTTGTTAATTCTTCCGAAGAAGGGCAGAAAAACAAATTTTAACTTCTAAGAGAAAAATCTTTAAAATTACTAACACAAATTACACGCAGAATCAATTATCTTTGCCACCTTTCCGAAGAGACCTAAAATAGCGGCTTTTTGGAAAATTTAGTTTAATTATTCATAAAATACTGTAATCGTTGGAAAATCCTAAGGCACAAAAACTTCTGAATAAAATACAGCGCGACCTTATGCGCAATGGTATTATTACTAATACTATAGTTGAAGATTTAAAGGAGTTGCGGCCATATGCTGTTGAGGAAAAAAGCCCGCTACTGGCTAAGGTGATAAGGCTTACTTATGAGCACATTGAAGCGCACAACACCTTTGACATTCCAATTCCTGATGACGAACCTGTTGAAGGTTTTGAAGAAGAAACTCCCAGCAACGAAAGTTTCGATCCTGCCGAGAGCCTGGATTACCTGTTGTCTCTAATGGCAGAAGCCAAGAATAAAATTAACGCTATTGAATTGCGGGAATACAGTAATAGTTTGATTGCCTACGCTGAAGAGAATTAACCTTTCGTTTTGTTGGATTGGCTCAATAATTGAAAAGATTATCAATAAAGAGCTATTTAATGAAGAAGTTGAATATGAAAAAGAAAAATGAGGTTGTCTTGAATAAAAAACCACGCTGGAAATTACTTCACCAATATTATAGTTACACAGGATTCTACAAGTTTGTAGGCAATAGTCTCAAAAAGGCCATTTTACCGGTCCTACTTTTTCTTGCTGCTCTTTTTGCAATAAACGAGTATGTAATCAACATCAACAGCATTTTGGTTACGGTTACCGAAACCTATTCTCCTGTTGGGATACTGGCGGTTTTTTTGGCTTCTGAATCTATTTTTCTTGGACTGGTTCCCCCTGAACTTTTTATAGCATGGTCAGGAAAATCGGCTATGCCAATTACTTATCTCAGTTTGTTGGCCCTGGCTTCTTATTTAGGCGGAATCATTTCTTACTGGATGGGTAAGGCAATCACCAAGATCCCGGCAGTACATGAGGCCATGGAGACTAAAATGTCTAAACACATCAAGAATACTGAAAAATGGGGCGGATTTCTTATTGTTGTAGGAGCTCTTTTACCCATTCCATTTTCTATCACCAGTGTGGCCGCAGGGATTATCAATTACAAATTCAGGTACTACTTATTATTTGGCCTCTTGAGATTCATAAGATTCTACGGTTATGCGCTTGTGATCTTTAAGATTGTATAAAATATAAGGAGCAACGCTCCAAAATCCTTTTAAAATCCCGTATTTTTGAGAGACAAAACGGGATTTTTTATGGGTCACGATCACCACCACGGATCAAGTAAGAATATAAAATTCGCTTTTTTTCTCAATGCCGCCTTTACTGTTTTTGAACTCATTGGAGGATTTTACGTAAACAGTGTGGCCATTATCTCAGATGCTGTCCACGATCTTGGAGACACTATTTCCCTTGGCAGCTCCTGGTATCTGCAAAACAAATCGAGACAGGGCCGAAATAACAGGTTCAGTTTTGGCTATAAACGCTTTTCTCTCTTAGGTGCATTAATTAACAGCCTTGTACTTATTGGTGGTTCAATATATGTAATATCTGAAGCTATTGACCGCCTTATAAATCCTGAATATTCTGATGCTACCGGGATGCTGGTCTTTGCCCTGGTTGGAGTTGCTGTTAATGGCCTTGCAGCCTGGAAACTTTCAAAAGGTTCTTCTATGAATGAGAAAGTGGTTTCCTGGCACCTCATAGAAGATGTACTGGGGTGGGTAGCAGTTCTTATTGTATCTATAGTACTGCATTTTTACGAGACCCCTTATCTTGATCCTGCCCTATCGCTGCTAATAACCGTTTTCATTCTATACAACGTTTTTAAGCGACTTAAGGAGACCCTGTTTATTTTTTTACAGGGCGTTCCAAAAGAAATCAATCTTGAGGAAATCGAAAATAAAATTCAGGCTATTCCACATATTGCTTCCCTACATCACATGCATGTATGGTCGCTTGAAGGCACAGATCATGTATTTACCACCCACATAAAACTGGAAGATATCAGTAAATTCCAGCAGTTACTGGATGTGAAGCGGGCGGTGAAAAATGTGCTCCAGGAGTATCATTTTGACCATTACACCATAGAGACCGAACTTGATAAAGAAAGCTGCGACCTTCTCTAATTAGCGAATCTGAGTAAATTTTATATTTAATTCCCTTTCCATCTGGCGGAGCTTTTTAAGCTCATATTGATTAACAAGGGCGAGTGATAACCCTGTATTTCCAGCTCTTGCAGTACGGCCACTACGGTGAGTGTAGTAATCGGTTTGATCTGGCAGTTGATAGTGCACCACAAAAGCAAGATTTGCAACATCAATACCCCTGGCAGCAACATCGGTAGAAACCAATAGCCTCAGGTTTTTTCCCTTAAAAGCTCTCATTACTTTGTCCCGGTCTTTCTGAAGCATATCGCCTTCAAGTAATCCGACTTCGTAATTTTTAGCGGTCAACTGTTTTGAAAGCGTTCTGGCAGCGGTTTTTGTTTTTGTGAAAATAATTCCCCGTTTTTTCCCCTGACTTTTAAGAAAGTAAGCAAGCGTGTCAAGTTTACTGTTATCATCACCGGCCACAAATTGGTGTTCAATTCCAGTGTTTACAGCATCCTCTTTATCAATGCTCACCTTACGGGCATTCTTTTTGACGTATTTATTAATGATCTCATTAAGTTCATGCGGCATGGTAGCCGAGAAAAGCCATACATTTCTTTCCTGTGAATAGGTACCTTCTAATATTTCGGTAAGATCTTTTTTAAAGCCCATGCTCAGCATTTCATCTGCCTCATCAAGCACCAGGGTCTTTACCTTTCTAATATCAATAGCTTTACGCTTCATAAGGTCAATCAACCTACCGGGTGTAGCCACTACAATTTGAGTGGGGCGGTTAAGCCTGGAAATTTGAATATCTATTTTCTCCCCACCGTAAACAGCTTCAGTAAAAACTTTATCGGAGTACTTGGTGAATTTGAAAAGCTGTCTGGCAATTTGCTGTCCCAATTCTCTGGTTGGTGCAAGTATTAAGGCCTGTATTTCATCTTTGGCAGGATCAACCTGTGCGAGAATAGGCAAACCAAAGGCTGCAGTTTTACCTGTGCCTGTCTGCGCCTGTCCCACGAAGTCTACCTCTCCTTCGGTTAATATCGGGATTGCAGCTTCCTGGATCTTTGTTGGGTTTATAATTCCCATCTCTTTCAAGCCTTTAATAATGTCTTCTGATACTCCCAGGTCCTTAAATGTCATTGCTTTATTTTTTTGCGAAGATAGCCTTTTCCCGATGAACTTTTTATTTGGGTCTGCGGAATGAAGTTAGCAGCCCTCTGCTATTTAAGATCCATTTTATAGAGGTCTTAAGACATTAATTATCTGCATGTTAAATTGAAGCTAAACCAAAAGTATGCGAATAAATTTTAATAAATTATCATTAATTTGGTTGTATAACCAATAAAAAAAGAATCATGCTGACAATCATTTTGAATATCCTTTTACCTCCTTTAGCCGTTTATTTGAACCATGGAGTAGGAACAGCTCTTTTGATAAGCATTATCCTGACATTAATAGGTTGGTTACCCGGAGTTATTCATGCGTTTATTGTAAACTAACTGAAGCATATAAAACTGTCTAAAATGTAAATCCCTTATGAGCTCAATGTGAGAGATTGGGTTCTAGAACTTTCCTTCAGGAAAGTACACACAAAGTTTGAATTAGCCTTTAAGCTTATATTTTAGACAGTTTACTTTTTCTAATTCTTCTCCTCTAGCTTCTGCTGCCATTTCCAGGCACTTTCCATAGCATCTTCAATATTAAATTCTGCTGTCCAGTTTAGCACTCTGTTAGCTTTGGTAGTATCGGCATAAGCAGCAACGATATCCCCTTCCCTCCTATCAACAAAGGTATAAGGCAATTTTTTTCCTGAAACTTTTTCGAAAGCCTGTACAGCTTCTAAAACAGAATTTCCTTTTCCGGTGCCAAGATTAAAGACCTCGTAATTATTTTCCTGCTCGTTATCTAAAAGCCGTTCCAGGGCGATTACGTGAGCTCTGGCAAGATCCATTACATGAATATAATCCCTGATGCAGGTACCATCTGGTGTAGGATAATCATTACCAAAAATGGAAAGTTGCTCTCTTTTTCCGGCTGCAGTTTGAGTGATATACGGCACCAGGTTTTGAGGTGTTCCTATAGGCAGCTCTCCAATATTGGCAGAATGATGGGCTCCTATGGGATTGAAATATCGCAAAGAAATTGCTTTTAAATGCGGTACCGCACTACAGGTGTCAAAAATGATCTCTTCTCCTATCTGCTTGGTATTTCCGTAAGGCGATTCTGCTTTTTTAACAGGGGCGTTTTCAGTAATAGGTAATTCATCTGCCTGGCCATAAACAGTACAGGAAGAACTAAAGATGAATTTTGGCGCCTCCTTTTCCTTCAACTGCTGCAAGAGATAAATTAAAGAATTGAGATTATTTTCGTAATAAAGCAAGGGATTCTGAACACTTTCTCCCACAGCCTTAGAAGCAGCGAAATGTATGACGCCGTCTATGTCCTGATATTTTTCAAAAAAATTATTAACTGATTGTTTGTCCCGCAGATCCAGATTTTCAAATTCCGGAGAAATTCGGGTGATCTTCGTTATGCCACCCAGGACCTCGATTGAGGAGTTTGAAAGATTATCTATAATTACTACATCAAAACCTCTTTCCTGAAGTGCAACCACCGTATGGGATCCTATAAAACCCAATCCACCGGTGACCAGTATTTTTTTATTCATTTTTACTATTTCTGAGTATCCCGCAAATTAAGAAATTAACCACTAAAATTGAGAGGCCACGACCTAAAATGTTATGTCTTTTACATACTGCTAATATGTGATTAACAATCAAAGGACAGGAGCTTCAGCAGGAGCCTATAGGCAAAGAAATTAAGAATTTTCAGCCTTATTTTAAGACCTTTTAAGGTATATTTGCAACTTGAAAAAAGCACAGCTATGTCATTAGAATCACAAGTAAAAATATTTAAGTGGATAAGCATTTTTGAAGGGGTTTCCTTTCTGGTCCTTTTACTCATCGCCATGCCTTTAAAGTACATTTGGGAAGCGCCAGAAATGGTGCGTATTGTGGGAATGGCCCACGGTTTATTATTTGTAGCCTATATCTTTGGAGCTTTACTACTATTCAAACCTTTACAGTGGAAGACAAAAACTTTGCTCATTGTTTGCCTTAGTTCTGTGTTGCCCCTGGGCCCTTTTTATGTAGAGAAGAAATATCTCTAGAGGATGAAGGAACAAACAAGGGAACTGGGTAACTTTTTAGCGAACTACTTTATTGAACAGGGAATGGACGTAGATGTCGCTCATTTCCTGAACATGCTTATCAACATTGCCATAGTAGGTGTTCTTTGGTATGTTATGCATTACATCACCAAGAAGCTGGTGCTTACCTCATTTCAAAGATTTACGAATAAGACCGTAACCACCTTTGATGATTATCTTGTAAAAAGCAATTTTCCGAGGTATATAAGCAACATCTTCCCGCTTTTGCTGCTCATCCTTACGGTGCCTGTAGTATTTGAAGATTACCCCAAGCTGCTCTCTGTATTCGAAAAGCTGGTAGACATCTATATTATTTTTCTTACTGTATTTATTGGAAGAAGTCTGGTTCGTACCACTACGAATTATATGAAAAGGCATGAGCGTTACCACGACAAGCCTATAGAGAGTTACGCACAGATTCTTATCATATTTTTCTGGTCTATAGGGATCATATTCATGTTCTCGGAACTTACTGGAAAATCTGTTGTCGGTTTTCTTATTTCGTTAGGAGCGGCTTCAGCCATTATCCTGTTTATTTTCAAAGACACCATTCTTGGATTTATCGCCTCCATACAGGTTTCGGTTAACGATATTGTGCGCATTGGTGACTGGATAACCTTCAGTAAATATGGAGCCGATGGTTTTGTGACCGAAATCAATCTCGCCACCGTTAGAGTCCAAAACTGGGACAATACCTACACCACCATTCCTACCTATAACCTGATTTCTGATTCTTTCCACAACTGGCGCGGAATGCAGGAATCTCCCGGGCGGCGCATCAAACGTTCCCTTAATATTAAACAAAACTCCATACGGTTTATTAATGATGAAGATCTGGCTAGGTTCCAGGAGTTTGATTTGATTGCCCCATACATACACGAAAGGCAGGAAGAGATCAACGCTTATAATAGCAAGTTGGGAGTAGATAAAAAGCACCTTATCAATGGAAGACATCAAACCAACCTGGGTGTTTTCAGGCAATACGCCCTCTCCTACTTAAAAGCACATCCAAAGATACACAAGGAAATGACCATGATGGTAAGGCATCTTCCACCTACAACTCAGGGAATTCCTATTGAAATTTACTGCTTTAGCGAAGACAAGAGATGGGAGTTTTATGAAGCTATTACAGCCGATATCTTTGATCACCTTATAGCTGCCATTCCTTATTTTGATTTGCAATTATTCGAATCTCCTTCAGGTGACGATATCCTGAAAGCTCTTAAACCCCTGCAGTCCAAATAAGGTTTTTACCACACTTCTTCGGAAGGATTTTTTTAAAAGTGAGAGTTTAAAACGCTAAAATAAAAGCAAAAAAAAACAGCACTAGCCACAGTATTGAAAACTGCTGAATCTTGGCTGTTTTTAGTTTTATGTCGGAAACCGACTAATCTTTCAGTCGGTCTTTCACGTATTCGATCTTTGTCTTTCCGTGAGGTTTTGCCTTTCCGTTTTCATCAAGGGAAACCATAACAATTCTGTCTATCGTAATGATCACTTCGCGGGTCATTTTATTACGGACCTCACAGCGAAGGGTTATGGAAGCAGTACCAAATTTTACCACATCCATTCCTATTTCAATAATATCCCCTTCCCGGGCAGAGCTTTTGAAATCAATTTCACTTATAAACTTGGTAACGGTGCGGGAATTCTCCAGCTGTATGATAGAGTAAAGCGCAGCTTCCTCGTCTATCCATTCTAATAAGCGGCCACCAAACAGGGTACCATTGGGGTTAAGGTCTTGTGGTTTAATCCATTTTCGGGTGTGAAATCTCATAGGGAACTCATTTTTTTAAGGGCAATAAAGTTAATCATTTTGCCCCAAATAAGCCTCCCGTGCAAGCTCCAGAATTTCGGAATGATCAAAAGCCAATTCGGGTAGATCATTCAGAGAAAACCAGCGTGCATCGGCGGCATCATCACTTCCCTCTACTTTTTCTTCGGAAGTTACCTCGCCCCAAAACGGAATACTAATCGTCCTGCCCCTGGGATCTCTTCCGGGGGTTCCAAAAGCCTTGAGCTGTTTCAGATTTCTCACTTTTAGGCCTGTCTCTTCTGCAAGCTCTCTTTTGGCACCAATCTCCAGTGGTTCCTCATCTTCAAGAAAGCCTCCCGGAAGCGCCCACTGGTCCTTAAAAGGATCTTTTTTCCGCTTAACCAGCAGTACTTTCGGCTGATTATTATTTCTAAAAAAAATCACACTATCTGTTGTAACTGATATATTCTGCCTTGCCATATTTCTTACTTAAAATACACTGTCTGGATATTCATAAACTCTCTGATGCCAAATTTTGACAATTCCCGGCCATAACCCGATTTTTTGGTACCTCCAAAAGGTAAACGCGGATCACTTTTCACCAGCTCATTGACAAACACTGCCCCATCTTCTATTTTCGGAATAAGATTTTCAGCTTTTTCCCGGCTTTTGGTAAAGAGGGACACGCCCAGGCCAAATTGAGTCGAATTTATAAGTTTTACGGCTTCTTCATCAGATCTAAAAGTGGTAATCCCTATGGCTGGCCCAAAAGTTTCCTCTTTAAAAACCGGCATTTCAGGGGTCACATCTTTCAAAACAGTAGGTGCGTAAAATGCCTTTTTTCGCACCCCACCCGTGAGGATCTTCGCGCCCATTTCAACGGAATCATTTACCTGCTTTTCCAGGTCCTTCGCCAGGTCTTCCCTAGCCTGTACGCCAATAAAAGTATCTTCATCTATAGGATCTCCCGCTTTTAATTCCTTAACCTCTTTGAGGAACATTTCAGTGAACTTTTCAGCAATATTTTTATGCAGCAAAAGGCGTTTTCCGGCTATACAGCTCTGTCCGGTATTTTGAAACCTTGCCTGTACGCAGGTTTTAACGGTTTCTTCCAAATCGGCATCATCAAAAACTACCAGGGCATTGCTCCCACCCAGTTCGAGTACCGATTTTTTAATCTCTTTTCCTGCTATAGCTGCAACACTGCCTCCGGCACCTTCACTGCCTGTAAGGGTAACTGCTTTTACTCTTTTATCTTTCACCACTTCCTCCACTTTTTTACTTCCAATGGTGAGATTCTGGAAACAACCTTCAGGAAAACCTGCTCTTATAAATACTTTTTCGATATTCTTCCCGCACATCATTACATTACTGGCGTGTTTAAGCACCCCCACATTCCCCGCCATTAAAGCCGGAGCCGCAAACCTGAATACCTGCCAAAAAGGGTAATTCCAGGGCATGATTGCCATAATCACTCCTAAAGGCGCGTAATTGATGTAGCTTTTTTCGGCATCAGTTTCTATAGTTTCAGGAGCAAGTTGTGCTTCGGCGTTTTCAGAATAATATTCGCACACCCAGGCGCACTTTTCTACTTCAGCAATAGCCTGTTTAATGGGTTTTCCCATTTCTTTGGTGATTGTTTCGGCATATTCCTGCTTATTTTTTTTAAGTTCTTCGGAAGCCTTCAGCATAAGCTTTGACCGAAATGAAAAAGAAGTTGTTCTCCACTCCTCAAATACTGTAGTGGCCTTTTCAAGGGCCTTGTCGATATCTTCAGAAGTTGATTCTTTATGTTCTTGCAGGGTTTCCCCCGTATATGGATTTTTTGAAAGGATCATATAAATGGCTTTTTTTTAAAGGTAAGAAGAACGTATCGCCAGAAGAAATTATTAAAAAGACTTTAACTGATGATCAAATTGTTTACAACAGGTTTATAATTCATAAAGGGCGGCCCGGGAAGCAGCCCTGACTTTCGCTATCTTTAAACAAAACCATAGCTATGAAAGAACGTGATGAACTCCTTCTCCAACTAAGGCCACATATAGAATCGGCAGTCGTAAATGCTTCAACCCTGCCCGATGAGCAGTTCCAAAACCTCACTTTGCGCCCGGTGATCATGCTGCAAAATGACCTGCTGCTGGAAGCCTTCAGGAATTACGTGCAAAAACACAAGAATGTGTTTTACGACATGAGCATAGAAAAAAGAATGGCTTATATAGAAAATGCTATTCAGAAGGATATGAAATTCCGCAACAGCTTAAAAGGAATGGTCATAGGACAATTCACTATTAAAGAGTACAGCTACTACATTACTAATTCATCGGCACTCAACAAAAGGATGATGGATCTGGTGAAAAACAGGTTGCAAAGCAATATACAGCTGCTCGATAAACTGCCGGCGGTATAAGCGGATTCCGTATTAATTGTAACTATTAAACTTTTGCTAATTGTTCTTTTTTGAATATCACGTTGGCTAATTTTAAGCAAAACGAGAAAAAAATGAGCATTAACAAAGAAGAATTATTTAATAAATGTCTGGACCAGGTCAATGATAAAATTGACCAGTATAATGAGAAAATGAATACCATTAGCGGCCAGAACGAGCAGCATAAGTTTCATCCCGATTTTGACGAATACGGAAACAAAGGAGAAATGCTGACCGAATATGAGAAAAACGCAGCCTATCTTGACCGGGTGCGCAGCATGAAAGAAACGCTTGCGAACCTGGATAGGGACCATCGCAGCGAAGTGGTTAGACCCGGTAGTGTGGTGGAAACCGAAAACAACTACTACTTTGTATCTGTCCCTCTTGGAGAGCTGGATATGGAGAGTGGTAGTAAAGTCTACGCAATCTCTACAGATTCCCCTATTTATAAGGAAATGGAAGGTAAAAAAGCAGGAGATTCCTTCAGCTTTAGAGACGGCGAAGTGAATATTGTAAAGGTGTGGTAAAACCTACTCCGGGTACTCTATCCTTAGATGGTAGATATTTTTCAGCTTGCGCTTTAGCACCTTTTTTACCTGCTGAATTTCCATAAAGGTAATATTTGAATTGAGGAACTGGCCATCTTCCATTTGTTTGTTGATGATCCTTTCTACAAACTCATCGATCATATTGGCCGTAGGTTCCTTGATACTTCTGCTGGCAGCTTCAACACTGTCGCACATCATAAGGATAGCAGTCTCTTTACTAAATGGCATTGGACCGGGATACCTGTAATCATCTTCATTCACGTGCTGGTCATTTTCCATGGCTTTCTTTAAAAAATAATAGACCGTGGTTGTGCCGTGATGGGTTCGAATAAAGTCAATAACCCTGTCGGGAAGGTTCCTTTTTTTGGCAACCTCTATCCCGTTAATTACGTGTTCAATGATAATTTCTGCACTTTCTTTAGGGGAAAGTTCATCATGAGAATTTACCGATGTAGTTTGGTTCTCTGTAAAATACGTTGGATTTCGCATTTTACCAATGTCGTGATATAACGCTCCTACCCTCACCAGCATGGCATTCGCATTTATCTCATTTGCCGCTGCCTCTGCGAGATTAGCGACATTGAGCGAGTGATGAAAAGTACCTGGAGCCTTATCGGAAAGTTCTTTCAGCAATTTAGAATTGGTATCTGACAATTCGAGCAACGACATATCAGAAATTAATCCGAATATTTTTTCATAAGCATAGATTAGCGGCTGCACAAAAAGGGTTGCCAAACCTCCAAGCAGGAACATGAGAAAAGTTTCGGGTTCTACTTCATAGATCGAACCTTCCTGAATTATGGTAAAGGCAAAATAAGAGACAATATACACGAGGGTAATTTGCCCTACTGTAATAAATAAATTAGCTCTTTTATAAAGTTCTGAAACCGTAAGAATCGTGACTATACCTGCAATTATTTGAAGGAACATGTATTCATAACTATCCGGCACAATGAACCCGAGTAGCAATACAGTAATAACATGGGTAAACAAGCCAAGTCTTGAATCAAAGAAGCCTTTAATGGTAAGCGGCAGTACACACAAAGGTACCACGTAGACATAAGCTACATTAAACCTTATCACCAATACGGTAAGCAGCACCATGAGCGTGACATTAAAGAAAATGAAGGTCACTTTTATATTGTTCTGAAAGATGTCATACCGATATTTTCGAATGAACAGCATTAACATGAGTAAAGCGAGAAAGACAAGCAAAGTATATCCCACAATCACCCAATTGTAGTTGGCCTCGCTCCACACCTGCGATTCATATTCGGCTTTAAGAGAATTGAGTACCTGCAGTTTGTCTCCCTCTACCACTTCTCCTTTCGCAACAATGATTGTCCCCCGTTCAACATTTCCGCGGGTATATGAAATCTGGTTGTACCTGCTTTCAAGGTCACTTTGAGTTAGCGCTTCATTGTAAGTGACGTTGGGTTTCACGCTGTCAAAAAACAACCCAATCAACTCCTCCCGATAATTTTGCAGCTGCACCTTATCTATTTTCTTGTTGAGAAAGTCCCTCAACTGGTTCTGTTTTATAATGCTTTTATAGGTAACCTCGGTGACTTCATTCCCTTCCCGAAGGTAAACCAATTGATCTGGGCTTAGCGGAACGATCTCCTGCAGCACCCCGGCATCATAGATCTCTTCAAAAGTATTCTGAATAAAATTCTGAAGTCGCATATTTTCTCTCCGGGTGAGGGTGTCGGGAAATATTCGAACAAACTGCTCATCCAGGCTTGCCTCAACCTGCGAGACAACTTCAGCATTGTAATCGTAGTAAGGAATGTGAGTCTTGTTGATCTCCTCCTTTTCTGCAGCAAGTTCGTCGGGGGCCTTTAAAATTGCAAAATCGAAAGGGGCATACAGGTTCTCATACTGCCATGGTTTCCCTTTAGGGATCTCGTATTTAAATTTTCCACCTTTTGGAAACATGTACACAATGATGAAGGTGGTAAGTAGAAATAAGAAAACTTTGTAAAAAAGATCCTGATTTTTATAAAGACTGTTTATAAATGATTTCATTCCGGGCTATCTCTTATCAAAAGTACTAAAAAAAGCTGGCTGTAGAGAACCCGTTGGTTTCTTCCTTATAAAATGATTAAATTCGCAAAAAGTAAAATCTTAATCCGCTAAACCATGAATAAGGAAGTAGTCATAGTAAGCGCTGCACGAACTCCAATAGGTAGTTTTTTGGGTAGCTTATCAACAGTTCTCGCAACTAAACTGGGATCAACAGCCATTAAAGGAGCCCTGGAAAAGATCAACCTGAAACCTGAAATGGTAGACGAAGTCCTCATGGGAAATGTAGTACAGGCAGGCCTGGGTCAGGCTCCTGCAAGACAGGCTGCATTGGGCGCCGGTATTCCTCATTCTGTACCATGTACTACGGTAAATAAAGTTTGTGCCAGCGGTATGAAAGCAGTAATGCAGGGTGTACAATCTATCGCCCTTGGAGACGCTGACATCATAGTTGCCGGGGGAATGGAAAATATGAGCATGATCCCTCACTACCTTCACCTGAGAAATGGTCAGAAATTTGGACCAGCCACTATGATTGACGGCTTGCAAAAAGACGGACTTATGGATGCTTACAACCAGCTTGCTATGGGAGTTTGTGCAGATAACTGTGCCATAGAACATGAATTTTCGAGAGAAGACCAGGATAAATTTGCTGCACAATCTTATCAAAGATCTGCAAAAGCGTGGGAAGAAGGCAAGTTTGACAATGAAGTGGTGCCCGTAGAAGTTCCCCAACGAAAAGGAGATCCGATAATTGTGAAGGAGGATGAAGAATACAAGAATGTAAAAATGGATAAACTTGCATCCTTACGCCCTGCTTTTTCTAAAGAAGGTACGGTTACAGCTGCAAACGCTTCTACTATAAACGATGGTGCCGGTGCTGTGGTTCTAATGAGCCGTGAGAAAGCCGAAGAACTGGGCCTAAAGATCCTTGCCAGCATTAAAGGATTCGCAGATGCCGCACAGGACCCGGAGAAATTTACCACTGCTCCCGCTATAGCTTTACCAAGAGCTCTTAAAAAAGCCAACATTTCTCAGGAAGAAGTTGACTTTTTCGAGTTCAATGAAGCATTCTCTGTAGTAGGGTTGGCCAACATGAAAATATTGGGCTTAACCGATACGAATACGAATGTAAATGGTGGTGCCGTTTCCTTAGGTCATCCCCTTGGTTGCTCTGGTGTGAGAATCATAATCACGCTGCTAAGTGTTCTGGAGCAAAACAATGCCAGAATAGGTGCTGCGGCCATTTGTAACGGTGGTGGTGGTGCTTCGGCAATAGTCATTGAACGTCCACAATAATTTAGGTTAGAAAGCACCTTTTTGATGCAATATGCCATTTGTATTTTAGGTACGGTTCCGCTAAGAGCAGAACCTGCACACACCGCCGAAATGGTTAGTCAGCTGCTATACGGGGAAACCTTTAAGTTACTGGAAGAAAGAGGAAAATGGTCAAGAATACGCACTTCTTTTGAAGACCTTGAGGCCTGGATCGATAATAAACAACTGCTAAAGATCTCTCAACCTGACTTTGAGAAACTGGAAGGAGAAGAACTTCAACTTTCAGCAGATCTTATGGAGTTTGTGACAGGCGAAGGACAACTTGTTCCAATACCTATTGGCTCTGTTCTCAATGCAGTTACCCTAATGAAACACGAGCATTCGGGTGCGGTTGCTACAAAAGCCCAGCCGAAAGAAAAACTGATAGAAACTGCCTTTTTGTACCTCAATGCACCCTTCCTGTGGGGCGGAAAAAGTCCTATGGGCATTGATTCCAGTGGTTTCACCCAAATGGTATACAAGCTTAACGGCTATAAACTTTCACGAAATGCTGCCCAACAGGCACAGCAGGGAGAGTCTCTTAGTTTTATAGAAGAGAGTGAACCAGGTGACCTGGCATTTTTCGACAGCCCCGACGGTTCTATTAATCACGTGGGCATTATGATGAGAGACAATTACATTATACATGTAGACGGCAAGGTACGACTTGATCGTATAGACCACTCGGGGATCTACAACGCTGAACTACGCCGGCACACCCATAAGCTTAGAGTGATAAAAAAGATCATATAAAAAAAGCCCGTTCAAAAAATGAACGGGCTTTTTTTATAAAATTAATATGTGTTTACTGCTTTGGAGCTGCTGCGCTTGAAGCTTCAAGTTCTGCGATCTTAGCTTTCATTTCTTCTGCTTTTTCAGTTTCATTTAACTGATAGTGGATATTCATTATCGTTCTGGCAGCTTCAATGTTATCGGCATCTCTGTCCATTACCTTTTGAAGGTGTGGAAGTGCGTCTCTATAGATTTGCTGACGCTCTTTAGCAAGCTCATCATACTTCTTTTGATCTGCCTTACTCATACCAAGACTATTCATCTCTTCTACTAAAGGAGCTTCTTTAGAAAGAATTACAAAAGCAATGTTGATTCTGGCATTGTTCATTTCAGGATCAATTTCAAGAGCTTTTTTGTAGTATTCTACAGCACGTTCTTTTTCTCCAAGTTCTGCTGAACTTACTCCCATGTTGTAATATAGAGTGGCATCATTTGGATTTTGACTTACAACTTCTTCAAGAATTTCACGGTATTTTGCCATGTCCCCCATTCTGTAGTACATGTCTGCTTCTGCCTGCATAAGGCTTGCATCATTAGGATTTGCCTGTTTGGCTCTTTCCATTGCCGCAACCGCCTTTTCATTGTCACCTTTTTCAATGTAGATTAAGGCAATGTTCTTAGCGATCTCTCCTTCTTTAGATTCCTCTTTCTTATCCTGAGGATTGATGTAATTACCAGATTTTACAAAAAGGTCTCTCTGCTCTTTAGAAGCCATTCTCTCTTCCTCCCCGGTTTCTTTGTTTACAGCTGTATAGATAGTTTCTTCTCCTGTAAAACCTAGATCCTGAAGCTCCTTATAATATCTTAAAGCTTCATCGTAATCTTGTGCATTTACAGCATTAGAAGCTGCATAATAAAGATATACGGTGTCACGATTACTCATTCTAAAGCTCGTCTCCAGTTTTTTGGATGCATCTGAAAAATTTTGAGCATTTTGGTCTGAAATAGCTGCATTTACCAGGGCATTACTTACTGCAGCCATTCCCTGCTCTGCCTCATCATGACCAAGTTCCTTAGCTTTTTTCATTGCTTCAGAAGCTGCCATTAAGTCGGCAGTAGCCACATTTTCTCCGTTTCCTACCAATGCATATCCTCTGTAAAGGTAGAAATCAGCTTTTTCATCTTCGTCAGCGCTAGCTAACTGTGCTTCTGCCTGCTGAAGGTAATTCTTAGCTTCCTGATATTCTCCTTTCTCAACCGCTTTACCGGCTCGCTTGATTTCCTTCTTTTGGGCAAATGATACGACAGTAAACATAGCGAATGCTGCCGTTAAAATTCTGGTTTTCATCTTTTTTGGTTTTGATTTAAAATTATTCCTCACTGTCATTCGCAATAGTTGTGCCATCCTGATTTTGATCAGTCGCTTCGGGGGTTGCGTCACCAGCTACATCCTCAACATCTTCTTCTTCATTGATCACTTTAGCCACTGCAGCAATAGAGTCATTATTTTTAAGGTTAATTAACCTAACACCCTGGGTTGCACGCCCCATTACCCGTAGATTTGAAACAGATGTTCTAATAGCAAGTCCAGATTTGTTGATGATCATAAGGTCATCAAGATCTGTAACACTTTTAATAGCCACAAGACTACCTGTCTTAGAGGTTATAGAAATGGTTTTAACACCTTTACCTCCACGGTTTGTAATTCTATAAGTTGGTTCTCCATCTTCAGGATCATCTATATAAGTACGTTTTCCGTAACCGTTTTCAGAAACAACCAGTACAGTTTCTTCCATCGGGTTCTCAATAGTAATCATACCTACTACCTCATCGTTATCATCGGCAAGGGTTATACCTCTTACTCCGGAAGCATTCCTACCCATAGGTCGGGTTTTACTCTCGTCGAACCTAATGGCTTTTCCGCTCCTTAAAGCCAGCATCACCTGACTTTCTCCTGTAGTTAGTCTTGCCTCAAGAAGTTCATCGCCTTCACGAATAGTAATTGCATTAATACCATTTGTTCGGGGTCTTGAATACTGTTCAAGAGAAGTTTTCTTCACCTGCCCTTTCTTGGTAGCCATCATCACATAATGGCTATTGATGTACTGTTCGTCTTTTAAGTCTTTAGTACATATAAATGCTTTAAGCTTATCATCGGGTTCAAGATTGATCAAATTCTGAATCGCCCTACCCTTTGAAGTTTTACTTCCTTCAGGAATCTCAAACACCCTCATCCAGAAACACTTACCTTTTTCAGTAAAGAATAACATATACTGGTGGTTAGTACCAATAAACAGGTTCTCAAGGAAGTCTTCAGTTCTTGTTGTAGAACCTTTCTGGCCTACACCACCTCTGTTTTGGGTTTTATATTCTGTAAGAGAAGTTCTTTTAATATAGCCTGCGTGAGAAATAGTAATCACTACCTGCTCATCTGGAATCATATCTTCCATGCTAAGATCTCCACCGGCATACTCAATAACAGAACGTCTTTCATCTCCGTATTTTTCCTTGACCTCAAGCATTTCATCTTTTATCACCTGCATCCTTCGCTCCTTACGGGCAAGAATATCTTTAAGATCTTCAATGGTCTTCATGATCTCTTCATACTCAGCACGAAGTTTATCTTGCTCAAGACCTGTAAGCTGTCTTAAACGCATCTCAACAATAGCCTTAGCCTGTATCTCGGTTAGTTCGAAGCGCTCAATTAACTTAGTACGAGCTTCATCAGCATTACTCGAAGCTCTTATCAAGGCAATAACCTCGTCAATATTGTCTGAAGCAATAATCAAACCTTCAAGAATATGTGCCCGCTCTTCAGCTTTTCTTAGCTCATACTCTGTTCTGCGTACCACAACTTCATGACGATGCTCCACAAAATGATAGATCATATCCTTCAAATTCAACATTTGAGGACGCCCGTTTACCAGTGCAATGTTATTCACACTAAAGGAACTTTGAAGTGCGGTGTGCTTATAAAGTAAGTTTAGAACAATATTGGGGATAGCATCTCTTTTTAATATATAGACGATGCGCATCCCATTTCGGTCTGACTCATCTCTAATTAAAGAAATACCTTCTATTTTCTTTTCATTAACCAGTTCGGCGGTTTTTTTGATCATTTCAGCCTTATTGACCTGGTAAGGAATCTCAGTCACAATAATAGCCTCTTTGCCTGCAACTTCTTCAGTATAAGCTTTGGCTCTAATAACAACCCTGCCACGCCCTGTTTTAAAGGCTTCACGAACACCGTCATAGCCATAAATGGTCCCGCCTGTAGGAAAATCGGGAGCCTTTACGTGCTCAATCAGTTCGTCTATTTCAATGTCATTATTCTCAATATAGGCTGTTACACCGTCAACAACTTCTGAAAGGTTGTGAGGCGGCATATTTGTCGCCATACCAACAGCAATACCACTGGCACCGTTCACAAGGAGATTGGGAATACGTGTAGGTAAAACTGTAGGCTCGTGGATAGTATCATCAAAGTTAAGCTGCATATCAACAGTTTCCTTGTCAATATCGGCCAACATATCTTCACTTATTTTACGCATCCTGGCTTCGGTATAACGCATGGCAGCCGGGCTATCGCCATCAACTGAACCAAAGTTACCCTGGCCGTCAACTAACATATAACGCAAACTCCACTCCTGGGCCATACGCACCATAGTGTCGTAAACAGAAGAATCCCCGTGCGGGTGAAACTTACCAAGTACTTCCCCTACAATTCTTGCAGATTTTTTGTGAGCCCTGTTGGATAGTACCCCCAGTTCATACATTCCATATAATACCCGGCGATGCACCGGTTTCAAACCGTCACGCACGTCTGGCAGTGCACGTGACACAATGACCGACATTGAATAATCAATGTAGGCCGACTTCATTTCATCTTCAATATTGATAGGAATTAACTTTTCTCCTTCAGCCATAAATATCTGTTATTTTGGTTCAAAAATCTAACGTGCCAATTTACGCATTTTGCCCCACCCGGGCGCACTATTCATTGAGGTTTTCTTGTATTTTATTAACAAATTTTTAGTTGTGCTTGGTTAATAAGTTCATTACATTCTGCTTTGTTTTATTGAAGCAAATTCGTCAATTAGCTTTACTTCATAAAAAACGAACAAAAAGAATCGGGTACGGTTTTTGAAACCTGAATAAATATAATCAAGAGAGAAAGGAATTAACATGGATGATAATTTTTCACCAAGAGTAAAAGATGTGATTGCCTACAGCAAGGAAGAAGCCCTAAGGCTTGGTCATGACTTTATAGGTACAGAGCATTTAATGCTGGGTCTTCTAAGGGACGGTGATGGTAAAGCCATTAATATACTTAACGCCCTGGATGTTGACCTCACTCATTTAAGAAGAAAAGTAGAGATTCTTAGCCCGGCTAACCCCGATGTAGCTGTAGAGTCTAACGAGAAGAGAAACCTTCATTTAACCCGCCAGGCAGAAAGAGCTCTTAAAACCACATTTTTAGAAGCCAAGCTTTTTCAAAGCACTTCTATTAATACAGCTCACCTGCTGTTGTGCATTTTGAGAAACGAAAACGATCCTACTACCAAGCTCCTCAACAAGCTGAAAGTAGATTATGACGGAGTTAAAGATCAGTTCAAATATATGATCACCAATGATGATGATTATATGGATGCTCCTACTGCCGAATCATTTTCAGATGAAGACGCAACTTCAGACGACGCCGGAAAGAGCAACCCTTTTGCCGGTACCCCTGGTAAATCAACAAAGAAATCCAAAACTCCCGTTCTGGATAACTTCGGAAGGGATCTCACTGCACTTGCAGAGCTTGATAAACTTGATCCTGTTGTAGGCCGCGAGAAAGAAATTGAACGCGTTTCACAGATATTAAGCCGAAGAAAAAAGAACAATCCGCTCCTTATTGGAGAACCCGGAGTTGGTAAATCGGCCATTGCTGAAGGTCTTGCCCTTCGAATCGTTAAAAGGAAAGTTTCAAGGATTCTTTTTGATAAACGCGTGGTAACGCTTGACCTTGCCAGTTTAGTGGCAGGAACCAAGTACCGCGGCCAGTTTGAAGAAAGAATGAAGGCTGTGATGAACGAGCTGGAAAAGAACGATGATATTATTCTTTTCATTGATGAGATCCACACCATTGTAGGTGCCGGTGGCGCTACAGGAAGTCTCGATGCCAGCAACATGTTCAAACCTGCATTAGCAAGAGGTGAAATTCAATGTATTGGTGCTACTACTCTCGATGAGTACAGGCAGTATATTGAAAAAGATGGTGCTTTAGAACGTCGTTTCCAAAAAGTGATCGTAGAACCTACTTCTATTGAAGAAACTATCGAGATCCTCAACAACATAAAGGATAAATACGAAGAACACCATAATGTTACCTATACCGATGAAGCTATTGAAGCTTGTGTGAAGCTAACAAGCAGGTACATGACCGATAGGTTTCTGCCAGACAAGGCTATTGATGCGCTAGATGAAGCAGGCTCTCGTGTGCATATCACCAATATTGATGTGCCAAAGCAGATCCTTGAACTTGAGCGCAAGCTTGAAGAAGTAAGGGAACTTAAAAATACAGTCGTAAAAAAGCAGAAATATGAAGAAGCTGCAAAATTACGCGATGATGAGAAAAACATAGAGAAAGATCTTGCTCAAGCCCAGGCGCGTTGGGAAGAAGAATCTAAACTGCATAGAGAAACCGTATCAGAAGATAATGTTGCCGATGTAGTATCTATGATGACAGGCGTACCCGTAAACAGGATCGCCCAAACCGAGATCAATAAGCTGTACAAGCTACCCGAATTAATTAAAGGGAAAGTTATTGGCCAGGATGATGCAGTTGGAAAAGTAGTGAAAGCCATACAGCGTAACCGTGCAGGACTTAAAGATCCCAACAAACCAATCGGTTCATTTATATTCCTTGGTCAAACAGGGGTAGGTAAAACTCAGTTAGCGAAGATACTTTCACGCGAGCTTTTCGACAATGAAGATGCTTTGATACGTATCGACATGAGTGAGTACATGGAGAAATTTGCAGTGAGCAGGTTAATTGGTGCACCTCCGGGATATGTAGGATACGAAGAAGGCGGACAGCTTACTGAAAAAGTGAGACGCAAACCTTATGCAGTGATCCTGCTCGACGAGGTAGAGAAAGCTCACCCCGATGTTTTCAACATGTTGCTACAGGTTCTTGATGACGGATATTTAACTGACAGTTTGGGTCGTAAGATCGACTTTAGGAATACCATTATCATCATGACCTCTAACATTGGAGCAAGAAAACTGAAGGATTTTGGTCAGGGAGTCGGATTTGGCACCTCGGCAAAGAAATCTCAGGTAGACGAGAACGCCCGTAGTGTGATTGAAAGTGCACTTAAAAAAGCCTTTGCGCCCGAGTTTCTTAACCGTGTTGATGACGTAGTGATCTTCAATCCTCTTGAGCAGGAAGATATCCACAAGATCATCGATATTGAGCTCGAAAAACTCTTCGGAAGAATTGGAGCTTTAGGTTACAACCTTGAGTTAAGTCCAAAAGCCAAAGACTATATTGCTGAAAAAGGTTTTGATAAGCAATATGGGGCAAGGCCGTTGAACCGTGCCATTCAGAAGTACATTGAAGACGCATTAGCCGAGGAAATAATCACCTCGCACATCTCTGAAGGAGATAAGGTCTTTATGGATCTGGATGAAGAGAAAAATGAATTGACGATCAAGGTCGAAAAGACCAAAAAAGAGAAGAATTCCGAAGATTCTAAATAAAATCGAATGAATTATTTTGAATAGCCTGTGATCCACATCACAGGCTATTTTTATTTACTGTGTCTTGACTTTAGAACTTCAATGACATCATTGAGCTTGTAGCCTTTGGCCTGCAACAGGATCAAATAATGAAACAAGAGATCGGCGCTTTCATTGAGAAACAGGTCATCATTATTATCTTTAGATTCAATCACAACTTCCACAGCCTCCTCTCCAACTTTCTGGGCGATTTTGTTTATGCCGCTTCTAAAAAGTGAAGCCACATAGCTCTTTTCATTTGCAGGATTTGATCGTCGGTCTGAGATGACTTCTTCCAGGGTATCCAAAAATGTCATTTCTGAAGTATTTTTTTCACCCCAACAGGTATCGGTTCCTTTATGACAGGTGGGACCTTCAGGATGAACAGAAACCAATAGCGTATCGTTGTCGCAATCCACTTTCATATCTATCAAATGAAGAAAGTTACCACTTTCCTCCCCTTTAGTCCAGAGCCTTTGTTTACTTCTGCTGAAAAATGTCACTTTCCCGCTCTCTTTGGTTTTCTCCAAAGCTTCCTCATTCATATACCCAAGCATGAGCACATTTTTCGTTTGTGCATCCTGAATAATCGCAGGAACTAAACCGTCTTTATCTTTTGAAAAATCTATTTTCATTTATTTTAATTTTTATAGTTGTGGTGGGTTATCAGGTTCTTCTGCAGACCTCACAGGTTTAAAAAACCTGTGAGGTCTAATTACTAAACATTACATTCTAACTTCAATCCCTTTTTCCTTCATTTTCTGTTTTAAATCCCTGATTTCAATCTCCTTGAAATGAAATACACTGGCAGCTAATGCAGCATCGGCTTTCCCTTTAGTAAAAGCCTCACAAAAATGCTCTTTATTTCCTGCACCACCTGAAGCAATTACCGGAATACTTACCAAATCAGAGATCTTTGCAAGGGCTTCATTAGCAAATCCTGCCTTGGTACCGTCGTGGTCCATTGAAGTGAAGAGGATCTCGCCAGCACCGCGTGCTTCAACTTCTTTAACCCAGTCAAAAAGGTCAATTTCTGTCGGGACTTTTCCACCTACCAGATGTACCAGCCATTTGCCCTGTACCTGCCTGGCATCTATGGCCACAACAATGCACTGCCTGCCAAATTTTGCTGCCAGTTCATTGATAAGTTCAGGATTTTTTACTGCGGCAGAATTTATAGATACTTTATCGGCTCCATTTTGCAGCAGCACATCAACATCTTCTACTGAAGATATTCCGCCGCCAACAGTAAATGGTATATTTACGGTAGCTGCTACTTTCCTGACAAGTTCTGCCAGGGTCTTTCTTTTCTCTTCGGTGGCTGAAATATCCAGAAAAACCAGCTCATCTGCGCCCGACTTTGAATAAATTTCAGCAAGCTCCACCGGATCCCCGGCATCGCGTAAACTCACAAAATTTACTCCTTTCACGGTCCTTCCATCTTTGATATCCAGGCAGGGAATTATTCTTTTTGTCAACATTTTTATAGTATTGAGTAATTAGAATTGAGTACTGGGTTGAACTCGTGACTCTATTTTTATAATTTTATTCTTTCGGCACATTATCCTCTTCACATTTCAAATTTGAAGCCTGGAATTTGGTGCTTGGAATTTGGAATTTTATCCAATGAATTCCTCCAGTTGCTTTAAACTGATCTTATTTTCATAGATCGCCTTTCCTAAAATAGCACCTTCACACCCAATTTCCCTGAGCTTTGGAAGATCATCAAATTCCGCTATTCCTCCCGACGCGATCAGTTTCACGTCTTTTATTTCACTCAAAATTTTTCGATACAATTCAAAAGAAGGCCCCTGTAACATTCCATCTTTGGCAATGTCGGTACAGATCACATATTTCACTCCATTTTCAGAATACTTCTGAATAAACGGAAGCAAATCTTCTTTCGAATCTTCCAGCCATCCACTCACGGCCACTTTTTCGTCCTTTGCATCTGCCCCTAAAATGATCTTTTCACTGCCGTACTTTTCCAACCAGGACAAAAATGTCTCACGGTCTTTTACAGCTATACTGCCACCAGTGATCTGGGAAGCCCCGCTGTTGAAGGCGATTTCAAGATCTTTATCAGATTTTAATCCGCCGCCAAAGTCGATCTGAAGATCAGTTCCTGAAGCGATTTGTTCAAGCACCTTATAATTTACAATATGTTTCGATTTGGCTCCATCTAAATCCACGAGGTGCAGATACTGAATCCCGTGATCCTGAAACATCTTCGCCACCTCCAACGGATTCTCGTTATAAATCTTTTTTGAATTGTAATCACCTTGTGAAAGCCTTACGCATTTCCCGTCAATGATGTCTATGGCTGGTATAATTCTCATTTGAAGTTAGATTTTAGAAGTACGAAATTAGAAGTCATAATTTTAAAGATATTATTTTTGATTGCGACGTGCAGTATTTATGGAAGCCACAACTATGGACAATATTTCATTTGCTTCAGAATGCAAAGTTTTGACCTCCTCCAAGTCATGATCAAGTATTTCCAGAAAAAGCTCAAGAAAATACATACTTTCATCTGCTTCTTCTTCAACAATTTTCAATTTATTAATGAAATCAGCAGTTGATTTAGCTCTTTGAGCTGCACGATAATTTGCTCCTACAGAACTTGAACTTCTGATAAGTTGATTCACATAAGCATTATACTCCCGGGAATTTGGAATCTTGTGGCAAAACTTCCAGCAATCAACAGCAAATTCCTTTGTTCTTAATTTTAAATCTTTCATTGACTTAATTTTATACTACAACTTCGTACTTCCGATTTCGTAATTCTAACTTCACTTCGTACTTCTAACTTCGTAAATCTAACTTCAAAAAGTTTTCCAGAATTTTCTCCCCTGCTTCGCTACTTTTTTCCGGGTGAAATTGTACTCCGGAAAAGTTATCTTTTTGTAGTGCAGAAGAATAATTCACTCCATAGTCGCATTTGGCAATAGTTTCAGAGCATACGGGAGCGTAGAAGCTATGCACCAGGTAAACGAACTCCTGTTCTGCTATCCCCTCAAAAATGTCACTTTTGAGCTCCTTTATCCTGTTCCAGCCTATATGCGGTACCTTCAGGGTTTTCTCGAAATGGATCACATCCACATCAAAGATCCCCAGACCCTCCGTATCACCTTCTTCAGACCAGTTGCACATCAACTGCATGCCCAGGCAAATACCCAAAACCGGCTGCTTCAGCTGCGGAATCAACGTATCCAATCCAGTACTTTTAAGCTTTTTCATGGCCGAACTCGCCTCTCCCACTCCCGGAAAAATGACCTTATCTGCCGACTTTATTTCTTCAGCATCGCTACTCAATACTCCGGTGTAGCCAAGTCTTTCCAAAGCAAACTTTATACTCTGAATATTACCCGCCCCGTAATCTATAATTACAATTTTCATTTATCTCAATTCTCAATACTAACTACTCAATACTCTCTTAAAGCATTCCCTTCGTTGACGGCAATATCATCTTTTCAGCGTCTCTTTTTACCGCTACTTTAATTGCTTTTGCAAAAGCCTTAAAAATAGCTTCTATTTTATGATGTTCATTAGTGCCTTCAGCTTTGATGTTCAGGTTAGCCTTTGCTCCGTCGGTGAAGGATTTGAAAAAGTGGTAGAACATCTCTGTAGGCATGGCCCCTATCATTTCTCTTTTAAATTCAGTTTCCCAAACCAGCCAGTTCCTTCCGCCAAAGTCAATCGCTACCTGCGCCAGGCAATCATCCATAGGCAACGCAAAACCATATCGTTCTATGCCCAGCTTGTTGCCTAAAGCCTTAGAAAAGACCTCACCCAAAGCAATCGCCGTGTCTTCTATAGTATGGTGCTCATCTACCTCAAGATCACCTTTTACAGTAATTTCCAGATCCATTTGCCCATGTCGCGAAATCTGGTCGAGCATGTGGTCAAAGAATTTGATCCCGGTGTCTATGTTGCTTTGTCCGGTGCCGTCGAGGTTTAGCTTGATATAAATATCGGTTTCATTGGTTTTCCTGCTGATGGACGCAGTGCGTGCTTCCAGTTTTAAAAATTCATAAATGTCTTTCCAGGAATTCGTTTCCAACCGGATATCTTTTTGGAGTTCTTCCTTTTTAACCGAAATTTCCCCGCTCCCCAATTCTTCATGACCTGTTATAAAAATCCCTTTTGCACCAAGATTTTTTGCCAGTTCCATATCTGTCAGGCGATCTCCAAGAACAAATGAGTTTTTAAGATCGTATTTTTCAGTATCAAAATAAGCTTTTAAAAGTCCGGTGCCGGGTTTTCTGGTGGGTGCATTATCTTCAGGAAAAGTCCTATCTATCACTACTTCAGAAAATTTCACTCCTTCATTCTCGAACGTCTTCAGAATAAAATTTTGCACCGGCCAAAAAGTATCTTCAGGAAAGGAATCTGTACCCAAACCATCCTGATTGGTCACCATAACCAGCTCATAATCCAGCTCTTTTGCTATTTTTGACAGGTATTGAAAAGCTTCGGGATAAAACTCGAGCTTATCAAAATGATCCAGCTGAAAATCATTGGGTTCTAAAACTATGGTGCCGTCACGATCTATAAATAATACTTTTTTCATGCTTCAAGTTGCGTTAATTTCTTAATTAATTCCCTGTTTTCTTCAGGCGTACCCACAGTGAACCTCAGGGTATTCTCACATAGTTCCTGGTTGCTGCGGTTGCGTACCACCACCCCGGCTTTTAGCAATTGCTCATATTTCCCCGCAGCATCATCTACTCTGGCCAGTAAAAAATTAGCATCTGACGGAAAAATGTCCTTCACAAATGCCATTTTTGAGAGGTTAGTACGCAGCGACTCTCTCTCCTGAAGAATCACTTCAACCTCCTGGCTCACCTCTTCGGGACTGGACAATCGATCATGTGCTCGTTTTTGAGTAAGCTCGTTCACGTTGTAAGGAGGCTTAATTTTATTTAGTATTCCAATAATTTCTTCGGAAGCATAGCAGATCCCCAGCCTTATTCCGGCAAGGCCATAAGCTTTGGACAGGGTTTGCGTGATCACCAGGTTCGGAAATTCCTCTAACCGCTGAAGCCAACTTTTTTCAGCTGAAAAATCTATGTAGGCCTCATCAATAACTACAAGTCCGTTAAAATTCTTCAGGATCTTTTCTACGGAAGCTTCCGAAAATGAATTGCCGGTGGGGTTGTTTGGAGAGCAAAGGAAAATGATTTTAGTTTGCGCATCAATTCTATTTAAAATAGCATCCACATCGGGCTGAAAGTCGGTTTTAAGAACTACCTCCCTGTCTTCAACTTCATTCAGGCCCGCCAGGACCTTATACATGCCATAAGTTGGTGGCAGGGTGATCACATTATCTACCTGGGGCCGGCAAAAGGCTCTGAAGATAAGATCCAGCACCTCGTCACTACCATTCCCCAGCAAAATTTTGTCCGCAGAAACACCTTTTTGAGAGGCAAGCAGCTGCTTCAGCTTTCCCTGCTGCGGATCGGGATAACGGTTCACACCATTCTCAAACGGATTTTCATTGGCATCCAAAAATGTCATTTTTCGGCCGTCAGTTTTGTACTCGTCCCTTGCTGAAGAATATGGTTTCATCTTCAGGACATTCGCCCGCACCAAACTGTTGAGATCAAAACTATTACTCATTACCCGAAGCTTTTAATTTATTCAACCTTAGAGTCACAGCATTTTTGTGCGCCTGTAAACCTTCAGCCTCTGCCATTAATTCGATGGAAGGCCCAATCTTCTGGATTCCTTCCGAAGAGATCTTCTGAAAAGTAATGGCTTTGGTGAAACTGTCGAGGTTTACGCCGCTGTACTGTTTCGCATATCCATTAGTTGGGAGCGTATGATTTGTCCCCGAAGCGTAATCTCCTGCACTTTCGGGCGTGTAATTTCCAATAAATACAGAACCTGCATTATTTATTCCATCCACAAAAAAATCGGGATTTGAGGTGCAGATAATAAAATGTTCGGGGGCATATTCGTCAATAAGTTCGAGTGCTTTTTCTTCAGAATTCATATAGATAAACCTCGAGTGCGCTATTGCTGCCTGTGCAGTCTCCTTCCGCGGAAGTTCTTCGAGCTGCTTTTCAATTTCAGAAGCTACCTCCTCCAGAAGTGCTTTTGAAAGAGAAACAAGCACCACCTGACTATCGGCACCGTGTTCGGCCTGCGAAAGCAAATCGGAAGCTACAAAGGCTGCATCGGCAGAGTCATCGGCTACCACAAGTAATTCCGAAGGGCCGGCAGGCATATCTATCGCCACATTATACTTGGTAGCCATTTGTTTAGCGACGGTAACATACTGGTTTCCGGGGCCAAAGATCTTGTAGACCTTATCAATACTCTGTGTTCCAAAGGTCATGGCTGCAACAGCCTGAATCCCTCCCACTTTATAAATCTTCTTTATCCCACAAAGTTGGGCGGTGTAAAGGATCGCCGGGTTCACTGAACCATCTTTTGCAGGCGGCGTACAAAGAACCACCTCTTTACAACCTGCAATTTGCGCAGGTACGGCAAGCATCAATATCGTTGAAAACAAAGGCGCTGTACCACCGGGAATGTACAAGCCCACTTTCTGGATAGGCCGCTTCTCCTGCCAGCACGCTACCCCCGAAACCGTTTCAACTGAAACAGGTGCTGTTCTTTGGGCAGCGTGAAACTTCCGGATATTTTCTTTGGCCAGATCTATAGCGGCTTTAAGTTCTTCGGAAACTGCAGCTGATGCCTTCTTTATTTCTTCAGATGTAACTTCAAAAGCATCAGATTTATATCCGTCAAAAAGTTCAGAATAATTTCTAACGGCTGCGTCACCTCCGGCTTTTACTTCCCTGAAAATCTGTTCGACAATTTGTTCAATATCTGCGACAGTTTTGGTTGGTCGCTCGAGTATTGCTTCCCATTCCTGTCTTTGCGGATTAAAAAATTTCTTCATTTTTTTCAGCTTTTAAAGTACCATTTTTTCAATAGGTGCAACAAGAATTCCCTCGGCACCATTTTGCTTTAGCTCGTCAATAACTTCCCAGAACCTTTCTTCTGAAATTACTGTGTGCAGTGAACTCCAGCCCTCTTCGGCTAAAGGCAGTACCGTAGGACTTCTCATTCCCGGAAGTAAATTAACTACAGCGTCAAGTTTATTATTTGGTACGTTCATGAGAATATATTTGGAGCTACGGGCGCGCAAAACGGCTTTTATTCTGAACTGCAACTTTTCGAGAACCTCTTTTCTTTCTGAAGAAATTTCGGGCGAAACTGCCAAAACTGCTTCACTTTTCAGCATTACTTCCACTTCTTTAAGGTTGTTCTTGAAGAGTGTACTCCCACTGGAAACAATATCACAGATAGCATCGGCCAGGCCAATATTTGGTGCAATCTCCACCGAGCCATTAATAATGTGAAGATCGGCTGTAACTCCCTTTTTTGAGAGGTAATCTCTTACCGTGTTAGGATATGAAGTTGCGATCCTGGCGCCCTGAAGATCTTCTACACCCGAATATTTAGCCGACTTTGGTACGGCAAGGGAGACACGGCACTTTGAAAAACCAAGTCTTTCGGCCACCATAATATCCTCCCCTTTTTCAACAAGTACATTCTCTCCAATAATGGCGGCGTCAACCACTCCATCCCTTAGATATTGCGGAATGTCTCCATTGCGCAAATAAAACACTTCGAGAGGGAAGTTGCCTGAAGTTGCCTTGAGTTGTTCTCTCCCGTTGTCTATAGAAATCCCGGCGTCTTTTAAGAGCTTAAGGGAATCATCGTGTAATCTCCCCGATTTTTGTACTGCAATTCTAATTCTGTTCATTTTAGTTGATTTTATGTTCAGGCAGACCAAGGGGAATAAAAAAACCCGTTTGAGCTGCTCAAACGGGTTTTTGAAATATGGATTATACACATATCAATCTCACCTCGCAAGAGCGAATGAATGAGAATGATGATGATGTAGTTGTTGTGCTTTCATTGTGTGAGACAAAAATATATTTTTATTTCAATTTCAGGAAGAAATTCTTTAAAAAATTTAATTATCTCCTAAAATCAATGGCATTCCGTCGTCTCCCGAACCAATCACCACAACTTTTGCATTAGGCGATTTAGCCAGTTCTACAGTAGCCTGAATCCCTTTTTCACGCAATACTAACGGAGTTAAAGATGCATTAAGAATCTCGTTGGCACGAGCCTTACCTTCGGCATCAATACGCTGTCTTTCAGCTTCCTGCTCGGCTTTAGTCAAACGGAACTCATACTCAAGAGATTCCTGTTCCTGGCGTAGCTTTCGCTCAATAGCCTCTTTAATAGTGGCAGGAAGAGAAACATCACGCACTAATACTTCGTTTACCTGCACATATTGGTCCTTAAGTAGTTTTTGAGTTTCTTCAAAAATTTCCTGTTGTATGGCTTCTCTCTTACTGGCGTAAAGCTGCTCCGGATTATATCTACCCACTACAGCCCGTGCTGCAGATCGCACCGCAGGTTGCAATACCCTTTGAACGTAAGCTTCACCCCGTTCTTTATGCAACAATCCAAGATCTTCATAATCTGGCTCAAACCAAATTGAGGCATCCAGTTTTATTTCGAGACCATTTGAAGAAAGTACCTGCATTTTCTCATCAAGAGATTGTTGACGCACTTCATAAACAAAAACCTTGTTCCAGGGTGCTACGAAGTGGAAACCTTCACCAAGCGGGGGTTCATCTGTTACCACACCACCACCAAAAGTCTGGTAAAGCACTCCTGCTTCTCCCGAATTTATAGTGATTGTAGATTTAGCAATTAGAATAACTAAGATAATTCCTGCAAAGAGAATTGGCAGGCCAATTTTGGGCAATCTGTCCATAACTAATAAATAATAAGAATTTAAATAAGGCCGTAATATTTTCTTAAGAACCACTCAGCACCAAGGGCTAAAACAATGATTCCCAGTAAATATTTCCAGTCAATCAAAGATACGTTCTTTTCACGGCTTTTCTGGACTGTAGCGTAAGAATCGTTGGATAATAAATCGTTCTTGAGCTGCTGAAATTCCTGCAGAAAATAAACCTGCCCCCCACTTTGATCTGCAATTTGCTGAAGCCCCTCTACATTTGCTCTTCCAAATTGCTTTTCTACATCAAAATCGAGTATTCTAAAACTACCCGACCGTGATAAACCTTCACCTGCCGCACTTACCCTGAAGTTATAATCTCCTGCTGGCAGGCTGCTTAGATCTACTTTGTAAGAACTGCCATTGAGCAATAAGGGAATTTGCCGCTGTACTCCTGTTTCCGCATTTTCTACCCGAATTTCAAGCCTTGCCCGCCGGTCAAAAATGTAACTTTGATCAAAATAATCTGCTGCAATAATGACTTCTTCAGTGCCATTATAAAGCGGTTCATATTGAAGCAGTAACCTGTCCTGCCTGCCTTTTGAAGCAAGGAACTGCACCAATTTACCTATGAGGTCATCAAATTTTTCAAACGATCCGGTTTCTCTAAAAACCACACTTCGCCAGCGCCAAATATCTGCTCCAAACAAAAATGCAACTTTTAAATCTCCTGCTGTGGTCACCCCCATCAAAGGTGTACCGGTATTCACCCCCTGTACTTCCCTGGCAAGTAAGACGTCCAGATTTTCGGGAGCTTTAAAATCTCCGAAGCTTCCTTCAAGTGGCGGAAAATCTGAAAACCCGATATCTTCTGTCTGGAAGGCTTTAAAATTTTCATTCCAAACCGGGAAAAATTCTTCGGACTGGTTTGTAAGCTCCTGCTTAAAAATATCCTGCTGCCGATTAAGAAAATTCCAGTCGGTTTTTGGTCCTGTTATGAGAAAATAATTCTGATTTTGTTCCTGAAGTCCGTCCATCATAGGCTTAAACCTGGAATCGGGTTGATACAGTATTACAAGCTGATAACCTTTGGTATCTGTAACCTGATTGATGGGTTGAAGCTCTACTTCCCTTTGCTGATTAGCTTCTATGGCATTTTGAAGCGCACCCAGATCGGGATGTAAAACGGAATAGGCAATAAGCACTTTTGTAAGCTCATCAATGACTTCTACCGCAAATTCGCGCGTATTGTTAAGCAGGTTCTTTTCGGTATCAAGTTTCTCTAGGCGTACCAGGTAATTATGAACTCCCACTGCCCCTGCGGGAAGTTCAACCCTTATTACTTCGGAATTATCTTGGGAAGAAAATGAAAGCTCCTCTGAATGCACCACTGAATTCCCTTCTAAAATCTCCAACTTTGTTTCTACGGAAGAATTCCCGGAATAATTCAGCATGATCTCCACCGGAAAACGATTGTTCAAAAAGGCATATTTATTAACGTTGATCCTGGAAATATTTAAATCCTGATATTTCACAGTATCCCCCACCACTACCGGAAGTACTGGTTGCCGGTAACGTTCAGCAGCAAAAATAAACTCTTCCCCTATGGTCTGATTCCCGTCTGTAATAAGCACTGTAGGTGCCACCTGATCTTCGTAGAGGGAAGCAAGACGGTTAAAAACGGCAGGAAGGTTAGTTTGAGGGGCTTGAAAGTTCAGGGAATCATGCTGTTCAATATCTCTTCCGAAGGAAAACATCTTTATATCAAAATTTTCCTTCAATTGCTGGTCCTGACGGATAGCTTCAGCAAAATTTTTCACCTCTTCTCCTGCTCCAAACTCCCTGATAGACGAAGAATTGTCTACAGCCAGTATTAAAGCTGGTTTTTCGGTATAATACCGGGTACTGTTAATTTTTGGATTGATAAGTAATACCAGAAGGGCGAATACTGCCGCAAAACGTAAGGTGGCAAAAATGGCATTTTTGGAACCCTTTTTTTTTGCCTTGTATAAATACTGAAACAGCGCCACAATCAATGCCAGCACAAAAGAGAGTAGAATAAGTAAAAATGTTGAAACAGGCATTTAATAAATTAGAGAAAGAAAAGTACGCAAATAATGCCAAGAGAAAAAGGCTGCTTAAAAGTTCATTTACAAAAATGCACTTTTTAAGCAGCCTCTATATAAAATATAAAAAATTCAATATTAAATCTACGTCAACATACCTCCATCTACGTTGATCACCTGCCCTGTGATGTAAGCACTTAGGTCACTGGCAAGGAAAACGCAGGTATTGGCAATATCTTCGGGCGTACCGCCTCTCTTCAACGGAATAGCCTCTCTCCAACCTTCAACAGTTTTCTCGTCGAGCTTTCCGGTCATTTCGGTTTCAATAAAACCAGGAGCTATAACATTGGTCCTGATGTTACGAGATCCCAGTTCCAGGGCCATAGATTTGGAGAAGCCTATCATTCCGGCTTTTGAAGCGGCGTAGTTTGCCTGGCCGGCATTTCCTTTAACGCCAACCACACTACTCATATTGATAATGCTTCCCTGGCGCTGCTTTAGCATGGTTCTTTGTACCGCTTTGGTCATGTTGAATACCGACTTCAGGTTCACCTCAACTACCTTATCAAAATCTTCCTCGCTCATTCGCATAAGGAGATTATCTTTGGTAATGCCGGCATTATTGACTAGAATATCTATACTTCCGAAGTCCTGAAGCACATCTTTTACAAGTTCTTCAGCTTCTTTAAAGTCGGCTGCATTCGATTTATATCCTTTTGCTTTAATTCCGAGTTCCTGAAGTTCCTTTTCAAGCTGGTTGGCAGCTTCAGCAGATGAGCTGTAGGTAAAGGCAACATTGGCCCCGTGTTTCGCAAAAACCTCGGCTATTCCTTTACCAATACCTCTACTGGCACCGGTAATGATAGCATTTTTTCCTTCTAGTAATTTCATGATAAAATATCTGTTTTCCTGGTGTGGATTAATTTCTTTCAAATATAATAAAAGAACCGGTCAAGACTGAAAAACCTCCGGAAACTGCCATTTTTGACAAGTCACGGAGGTTCTTATTATTTTTGACCCGGAATATTGACTATCCCAGAACTTCTTTTACTTTTTTACCAATTTCGGCAGGAGAATCAACAACGTGAATTCCGTTCTCCTTTAAAATGGCTTTTTTCGCCTGGGCTGTATCTTCGCTTCCACCAACAATGGCTCCTGCATGCCCCATGGTTCTACCTTTTGGTGCAGTTTCACCGGCGATAAATCCAATTACCGGTTTCTTGTTACCATTTTCCTTCACCCACTTCGCTGCATCGGCTTCAAGCTGACCTCCAATTTCACCAATCATTACGATACATTCGGTTTCATCGTCATTCATCAACAATTCAACAGCTTCTTTGGTAGTGGTACCAATAATTGGATCTCCTCCAATCCCAATGGCAGTAGTAATACCAAGTCCCTGCTTCACAACCTGATCGGCTGCTTCATAGGTAAGGGTTCCGGATTTTGAAACGATCCCAACTTTTCCTTTTTTGAAGACAAAACCTGGCATGATACCCACCTTTGCTTCTCCGGGAGTAATCACTCCAGGACAGTTAGGGCCAACAAGACGACAATCTTTATTTTTAATATAATCGGCAGCTTTAATCATATCGGCAACAGGGATACCTTCAGTAATTGCAATAATCACCTTGATACCTGCGTCTGCTGCTTCCATAATAGCATCGGCTGCAAAAGCCGGTGGTACAAAAATAATTGAAACGTCGGCTCCTGTTTCTTTAACAGCATCAGAAACGGTGTTAAAAACAGGCTTTTCAAGATGTTTTTGTCCTCCTTTACCCGGAGTTACACCACCTACCACATTCGTTCCGTACTCGATCATTTGACCGGCGTGAAAAGTACCTTCACTTCCGGTAAATCCTTGTACAATTATTTTTGAATCTTTATTGACTAAAACGCTCATAGTTGATTTTTTGATTTTTCAGTTGCAAAATTAGGTTTTTATAAAAGAAGCCTAAAGGGTTTTATTAATTAATTGGAAGGAAAGAATCCAGATTTTCAGGGCTGTCATCGGCCTGCTGACTTATTTGATGGCCTTTGTACATCTTCCCGTCCTTACATTCCCAAATAGATATAAAATGTGCCATGGGCAGCTCTTCATCGGGGTTCTCTACAGTTCTTACGTAATAAGTAAACCGAATAGTGACCATGTCACCGTCGCTTAACAAATGACTAATATCGGCCCGCAGATGTTCAAAAGATTGAGAAAGTTCTTTAGACATGCCGGCAATCTCTGAATAGCCAAGCTTGTGAAATCCGCCGCTACTGTTCCAAAACAGCTGTGCGTCGGGGTGTAAATAGTCTTTTACAGAATCAGGATTTCGATAAAAATCTGAAGAGTAGAATTTGGCAACGCAATCTTTAGGTGTTAAGCTCATAATCAACCGTTTATTTTGTCCATCAATTTAGGCAATCGGCGCAAAAGTGCCAACTCTTTAAGCCACTCGCGCGACTCCATTGCCGGATTTCCCGAATATACGGTATTTTCTTTAGTTGATTTTGTAATCCCTGCCTGCCCCATCATTACACCACCTTTCTTCACTACAATCCCGCTTCGGAAACCTACCTGCCCCCATATAGTCACATCATCTTCAATAACCACCGCACCTGCAATACCTACCTGCGAAGCAATAAGGCAATTTTCTCCAATGACCGTATCGTGGCCCACCTGGATAAGGTTATCCATTTTAGTGCCTTTTCCAATGGTGGTATCACCAGTCACGCCTTTATCTATAGTACAATTAGCGCCAATATCTACATTGTCTTTGATCACCACTCTTCCACCCGATATAAGTTTATCGTAACCCTCGGGGCGTTTCTTGTAGTAAAAGGCATCGCCTCCTAAAACTGAACCTGAATGAATGGTAACATTATCTCCAATTATTGTGTTATCGTAAATACTTACGTTAGCATGAATAAGACAGTTCTTACCAATTTTTACATTGTTCCCCACAAAAGCGGTTGGTTGCACTACCGTTCCTTCTCCAATTTCTGCGGAAGAAGCCACATTTGAAGTAGCTTTTTCAAAAGGCTTAAAGTACCTGGTGAGCTTATTGAAATCCCTGAAGGGATCATCTGAAATTAATAAAGCTTTTCCTTCAGGACATTCTACTTCTTTGTTGATAAGAATAATGGTAGCTGCCGAATTCAAAGCCTTGTCATAATACTTCGGATGATCTACAAATACAATATCTCCCGAAGTCACCACATGAATCTCATTCATTCCCAAAACAGGGAAATCGGCCGGACCTACATATTCCGAAGAAATTATTGTAGCGATCTGCTCGAGGGTATGTTGCTGCGGGAACTTCATGTTAGATATGAGATGTTAGATATTAGATGTGAGATTTGAGATATTAAATTCTCTGATCACCGATCACTATTCTTTAATTCTTTCCTTGTAAGTACCTTTATCGGTTTCTATCTTGATCTTATCACCTTCGTTGATAAAAAGGGGAACGTTCACTTCGGCACCTGTTTCTACTGTTGCAGGTTTGGTGGCATTAGTTGCTGTATTCCCTTTAACTCCCGGTTCTGTATGGGGTACCTCAAGAATCACACTTGCAGGCATCTCAACAGATAGCGGCATTTGATCTTCGGTATTAATTAGAATAGTAACCACTTCCCCCTCTTTTAGAAGTCCCGGTGCATCAAGTGCGTTTTCGGTAAGTCTAATCTGGGTATAATCTTCAGTGTTCATGAAGTGGTAAAATTCGCCATCATTGTAAAGAAACTGGAACTTATGAGTTTCAACCCTTACGTCTTCGATCTTGTGACCTGCAGAAAAGGTGTTATCAATCACTTTTCCTGTAGTTACACTTTTCAATTTTGTTCTAACGAAAGCAGGACCTTTTCCCGGCTTCACGTGAAGAAATTCTACAACTTTGAATATGTCATGGTTGTATCTTATACACAATCCATTTCTAATATCACTTGTACTTGCCATTTTTGCGCCTTATTAATTTGTACTTAAATATCCTTTCATGATTCCTCGTTGGGAATTCTTGATAAACTCTAAAATATCATCTCTTTCGGAAGTGGCTTCCATTTCAGCTTCAATGATGGCCACAGCCTGGGTATTGTTGTAGTTCTTCTGATAGAGAATTCTGTAAATATCCTGGATCTCCCTAATCTTATCAGTAGAAAAACCACGACGTCTTAGTCCGATTGAATTCACTCCTACGTAAGACAGGGGCTCCCTTCCGGCTTTTACGAAAGGAGGAACATCCTTACGCACTAAAGAACCACCGGTTACAAAGGCGTGACTCCCAATACTACAAAACTGTTGAATAGCGGCCATACCTGCAAGAATTACATAGTCTCCTACATTAATATGACCTGCCAGGGTACTGTTATTTGAAAAGATACAGTTGTCACCCACCACACAATCGTGCGCAATGTGACAATAGGCCATGATCCAGCAGTTCTTACCAATTTTGGTCTTCATCCTGTCGGTAGTACCACGGTTGATAGTCACACATTCTCTAATTGTGGTGTTATCCCCAATTTCGGTAAGTGTATCTTCATCATTAAATTTTTTGTCCTGAGGAACAGCAGAAATAACGGCACCGGGAAAAATATTACAGTTCTTTCCGATCCTCGCCCCTTCCATGATAGTAACATTCGATCCTATCCAGGTGCCTTCTCCAATCACCACATTGTTATGTATAGTGGTAAAGGGTTCAATCACTACATTTTTCGCAATCTTGGCTCCGGGATGAACGTATGCTAAGGGTTGATTCATAGTTTTTATTTTTGTTTTACAATTTGAGCCATTAAAATGGCTTCTGTCACGAGCTTGCCGTTAGCATAAGCATATCCCTGCATTTGGCATATTCCTCTTCTTATTGGCGCCAGTAGCTCCAATTTAAAAATTAGTGTATCTCCAGGCACCACCTGTCTTTTAAACTTAACGTTATCAATCTTCATAAAGAAGGTAAGATAATTTTCGGGGTCGGGCACAGATTTAAGCGCAAGTATACCACCGGTTTGAGCCATAGCTTCTACCTGAAGTACACCCGGCATTACAGGTTTCCCAGGGAAATGTCCTACAAAAAAAGGTTCGTTCATAGTGACATTTTTGACACCCACTACGGTATCACTGGTCAACTCAATGATCTTATCTACAAGGATAAAAGGAGGCCGGTGAGGCAGAATGTTCATGATCTCATTAACATCCATTAAAGGCTCCTTATCAAGATCATATTTTGGCACATTATTTCGCTTTTCAGCTTTAATGATCTTAGAAAGTTTTTTAGCAAACTGTGTGTTTACGTAATGTCCAGGCTTGTTGGCAATTACTTTTCCGCGAATGCGGGTTCCAGCCAGGGCTAAATCTCCTATCACATCAAGGAGCTTATGTCTTGCCGCCTCATTAGGATAATGGAGGGTAAGATTGTCCAGTATCCCATTGGGTTTAACCGCAATATTATCTTTATTAAAGGCCACCCTTAATTTATCCATAGTCTCAGGACTCAGCTCTTTGTCTACATAAACAATAGCATTATTAAGATCTCCTCCTTTTATAAGTCCGTGTTCCAAAAGGGTTTCCAGTTCATGCAGGAAGCTGAAAGTACGCGCGTTGGATATTTCTGATTTAAAATCTGAAATTTTTTGAAGCGATGCATTTTGTGTGCCCAGAACTTTTGTGCCAAAATCTACCATAGTAGTCACCTGATACTCATCGGCAGGCATCACCAGAATTTCACTGCCCGATTTTTCATCGTGATACCTAATAACATCTGTTACCACGTATTCTTCCCTGTCACACTCCTGTTCTTCAATACCTGCTTCCTGAAGCGCTTCTACAAAAAACTTAGAAGACCCGTCCATAATAGGAGGTTCAGCAGCATTAAGCTCAATAATTACGTTGTCAATTTCAAGACCAACACAGGCTGCAAGTACGTGCTCTGATGTTTGGATAGTAACGCCGTCTTTTTCAAGGTTTGTACCTCTTTGGGTGTTGACTACATAGTTAACATCGGCTTCCACCATAGGATTTCCTTCAATATCTGTTCTTACAAAACAGTAACCGGTATTGTTTGGAGCCGGTTTAAATGTAAGAGTGACTTCATTACCGGTGTGAAGCCCCACTCCCTGTAAAGAAACTTCTTTACTTATGGTGCGTTGTTTAGCCATTATCTGATTGTTTTTTTTCTAGTTTGGTTAAGCGGTCTTCTATTTTGGGTAAATTCTTAAAATGTACGTAAGCTTTATTGTATTCACTATAGCCAATCGCAGGAGAACCCTGAATCATTTCTCCATCTTTAATATTACGACCTATTCCTGACTGAGCCTGAATTTTCACTCCGTTACCAATGTGAATATGTCCCGCAATACCAACCTGTCCTCCTATAAGACAGTTTTTACCTATTTTGGATGAACCGGCAATTCCGGTCTGGGCGGCAATAGCCGTATTCTCTCCTACCTCAACATTATGTGCTATCTGGATCTGGTTATCCAACTTCACTCCTTTCCTTATGATTGTAGATCCAAGAGTAGCCCTGTCAATCGTAGTGCCGGCACCTATATCTACATTATCTTCAATAATTACATTGCCTATTTGTGGAACTTTTGAATACACGCCATCGGCATCTGGTGAAAAGCCGAAACCATCGGCACCAATCACTACCCCGCCGTGCAGTACACAATTATTCCCTATTATGGTTTCAGAATAAACTTTAGCGCCCGAAAAGATCGTAACATTATCTCCAATCTGAACATTGTCTCCTATATATGAGTTAGGAAAAATTTTGACATTATCCCCTATTTTCACCTGGTCTCCAAGATAGGAGAAAGCACCCAGATAAAGATTCTCACCGTAAGAAACAGTTTCAGAAATAAAACTTGGCTGCTCTATTCCCGATTTATTCAGTTTCACCTGATTGTAGTATTCCAAAAGCTTTGAAAACGCCGTATATGGATCTTTTACCTTTATAAGGGTAGTAGACAGATCATCTTCTGCCTGAAAATTTTCACCTACTATAGTAATAGTAGCTTTGGTGGAATATATAAAAGAGGTATATTTAGGATTAGCCAAAAATGTGATGGAACCGGCAGTCCCTTCCTCTATTTTGGCAAGCCTGTCAACCTCGGCCCCGGGATCTCCTACTACCTCTCCTCCGAGTATTCCTGCTATTTGAGTTGCTGTAAACTTCATTCTGGCAAAAGTAAAAAAAATGAGTTAATCTTTTGGTTTTGGATAACAGATATAAAATTTGGTCACCGGCCTGGAAAGTGCTTTGAGATTAAAATGGTCTGAAGCCTTTATCACATCGGTTATTTTTCCACTTTTAAAGAGGACATGAATTTTTTCATCTTCTCTTTTATAGGCCAGGTTACTAATATCTCCGCTAAACACAAAGTAGCTGGCCTCTTCCCTGCTTATATCAAACCGCGAGATCACTTTTTGAAGCTGGCGTTCTACTTTTTCTTCAGCAACCGGTTTTTTCTTTAGCTTTATTTTTAGTAGATCGCGATTAATGATCATTTGACATAAATTGCTTAGCACAAAATCTTCATCATTCGCCCATTCTTTCATTGCTGAAAGAATATCATAATCATCAAGTCGCGCAAAGATTTTTAAAGTTTCTTCTGAAAAACTCTCGGCCGTGATCTGTTGTTTTAAAAAATAATTGAGAGCAGTACTTGCAAATAAAGTGCGCCCAGACTGAACAAGTTCCTTGGCACGCTGAAGCACCCGAATCAAAAGCTGCTCTGCCACTACGCCGGTTTTGTGCAGGTACACCTGCCAGTACATGAGGCGGCGGGCAAGCAAAAACTTCTCAATAGAATATATCCCCTTTTCTTCTACCATCAACTCATTATCTACTACAGTGAGCATACTTATAAGTCTTTCGCTATTGATGTTCCCTTCAGCCACCCCTGTATAAAAGCTATCGCGCTTTAAGTAATCGAGACGATCCATGTCCATCTGACTCGAAATTAACTGGCAGAGAAACTTTCGGGGGTATTTTCCACGGAAAATTTCTATAGCCATAGTTAATCTTTGGTTAAACTTCCGGTTCATTTCTTCCATAAAAAGGAAAGAAATCGTCTCATGACTTACCCCTTCCACAATGCTATGCTCCATAGCATGAGAGAAAGGCCCGTGGCCAACGTCGTGAAGCAGGATGGCAATTTGAAGGGCCTCCTCCTCTTCCGCAGAGATCTCTACACCTTTAAGCCTCAACACCCTCACGGCTTTTTGCATTAAATGGAGACAACCCAAGGCGTGGTGAAAACGTGTGTGATGCGCACCGGGATAAACCAGGTATGACAATCCCATTTGAGAAATACGCCGCAGTCTTTGAAAATATTTGTGCTCCATGATATCAAAAAGGAGCTCATTAGGTATAGTAATAAATCCGTAAATTGGATCGTTTAAAATTTTGAGTTTGTTTCCTGGAAGCAAATCTTGTCCTTTAATATTAATCTCAACAAAGATACATATATGAACGATATCAAAATATTATGGGTAGACGACGAGATCGACCTGCTTAAGCCTCACATTCTATTCCTTGAAAGTAAAAATTATAAAGTCTACACCTGCCAAAGCGGGACCGAAGCTTTAGAAGAAATAGAAAAGGAGAATTTTGATATAGTTTTTCTGGATGAGAACATGCCAGGCTTATCTGGACTGGAAACGCTTTCAGAAATCAAGGAAAAACAGGCAAACGTGCCGGTGGTAATGATCACCAAAAGCGAAGAAGAATATATAATGGAGGAAGCTATAGGCTCAAAAATAGCAGATTACCTCATTAAACCTGTGAACCCCAATCAAATTCTTTTGAGTATCAAAAAGAACCTTGATCACTCCCGGCTTATTTCTGAAAAAACCACATCGAGCTATCAGCAGGAATTTAGAAAGATCGCGATGGATATGGCAATGATCAATTCTTTTGAAGGATGGGCAGAACTGTACCAAAAGCTTATTTACTGGGAACTGGAACTGGAAAACATCGAAGACACGGGGATGTTTGAGATCCTTGAATCCCAAAAAACGGAAGCAAATTCACAGTTTTGCAAATTCATAGATAAGAATTATCCTACATGGTTTGAGAAGAATGCCGATGCCCCCACCATGTCACATACTTTGTTTAAGGAAAAGATACTTCCCGAATTAAGTAAAGCACAGCCTACGCTGCTGGTGGTAATTGATAATTTAAGGTATGATCAATGGCGGGCATTTGAACCAGTGGTGAACAACTACTATAAGAAGGAGCTCGAAATCCCCTTTTACAGTATCCTGCCTACAGCAACGCAATACGCCAGAAATGCTATTTTCTCGGGACTTATGCCAAGTGATATGGAAAAGCTCCACCCCAACTTATGGAAGAATGACACAGACGAAGGCGGAAAAAACCTTCATGAAGCCGAATTTTTACAGGCACAGCTAAAGAGACTGGGCAGCGACATTAAACACGAGTATCACAAGATAAGTAGTCTCAAAGCCGGTAAAAAACTGGTTGAAAACTTTAAGAGCCAAAAAAAAAATGATCTTACGGTAGTTGTCTACAACTTTGTGGATATGCTTTCTCACTCTAAGACAGAAATGGAAGTGATCAAAGAACTGGCATCTACTAATAAATCTTACCGGTCCCTTACCCAAAGCTGGTTTAGAAATTCTCCGCTGCTTGAGATTATCCAGCAAGCTCAAAACCTCGGATTCAAACTTATAGTGACTACAGATCACGGAACTATTAATGTAAAAAATCCCTCAAAAGTTATAGGTGATAAGCAGACCAGTCTAAACCTGCGTTACAAAACCGGAAAGAGCCTCACTTACGAGGAAAAAGATGTTTTGGCTGCACCTAATCCAAAAACTATTCACTTACCTGCTATTAACATGAGCAGTTCCTTCATTTTCGCAAAGGGAGATCTCTTCTTTGCATACCCTAATAATTATAACCATTATGTTAGCTACTATAGAAATACTTTTCAGCACGGAGGAGTATCGATGGAGGAAATGATCATCCCCTTTAGCGTCTTATCTCCTAGATAACAAGATTTTAACTATCTTTACAGTCCCAAATCATAATACTTTTGAATGGAAGTAACCTACCTTCTATCTGAAATTGATACTGTTGCCCAGAAACTTCTGGAAAGATCTGGAAGTAAAACCCTATTGTTCTACGGAGAAATGGGAGCGGGTAAAACAACTTTAATAAAGGCCCTCTTAAAGGCCTTAGGTGCCGTAGATATTGGCAGTAGCCCAACTTTTTCCCTTGTAAACGTTTACGAAACTGAAAATGGAACTGTGAATCACTTTGATTTTTACCGAATCAATGATGAATCTGAAGCCTGGGACATGGGTTTTGAAGAATATCTTGAATCTGGCAACTGGAATTTTATAGAATGGCCTCAAAAAATTCAAAATTTTATTGAAGAAGGGGATCAAAAAGTGGAAATTTTGATACTGGAAAATGAATTAAGAAAGTTAAAGTTTTGTTAATTTAGCGTCAGATTTTTAATGTCGAGTAAAGAATCTGCTGTACGAATTTTCTTTCGTATTTTGGATTTCCTTAACAGATATGTATTATCTCCGGGTCATTAACCGAATTAATAATTATTTTAACTGTATTAACTGGAATGTGATATTTTAAAAGTTTAAAAAAAAATTCTTCAAAAAGGCGGCAAAAGTACGAATAATGCACTAATTATTAGCGGGTTAGTTTTTTATAGGTTTGTATCAACAAATCGAAACATACACAACCTTTAAAAAACTATATCATGAAAATTAAAGCCCTTTTCCTAGCCGTTTCTATCTTTGGAGCAACTTTATTTGTAACTTCTAACACAGATAACGACAATAAAAAGAATGAAATCCAAAAAACAGCTGTCGACCGCAGACTCATCAAAATTCCTGCTGCTGGGTAGCATTATTGCTATCTGTATAGCATTTTCACCATATTTATTTTACTTATACGAAATTTTCCCAAATGGTCCTATTTGGGAAAATTCTTTTTTTACCTATGAAAGTAAATACTATCAGAGCATTAATGTGGCTATCTGGACTTATTTAGGTAAAATTACTCCTCTATTTCTTCTTCTAATCTGGTTCTTCACATGTAAACATTGGTGGTATCATGTTATTTTGGTTCCTATTGTAATGTATGGATATCAACTTGTTGTTGCGTTTTATCAAGACGCTTATATGGATGAAAGTATTTTTTTAGATACTAATGGTCTTCTATATCTCGCTCCATTTTTTATTGGTATACTTTCAATAGTATACCTGATTAGAATTAAAGTATTTGACCGAGTATATGGTATAGATTTAACCGAAATAGAACGGGAAAACATCTCCCCCTTCTCACCTTTTTCAGATAAAGAATACAAAGAAATAAAAGATTTTAGAAAAGATACTGGAAACAACGGTGACATTCAGGAAGAGTACTACGTAAAACTCTAATTCTTTCACTTCATAAAAATGTCGTAATTTTATCTTTGTGACCAACAGATTATGACAGAGCAGCTATCTCCCTTTACCAGGGAACAATTAATTCCGCAGGAAGAAACCCTGGAAGTCTATAAGCACAAAGGCCAGTTATTTATTGGTATCCCTAAAGAAAACGCTTATCAGGAAAAGAGGGTCTGCCTTAGTCCCGATGCGGTAGCTGCCATGACAGCACACGGCCATCGCGTACTTATAGAATCTAGTGCCGGGGAAGGCGCTAAATTCAGTGACAAAGATTACTCTGAGGCAGGAGCCGAAATCACTAAAGATACCAGGAAGGTTTTTTCCTGCCCCATGATCCTTAAGGTAGAACCTCCTACCCTCGAGGAACTTGATATGGTGAATCCGCAGACTACCATTATATCAGCACTTCAGCTTAAAACACAAAAGAAAGCCTATTTTCAAAAGTTGGCATCCAAAAGAATTACGGCGCTTGCTTTTGAATTCATTAAAGATGACGATGGTTCCTACCCGGCGGTTAGGGCTCTTAGTGAAATTGCCGGTACAGCCTCTATACTTATTGCCTCCGAAATTATGAGCAATAATCCTGCTGGGAACGGACTTATGTTTGGAAACATTAGCGGAGTTCCACCCATTGAAGTCACCATACTTGGTGCCGGTACAGTAGGAGAATTTGCTGCACGTTCTGCACTTGGCCTGGGTGCAAATGTCAAGATTTTTGATAATTCCCTTACCAGGTTACGGGTAGTGCAGGCTAACCTTGGGAGGCCTTTACACACATCTACAATTCAGCCAAAGAATCTCATTAAAGCTTTAAAAAGAAGTGATGTGGTGATAGGAGCAGTTCGTGGAAAGAACCGTTCCCCTATTCTCGTTAGCGAGACCATGGTAGAACACATGAAGAAAGGTGCTGTGGTTATAGACGTAAGTATAGATATGGGTGGTTGCTTTGAGACCAGTGAGATTACCACTCACGATAAGCCCACGTTTGTTAAGAACGGGGTGGTACATTATTGCGTCCCCAACATCCCATCCCGATATGCCAGGACAGCTTCCCTTTCTATAAGCAACATTTTTACACCTTATCTTTTACATATCGCCGAGCAGGGCGGATTGGAAAATACCTTAAGATTTGACAGAGGTCTGAGAAATGGTTTGTACTTTTACCACGGAATTTTAACCAACAAATCTATTGCTGAATGGTTCGATCTTTCTTATAGGGATATCAACCTGCTTATTTTTTAATTCTCCATGAAATTTATTCACAGACTCGGCTATTACCTTGGAGGTTTTGCCATAGGATTGATCATACTTGCTTTTTTTCTGAGCGGAAAAAAAACTTCCTGCGCCTACGGCCCGGATGCACGGGTACTTAAGAATATCAGGATAAAGGAAAGAGCTTATGCTCAAGAAGCCATTTCTGAGATTGAGAGGCTGCAAATAGACTCAGCCTCTATTACCAGAGTGCTCCATAAAGGTGATATAGATTTTAGCCGCAGCAATACAGACCTCGACTCCTGTAAAGTTTATATGGTGACAGGAGATTCAGATTCAGGAGAATTGGAAATGCTTTTCGAGAACTGTGATTCTCTTGCCACTCTTCAGAAGATCTGGAAGAAAGAATAATACCCTCCATTATAATATTCCTTATCCCTTTAACCTTAATCCTTTAAAGGATTTGTCCGGCGTGCTCTTTAGTCTTTACTTTTGAAATCACATCAGCAATCACACCCTCCTCATCAATAACAAAGGTAGTGCGGTGAATTCCGTCGTATTCTTTCCCCATAAATTTCTTTGGTCCCCATACTTTATAGGCATTGATCACTTCTTTGTCTTCATCGGCCAGCAATGGAAAAGGCAGGTTATTCTTCTCTTTAAAATTCTGCTGCCGCTTTGGTGAATCGGCACTTACTCCTAATATTTCATAACCCTTAGCCTGAAAAGCTTCATAATTGTCTCTCAAATTGCACGCTTCGGCAGTACAACCGGGAGTACTCGCTTTAGGATAAAAGAAGACGACTAATTTTTTTCCTTTATAATCCTCTAGAGTATGTTTTTTCCCTTCCTGATCAGTGGCTGAAAAATTGGGCGCTTTATCGCCTGGTTGAAGTGTTGTCATAATTAGTACTTTTGTTTCAAAGTTACACATTAATGACCAAGCAGGAAAAAGTTCAATTTGTCATAGACACTTTAGCAGATATTTACCCAAACGTTCCTATCCCATTAGATCATAAAGATCCTTATACCCTGTTGATTGCCGTGCTGCTTTCAGCACAAAGTACAGATGTAAGAGTCAATCAAATCACACCTTTACTCTTCGCAAGGGCAGACAATCCTTATGCCATGGTAAAACTTTCCGAAGAAGAGATTAGGGAGATCATAAAACCTGTAGGCTTATCTCCTATGAAAGCTAAAGGCATCTACGGTCTTTCAAAGATCATTATTGAAAAATACAACGGCGAAGTTCCAGTAGATATCGATGCACTCGAAGAGCTTCCTGCCGTTGGGCATAAAACCGCCAGCGTGGTAATATCCCAGGCATTTAACATCCCGGCATTTCCTGTAGATACACATATTCATCGGCTCATGTACAGATGGAATCTCTCTAACGGAAAAAATGTGGTTCAGACAGAGAAGGACGCAAAACGCCTTTTTCCGAAGGAATTATGGAATGAGCTTCACCTTCAAATCATTTGGTACGGCAGGGAATATTCTCCGGCAAGAGGATGGGATCTGGAAAAAGACATCATCACCAAAACCATTGGTCGTAAAACAGTTTTGGATGAATATCACAAAAAAAAGATCCGCCGTTAGCAGATCTTTTTTTTTGTTCAATTAATTTAAAATTGATTCAAATTCCAGCTTCTTGTAAGTGTTTATTCTTAAAGCTTTAGAATAGCTTAAAAGGAAGCTTATGGTTTCCTTTTTTGGGTTCATGGGTTGCAATTTTTTTCGAGAGTAGAGTTTCGCCATTATTGAACTTTTAAAGTTGTAACATAATAACGGCCAGACGCTAATCTTATTGTGCTAATTAGTTAAAACTAAATTGTGCTTTTCAATAACTTTTCGAAGATTGATCAAAGCATACCTCATTCTCCCCAATGCCGTGTTAATACTTACGCCGGTTCTTTCTGAAATTTCTTTAAAACTCATGTCTTTATAGATCCTCATAACCAGCACTTCCAGTTGATCTTCAGGTAATTCTTTAATTAGCTCCTGAACATCGGCCTCAATCTGATCTTTGATGATCTGTTTTTCAGCATTTAAACCTGAATCGCACAACACAGAAAAAATGTTAAAGTCGCCACTGTTCTCAAACTTGGGCATTCTTTTGTTTTTTCTGAAGTGATCTATCACCAGGTTATGAGCAATACGCATCACCCACGGAAGAAACTTCCCTTCTTCGTTGTATTTTCCTCTTTTCAGGGTTTTGATCACTTTAATGAAGGTATCCTGAAAGATATCTTCAGCAACATCTTTGTCAAAGACCTTTGAAAAGATAAAACTGTAAATTCGTTGTTGATGACGGTTGATAAGAATAGAAAGTGACTGCTCGTCTCCTTCCATATAGCTCTTTACGAGCAAAGCATCATTTGCCTCGGCGTTATCCATAAGAGTTACTTTTGCAGGCTGTTGGGGTGGCCTGGGGGTTAGTTATTACAAGTTCAAAGTAACTTTATGCAATAGGCAAAAATGATTTTAGATTATATCAGCAAATATAAAAGGAAAAAATTCACTAATGCAAATAAAAGGTTAATGTTTTTAACATGTTAGCACAGAAACAGTTATTATACCACACACCTTACTCAAAAATTTGAAGTTTGAGTACCTTTGCTGTTACAACACAAAATAAAGTATGCAAGTAGATATCTCAGGAGTAGATCCAAAAGAGAACATTATAATAAAAGGAGCACGCCTTCATAACCTAAAGAATATAAACGTAGTAATTCCCCGGAATAAGCTGGTAGTTCTAACGGGGCTTTCGGGATCGGGAAAATCATCTTTGGCCTTCGATACCTTGTACGCCGAAGGCCAACGCCGGTACGTTGAAAGTTTATCATCTTATGCCCGCCAGTTCCTGGGAAGGCTGAACAAGCCACAGGTAGACTCTATAAAAGGGATTGCCCCGGCTATTGCAATCGAGCAAAAGGTAAATTCCACCAATCCACGTTCAACCGTTGGAACTTCTACGGAAATATACGATTACCTGAAACTCCTTTTTGCCCGAATTGGAAGAACCTACTCCCCTGTTTCGGGAGAGGAAGTAAAAAAAGACACTGTTACCGATGTAGTGAATTATGTACAATCTTTTCCTGAGGGGTCAAAAATGCTACTTTTGGCACCTGTTCATGTTGAACAAAGTCGCACGCCACAGGAGAAACTGAAAGTTCTGCTACAACAGGGATACAGCCGTATAAAGTACAAAGGTGATGTACTGCGGATCGATGAAGCTGACCTTTCAAAAATAGCAGAAAAGGACCTGTTTCTTGTAGTAGACAGGATTGTGGTGAAAGATGATGAAGATTTTTTAAATAGGCTTGGAGACGCTACTCAAACTGCCTTTTTTGAAGGGAAAGGGGAATTATTCATTGAAAGTTTATCAGATAGTAAGATCAGGCAGTTCAGTAATAAGTTTGAGCTTGACGGCATGACTTTTCTGGAGCCTAACGTGCATTTGTTCAGCTTCAATAATCCTTATGGTGCCTGCCCAAAATGTGAAGGCTATGGAGATGTGATTGGTATTGACGAAGACCTAGTCATTCCCAATACCGGTTTATCGGTGTACGAAAATGCCATTTTTCCGTGGCGTGGTGACAGCATGAGCTGGTACAGGGATCAATTGGTAAATAACAGCCACAAATTCAATTTCCCAATTCACAAGCCTTATTTTGAACTCACACAGGAGCAAAAAGATCTTATCTGGAATGGGAACCAGTATTTTGAAGGATTAAATCAATTCTTTGCTTTCCTGGAATCCAAGGCTTACAAAATTCAGAACCGTGTAATGCTTTCCCGCTATCGCGGAAAAACAAAATGTTCTGTATGTAAAGGAAAAAGGTTGCGCCCCGAAGCTAATTATGTAAAGGTAGGAGGAGCTACAATTACCCAACTGGTAGAAATGCCGGTCAATAAAGTAGCCGACTTCTTTGCAAACTTAGATTTGAATGAATCAGATGCCGCCATTGCAAAAAGGCTGCTTACCGAAATAAATAACAGGCTTGGATTCCTTTTAAAAGTAGGCCTCAATTATTTGACTTTAAACAGAAAATCGAACACCCTCTCGGGAGGAGAATCTCAGCGAATTAACCTCGCCACTTCCCTGGGAAGTAGCCTTGTGGGTTCTATGTATATTCTTGATGAACCTTCTATTGGATTGCATCCCCGCGATACGTTAAAGCTCATTGAAGTCCTTAAATCTCTTCGTGATCTTGGTAATACTGTAATTGTCGTAGAACATGATGAAGATATCATGAAAGCTGCAGACGAGATTATTGATATTGGTCCTGAAGCCGGCACCAACGGCGGAGAAGTCGTAGCTGCCGGAACCTATGCTGACATACTCTCTTCAGATTCTCTCACCGCACAATACCTCAACAACGTTCTTGAGATCAAAGTTCCTTCTAAAAGACGGGATTATAAATACTTTGTTGATATTATAGGCGCCAGGGAGAACAACCTTAAAAATTTGGATGTGAGATTTCCGCTGGGTGTTTTTACAGCAGTAACGGGGGTTTCAGGAAGTGGAAAAAGTACTTTGATCAAAAAAATACTTTATCCTGCCCTGCGCAAGGAAATTGGTGGCTATGGAGAAAAAGCCGGACAGTTTACCCGAATTGAAGGGAAATTCGGAAATGTTACCACCATTGAATTTGTAGATCAGAATCCCATTGGCCGTTCTTCACGTTCCAACCCCGTGACCTACATTAAGGCCTATGACGATATTAGGAACCTGTTCTCCAATCAAAAGCTAAGTGATATTCGCGGTTACAAACCCAAGCATTTTTCGTTCAATGTAGATGGTGGGCGTTGTGAAACCTGTAAAGGCGAAGGAGAAGTAACTATAGAAATGCAGTTCATGGCCGACGTTCACCTGCTTTGTGAAACCTGTAATGGCAAGCGTTTTAAAAAGGAAGTTTTAGAAGTAAATTTCGCCGGAAAAAATATTGATGATGTGCTTAGCATGACCATTGATGATGCCGTTAATTTTTTCAGCGAAAACGGGGAAGACAAGATCACTGCAAAGCTAAAACCACTACAGGATGTGGGTCTTGGCTATGTCCAACTCGGGCAAAGCTCTTCTACCCTGTCGGGCGGGGAAGCCCAAAGGATTAAACTTGCGTCTTTCCTGGTAAAAGGAAGTTCAAAAGAAAAAGCGTTGTTTATTTTTGATGAACCCACCACAGGTTTACACTTTCATGATATTCAAAAGCTACTCAAATCATTTAATGCGCTGCTGGCCAAAGGCCACTCTGTTATTGTAATTGAGCACAATATGGATCTTGTAAAATGTGCCGATCATGTTATTGACCTGGGACCTGAAGGTGGTGACGCAGGCGGCCAACTCATTGCTGCGGGAACCCCTGAAGAAGTAGCAAAGAACAAAAAATCCTATACGGCTCCTTTTCTCAAAGAAAAATTATAGAAGCATATATTCGAGCTTAGAATTTAACACTATAAAAGATCAAATTTAGAATCTTGGCACAGCCTTTGAATCAAAATAATTAATTGCAAGAGTAATGTTTACATAATTAGATTGTAATTAATAATTTTTGGTTGGTTAGTTTGGAAACCCCGTTGAGCTTAATGTTCGCGGGGTTTTCTAATTTGTGGCACGTAGTTTGAATATAAGTTAATGTAGTTCCTTTATAACGAGTACACAGGTCTTAACCTCAAATCCATTTATCATGAAAAAAATTTACCTCTTATTGACAATAATGCTTGTAGGTATTTCCTCCAATGCCTCTCCTGAAGCGCAGGGAAATTTTGATCGCAGGGCTTATGAAGAAGCTTTCATTTTTGTGGAAAGAGGGGTTGAATTTGCCGTTTTTCCAGATGGGCAGTTTGATTTCTTCTTTCATCCACAGGCAAATTTCCAGAGGGTTTCACCTAATATTAATTACAGCTATAATTCCGGTTATAACTACGGCCCCTTTGTACAGTACGACGATTACGGCGCAGTAATTCAAATTGAAAATGTACCGGTTTATTACGATTACTACGGAAGAATTGTTCAGGCTGGCCGGGTACAGGTAAGGTATAATGCTTTTGGAATGGTAAACAGGGTTGGGAACCTCTTTGTTCATTACGATCCTTACCACAGGTATAGTCACACTTCAGGCTTTATAAACAATAGAAATGTAAATTATGTTTATAGACCATGGCATGATTACTACATGAGGCCTTCAAACTTCACTGTAGTTTACAATCAGCCTTACCGCCTGTATTATGAACCTTACAGAATGAAGTACAATAGCTATAAAAAGTACTATTATAATAATCATTTTGACAGGAACTCTTTTCAGAAGAGCTACTACAAACCGGGCGACAGGGTTACCTCCTATCACCGCGGAAGAAGGACAGAGGCGCAAAAGCAGGAAAGAATTGAAAATGCTACTGCTACAAATACCGCAGTCTCTGTACCTCAGGCAAGAAATAATTACAGGGATACTCAGCAGACGTTTCCTTCAAGGGAAAAAGCCGTACAAAGAACAAGAACTTTAAGAGCTCAAACTCCTGCAGTTCAACAACGGGAAGCCCGACAAAGCCGCACAGAAAGTCGTTCTGTTCGGAGTGAACAACGAAGTACAAACAGAAATAACACTTCTATAAACAATTTTCCGCAGAGAAGCGTACAGGCCGAGAGCAGAACAAGAAGGTCGGCAGAGAAGGTTAATCCCGCTACAAAAACCTCAACTCCTGCAAGAGAGACCAGAAGTTCTCGGGGAAGAGATTAAATAATTAGTTTGGTTGGTTAGTTGGTAAATCTCCGGTTGCATTAGCGCCGGAGATTTTTACTTTAATACCCTTGCTTCAAAATCTATCTCTGCGGAAGTCTCAAGGTCTTTTCAATGATCTTGTTTATTTCGGGAGATAACTTTAGCACATAGATCACCAGGACGTATAGCACTCCGATGATGCCCGATTTAAGTACTATATTGATCAGCGGGTGCCATGAAAATTCCCAGAAGTAAAATCCTAATCCAAATATCAGGATGAGAAGCAGACTGTAAGCTGTCTCTTTTGAAAATGGATGTATTTTAAATTTCCTGAGCACAATGATCAACTTTACTGTATTGTAACAGGCAAAAGCTAAAAAGGTCGCCAGGGCCGCTCCTAAAAGTCCGAGAACGGGAATAAGCAAAATATTGAGAACAAACGCAAGTACAGCCAGAAAAACACCAATGGCCAGCACCAGGCGGTAATAATCTGAATTAAAAAGAATACTATTGTTGTTCCCCAGCAGGTTATCGTAAAGCTTCACAGCACTAATCAAAATTACAATCACATAGCTAATCTGGTATTCGTCGGGAATGAGGGCGTAAAGCTGGGAAATATTAGTAATGATCACTAAAAAGATAAGTCCGCTTATTATCAGTAAATTCAGCGAACTTTTTTCATAGAGCTCTAAAAGTCCTTTTTTATCTTTTTTATTGAGCAGCGTAGCCGTCATTGGATACGTTATTTGGTGCATCGCCCGCGAAGGAACAGCGATTACAGAAGAAATATAAACCGCAATCCCATACACCGCAACCATTTCAATAGGAAGAAACCTTTCAATCATCACTTTATCAAGATCGAGTAAAACCATTGCTACTGAACCTGCTATGAGAATTAAAGCAGAATACTTCAGGATAAAACTTTTATTCTTCGGAAATGAAAAACTAAGCTTCGGAAAGTACAAATTGAAGGCATAAAACATCATGAGAACCAGTCTTAACACAAAAACTGCACCCACGGCATAAACAAATTCTTCCACCGAAAGATATCCGAAGTAAACAGCCAGAAGAAGTAGAGAAATGCATCCCCTGTGAAAAACTTCCTTCATGAAATTTCCGAAGACACTCTTGTAGGCCACTTTTGCCCACGAAAAGAAGATTTCAAAATATGAAGTCGCCAGGGCAATGACAAAAATGAGCCAGATATAAGGTTTTACAAGCCCCTCCCCGTCTGAAAAATAATCGAGTAGCAAGTCATACGAGAAGTAACCGATCAACCCTAAAATCAGAGAAATTCCCAGCGGTAAAAACAGGATTATACTCAGCAGCCTGTCCTTTTCTTCTTTGGAATCGTAAAAAGTATAAAACTTCACCAGGGTATTGTGCACTCCAAAAGCCATTAACGGCCAGATAAGATTAGCAGCCGATAATAGAAACCCTACAAGCCCATAATACTCGGGCGTAAGAAAATTGGTGTAGAGAAATAAAGTATTGATGGCACCAATTCCAAAACCAACATAAGTGGTAGCAAGGTTTTTGGCCGATTGGCTTACAATAATTCCCATTACAACTGCTTTATAAGATTTGCCAATCTCTTTGCAAGGGCACTCCTGCTGTACTGCTGCAAACCAATGGGATACGACCTTAATTCGCCTTTTTTGTAGAGTTCATACTTCTCTAAAATGTAAGTCTTAATTTCCGCTTTTTGAGGGTATAGAAAATAAGACCCTGTATTGGTTTCTCTAATGATCTTTTCAATATCGGCATCTACAGGCCCTACCGCAAGAATGGGACGTTCACTCACCATATACTCAAACAATTTCCCCGGAATTATTCCCTTTGTTTCCTCACTATCTATTTCAATTAGCAGGAGCAACTGCGAACTTCTCTGCAATTGTAAAGCTTCTGAATGAGACACGTAATTCTTTAAAACCAACCACTCTTCCAAATGACATTTTTGAATACTCTCCAAAACCGGCTCTCCCACAGCTCCCACAAGCTTAAGCTGAAAATCTTTTGCAAAATCTTCATTTTCGGCAATTAATTCTGAAATCGCCTGCCATAGATTTTCCGGATTTCTTCCTGAAAGCAACGAACCTATATGGGAAATACTAAACTTTTCGTCCATTGGAAGTTTTTCCACCTTCTCAACGTCATATCCATTAGTAATTACTTCAACAGGACTGTCCGTTTTTGAGAGAAATTCCGCTTTAGTGGTAAAACTGGTGGTTATAATTTTATCGGCACTCAGCAACACTGCTTTTTCCAGTTCCTCATGTTTTTTACGGGAAGCTGGAAGCAACTTTAACTTGCTGTGGTACCCAATCTGCGTCCATGGATCGCGAAAATCAGCCAGCCACTTTACACCCAGCGCTTTTTTAAGCTCCAGGCCAATAAGGTGCATACTGTGGGGCGGCCCTGTAGTAATGACCGTATCGATATCATTCTCCTTAAGGTAGCTTGAAAGATATTTTACTGAAGGTTTTATCCAGAACTTTCGGGCATCGGGAATAAAGAAGTTCCCCCGAATGAACAGCATGAACTTCTGCAACAATCCCTGCTTCTGTTCCTTCGGAATAATTCCTGAACTGATGCTTTTCGTGTCTTTTTTTGAAAGCATTCCTGCAAATGCATAGGGTTCAAAAATGGCATTTTTGAGCACCTTTATTTCTGAAGGAATTTCGACTTCAAGACTGGTATCTTTCAGAGGGTAATGAGGGTTTTCGGGGGTGTAAACTATAGGTTCTATTCCGTTTTCAGGAAGATATTTTACAAATTTAAGCCACCGCTGCACCCCAGGGCCACCGGCCGGGGGCCAGTAATAAGTAACTATAAGTATTTTTTTCATAGCCCTACTTAAAATGTCAAATTACTTACGTCGTATCTTCCAGAAAAGACCGCCAATCAACAAGAGCCCTAATAGTATAGAACTGGCTAACGCAATTGAACTTCCCGTCTTTACTACTTCTGGTTCAAACTTAAAGATGATCTCGTGCTCTCCTGCAGGCACCATCATTGCCCGCAGCACGTAATTTGCTCTAAAATGCGGAACTTTCTCACCGTCAATGTAAGCTTGCCACCCGTGCGGGTAATAAATTTCGGAAAAAACCGCCATACGATCGCTTTCTGCAGAAGCACGGTAAATCAATTCATTCGGCTGATAAGAAACTAATTCAATACTCGCTGTACTATCGGCTTCAAATTGCTTTTTTGGAAGGAATTCAGCAAAACCATCGTCTACAACCGCCACTCTTTTGGTGTTGATACCATCAAGCGCCTGGATTGCTTCATTTGCATTCTCTACCATTTTCACTTCCGGAATGAACCAGGCATTGCCATTAGTTTCAGGGTTTACCTGAGCTACAGCCCCTTCTTCCGTAGGAATAATAAAATATTTGGTATTGAGCATATTGAGCACCTGCAGATTGTTTTGTGACAAATAAAAGTCATAAAGTTCCTGCATCCTGCCCGGCTTTGCGGCATGGTAACCTCCTATAGAATTGTGGAAAAATGATGTGCGGGCAGTATTAAAAGGACTTCCGGTAAGGTCAAAAACCCTGTAGTGACTCTCATCCCTCATGATTTCCCTATCGGCTTCAGTAGCCTGGAAAGGCCTGTTTACCACACTTGATCCCACAAAATCTTCACTATCTACATATCTTTTACCAACACCAACCAAATCAACAAGAATGAGCAAACCAAGTCCCAAAAATGTCAAATTCCGGTTGAGCTTTTGTTTTATAAAAAACCAGAGTACAGCAGCAGTGAGCAGCACATACACCAGGGAACGAATGGCATCGGCTGTAAAGACGGCTTTGCGATCTTCCTTTAATGCCCTCACAAACTCGGGCCCCAGCTGCTGAATTAGCACTCCGTCGCTTGCGCCTGTAAAACTGAAAGCTCCCCTAAACAGCAGGAACAATAAGGCAATACCGCCGGTAATTATTGTGGCCCATTTTATAGAATAAACCTTTCTTTCCACACTTTCTTCTTTAAAGAACAATCGGGAAAGACCGGCGATAGCAAGCACCGGAATACACAATTCTAAAATCACCTGAATTGAAGACACCGCCCTGAATTTGTTGTAAAGCGGCACATATTCAATAAAGAAGCGGGTTATAAATTCAAAAGGATAGTTTTTACCAAATGAGAGTATCAGGGCCAACAGGGAACCTCCAACTACCCACCATTTCAGTTTTCCCCGCACCAGAAAGAGTGCAAAGACAAACAGAAAAAGCACTGTGGCGCCAACATAGGCCGGGGCACCCACAAAAGGTTGATCTCCCCAGTAAGTGGGGGCTGCTTCGGCAAATTGTGCCGCCTGTACCGGGTTAGCGCCCAACTGCAACAACTGCGAATAAACAGCAGAATCTGTCCCCAGGTTCTCTGCGCTCGAACCACCCATAAAACGGGGTATGAAAAGATTGAAGCTTTCCAGAACTCCGTAACTGTATTCGGTGATATAATTGTAATCAAGTCCGCTAGATTTCCCGGGAGTACCTTCAGGGTTAATTGTAAGTCCGGTGTCTCCACGAGTACTAAAGTCGGCATATTCCTGGGTGGCCAAAAGATTGGTGGCGTTCGTGCCTATTGCCAACACTACTGCAACTACCATCACAGCCAACGCCTTAAAGAATTCGGGTAACGTCTTTTTCCTGAAGGCTTCGATCAAATACACAATACCTATTACGATCACCAGCAGGAGCAGGTAAAAAGTCATCTGGAAGTGATTAGCACTTATTTCCAGTGCCATTCCGAAGGCCAGCAGTAAAAACCCTATAATATATTTTTGACTGAAGCACAGCAAAATACCGCCTATCACCCACGGCATATAGGCAATGGCATGAGCTTTTGCGTTGTGCCCTACTCCAAGTATAATAATGAGATAGGTAGAAAACCCGAAAGCCAGTGCTCCCAAAAATGCCAGTCTGTAATCAATTTTTAGAACCAGAAGTAAAATATAGATCCCCAGGAAGTACAGAAATAGATAATCGGCCGGGCGGGGTAAAAATCGCAGGGTTCTGTCGAGTTCTTTTATGTAGTTATGAGGATAATTTGCACCCAATTGGTACGTGGGCATCCCCCCAAAAGCAGCATCGGTCCAGTACGGTTCCTCGCCTGTCTCTGCCCTAAAATCATTTTGTTGACGGGACATCCCTATATACTGGGCAATATCACTCTGGTAGATTTCCTTCCCCTGAAGTACAGGATAGAAGTAGGCAAGAGAAATTATAATAAACCCCAGGAAAACAAAAATGTGAGGAAGTACTTTCTTTAGGGAAAAATTCATACGAAGAGAGTTTTGGAGCGGAAATTAGTCAATTTCTTCATAATCGATATACTCTCCCACGTCATTCTTTGATTTAGGGGTGCTTTTAGGCTTTTTTTCAATGTTCACCTCACCCTGTTGGTGTTGCTGCCCTCTGCCAGGATCAAACTGGCTAAAACGCTGCTCAAACTTCTTTCCAATCTTCTTTAAGACCCAACGAAGTAGTATGGGGCCAAACCAGCGTATTAATAATTTTAAACCAAAGTAAACAAGAAGGACTATAAGTAACACCCTCAATACCTCGGTCAATGAAGCTTCGTGCATTCTAAAAGTTTTGGTAAAATTACTATTCTACTCAAAGAAAACCATTGCTGCACCCAAAAAAAATGAGAAAATATCTATATTTGATCATCACCAATCAGCCCTAATATGAGGATCTACCTGACTTTTTTTCTCTTTTGTTTCTTCGGAAGTTTTAATGCCACTGCTCAATATACAGAAACCATTAATTCAAACAGGCCGGGAAATTCCCAGGGGGCTTTTGCAGTGGGACCTATGGTGCTTCAGGTAGAAGCCGGTGCAAAATTAGGGAACGACACTCATGAGCTACTGCAGACTGATACAGATCTTTGGGGAATAGATTACGCCATAAGATTTGGGTTTCTCTTTGAAGAGCTCGAGATCAACCTGATGGGTTCTTATCTTAACCAAACCACCAATTACGTGGTTGGAGCCAACAACGAGGCCTACGAATTATCCAATTTCGATTCTAATACCATAGGAGTAAAATACCTTGTATATGACCCCAATAAAGATGCAAAAGAGAAGAAGCCCAATCTTTACAGCTGGAAGGCCAATCAACGCTTTGACTGGAGTACTCTGGTACCCGCAGTATCTTTGTATGCCGGTGCCAATTTTTCATTCGGTGACAACCCGTTTCTCTATGAAGGGCAGTCAAAATTCTCACCTCGTGCGGCTGTAATTTCTCAAAACAACTGGGGACCCTGGGTTCTGGTCCTAAACATTATTGCCGACAGGATTGGGGATGATTCTCCAACCTATTCGGGTATAGGTACGCTCACCCACTCTTTCTCAAAGAAGTTTGCAGTGTTTGGAGAATTCCAGACTTTGATAAGCGATATCTATAGCGATGAGATTGCCCGTGGCGGTTTTGCCTACCTCTTTCACAAAAACTTTCAGGCAGATATCTCGGGGCTTATCAATTTCAAAGACACGCCTTCGAGATGGCAGGTTGCTGCCGGTGTTTCTTACAGGTTTGACTGGCACAAGCAAGACCAGTACCTGGAAGCGCAGCAAGAACTCTAATTATTCTAAACAGAACATAAATTTAAAGCATCTGGCATGATAGATATAAGCGGTACTTACACAGATCAGTACCAGCTCACAATGGGACAGGTATACTTCAGCAAAGGAGAAGCAGAAGAAACTGCCATTTTTGATTATTTTTTCAGAAAATTACCTTTTGAAGGAGGTTTTGCAATATTTGCCGGGCTCGAAACTCTCCTGGATTACCTTCAGGATTTTAAGTTTTCAGATAAAGACCTGGAGTTTCTCAGCACTCAAAACTTCTCTAAAGAATACCTCGACTACCTCAAAGATTTTCGCTTCCGCGGAAAGATCTTCAGCATGAAAGAAGGAGATGTGGTATTTCCAGGTGCTCCCGTGGTGAGAGTAGAGGCAAATATCATTGAAGCCCAGATCATTGAAACTCTGCTTCTGAATGTGCTGAATTTCCAGACGCTCATTGCTACAAAAGCAGCAAGAATGGCTATTCAGGCTAAAGGCAGCACGTTGATAGATTTCGGACTTAGAAGAGCGCAGGGGTTTGGCGGCTATCACGCGAGCAGGGCAGCTATTATAGGCGGCTTTGAAGCCACGAGTAATACCCGGGCAGGAAGGGATTTTCACTTTCCGGTATCGGGAACCATGGCGCATTCTTTTATTCAGAGTTATGAGAACGAACTGGATGCTTTTAGAGATTTTGCTGAAATTCATCCGAAGAATACAATTTTACTTGTAGATACTTACAATACCTTGAAAAGCGGAATTCCTAATGCCATACAGGTAGGAAAAGAAATGGAAAGCCGTGGCGAGAAGCTTAAAGGAATTAGACTCGATAGCGGCGACCTTGCCTATTTATCAAGAAAATCACGTGAGATGCTGGACAAGGCGGGGCTGGATTACGTAAAAATATCAGTTTCAAATCAGCTGGACGAGCATCTTATCAAGAGTTTGCTCGATCAGGAAGCGCCTATAGATATTTTTGGAGTGGGAACAAATCTGGTTACAGGAAAGCCCGATGCCGCTCTCGATGGTGTCTACAAACTATCATTTTTTAAGAACAAGCCCAGGATCAAACTTTCGGAAACCATTGCTAAAGTAACGCTGCCACATCGCAAGCAAGTGTATAGATTGCTTGATGATTCAGGTAACTTTTTGGGTGCCGACGTGGTTTGTGTGGCAGATGAAGGAAATCCTGAAATGATGTACCATCCCTACGATCCTTTAAAATTCAGGTTTGTGGGCGATGTGGAAAAGGAAGAACTTTTGAGCCTGGTCATGGAAGATCAAAAGAGGGTTCATAAGGAGACTAGTATCAAAGAAATTAAGGAATTCAGCAAAAAGAGATTGGAACAACTTCCTACGGAATACAAAAGGTTCTTTAATCCGCATATCTATAAAGTAGGTATAAGCGGAAAACTCAAGGATGAAAGAAATTACCTGATCGAAGAACACAAAAATAAGAGATCATGAAAACACTCATCATAGTAGATGCCCAGATAGATTTTATGCCGGGCGGTGCACTTGAAGTTAAAGATGGAGACAGGATCATCCCGGTGATCAATAAAATTTTACCTCAATTTGAACTCGTAGTAGCCACCCAGGACTGGCATCCAAAAGAGCATAAAAGCTTTGCCGTAAATCATCCCGGCAAAAACGAGTTTGAGGTGATTGACCTTAATGGCCTGGAACAAAAACTTTGGCCGGTGCACTGTGTGCAGGACACAAAAGGAGCCAATTTTCATCCCAATCTTGAAACAAAACCCATAGAAGCCATTTTTAGAAAAGGAATGGATCCTGAAATAGACAGCTACAGTGGCTTTTTTGATAACGGTCACAAGAAGATCACGGGCCTTGGCGGATATTTACAGGAAAGAGGAGCTGTTGAACTCTATTTTTGCGGCCTTGCTGCAGATATTTGTGTTTATTTCAGCTTACTTGATGCCCTTAAAGCAGGTTTTAAAGCAACGCTGATCGAAGACGCAGCCGTGCCACTTCTTCCGGAAGGATTTGATAAAATTCGAGAAGATATTATTAGAAATGGCGGAAGAATAACTCATTCAAAAGAGCTTTAAAAAATGCCATTTTTGACACCCATAGCTCATAACTCTTACTCATAACTAACGTCGGTGCCACCTTCGGGTAAACCACCATACTGCGGCTTGCAAAAAGCCAGTGAGCACCACAGAGCTTATAATGTGCTGCAATGCATGCAGTACCCCAAAAGAATAACCGTCCCTAAATTTGTTGGGTAGGTCATATTGGGTCACTAATTTTTGACCCAAATATCCAAGAAAGCCAAAAGCCACCAAAACGAAAGCATAAGTAAAGAAGAAAAAGAAATTCTTCTGTTTGGTCCATTTGAAATACACCGAAGCCACAACCAGCACAAGCCAGCTCACCCAGATGCTTATTTGATAATTTAATACCGACACATGAGCCTCCTGCAGCCCAACATCTCCTAAATTTCCAACAGCACTAAACAGTGTGAATAGAGGATAAAGCAGAACTACCAGAAAAAGGAATTTTAAGATGTTTTTCTTTTTCATAACGGCTTTTGATTGTAGTCTTAAGTTACAAAAAGATTACTGTTATCAATAAAAAAACTCCCGACTCTTTTAAGAACCGGGAGTTTTTGAAATAAGATTTTCTTTCTATTATTTGGCGATATTCACCGCACGGGTTTCGCGTATCACGGTAATTTTTACCTGCCCCGGATAGGTCATGTCTGTCTGGATCTTTTGAGAGATCTCAAAAGAAAGGTTGGAAGCTTTTTCATCGCTCACCTTTTCGCTTTCCACGATCACCCTTAACTCTCTTCCTGCCTGTATAGCATAAGCTTTTTTCACTCCGCCAAAACCAAAAGCGATATCTTCAAGGTCTTTCAACCTTTGAATATAAGAATCCAATACCTGTCTTCTCGCTCCCGGCCTCGCTCCGCTTATAGCATCACAAACCTGTACAATTGGAGATAATAGAGACGTCATTTCAATTTCATCGTGGTGCGCTCCAATAGCGTTACAAACCTCGGGTTTCTCTCCGTATTTTTCAGCCCATTGCATTCCCAGGATTGCGTGAGGCACTTCAGTCTCTGCATCTGGCACTTTTCCAATATCGTGAAGTAATCCTGCACGTTTGGCCATTTTTGCATTTAAACCGAGCTCAGCAGCCATAACTCCACATAATTTCGCAACCTCTCTTGAGTGTTGCAGCAGGTTTTGCCCGTAAGAAGAACGGTATTTCATTCGCCCTACAATCCGGATCAATTCAGGATGTAATCCATGGATACCAAGATCAATTACTGTACGTTTTCCAACTTCAATGATCTCCTCTTCTATTTGTTTGGTAGTTTTCTTGACCACTTCCTCAATACGTGCCGGGTGAATCCTTCCGTCGGTTACAAGTTTGTGGAGCGACAGGCGGGCTACTTCCCTTCTTACCGAATCAAAACAGGAGAGAATGATTGCTTCAGGGGTATCGTCTACGATGATCTCCACTCCTGTCGCAGCTTCAATAGCGCGAATGTTTCGACCTTCCCTACCAATAATTCGTCCTTTTACATCGTAACTTTCAAGGTTAAATACCGAGACGCAGTTGTCTATGGCTTCTTCGGTACCAATGCGTTGTATAGTGTTTACAATGATCTTTTTCGCCTCCTGCTGTGCAGTTAGTTTAGCCTCCTCAATGGTATCCTGAATAAGGGCCATGGCATCGGCTTTGGCAGTATCCTTTAATGACTCTACAAGTTGAGCTCTGGCATCTTCGGCTGAAAGACCAGAGATAACCTCGAGTTGCTGCACTTTGCTGGAATGAAGTTTATCTACTTCTTCCTGCTTTTTCTCCAGAACATCGTTTCGGTGATCATAATCGGCAATCTTTTCTTCCAGGTCCTTGTTCAGGTTTTTATTCCTGGCCAGTTCGCTCGAAACTTGAGATTCTTTATCCCTTACCCTCTTTTCGGCATCAGCAATTTTCTTGTCCCGCGAAAGAATAACCTTTTCGTGTTCGGACTTTAATTCGATAAATTTTTCTTTAGCCTGCAGGATCTTGTCTTTCTTGATCCCTTCAGCCTCCTGTTTAGCTTCTTTTAAAATCCCTGCTGCCGATTTTTTAGCTCTTTGAATAATTCTGGAAGCGTTCTTCTTCTCCAGGTACTTTGCCAGTCCAAATCCAATTGCTAATCCCAGGACAAGTGAAATAATAATGATCGCTATAGTTAGTGTATTCATTAGTTAGTTTTTATGTAAAAAAAAAGCCTGTACTAGTCGTTGATTTGTATAAACTCTCTAAATCAAGTTTAGGGCTAACAAGCTGATCAAGGATCCGCTCAAAGGCGGCTTGCTTTTACAACTTAAACTCACCCTCTTTAAAGAATTGGTGTTGAGTTTATCAAAATAAATTAACTAATACAGGCAGTAACCTTTATTTTCTAATTCAAAGAACAGTTAAACCAAGTGTTTGTCAAGCAGGTCATTGAGCGCTTTCAATTTATCTTCAGCCAGAAGTACTTCACTGCTGCGGTCAATTGATTTTTGCTCGGTTTGGGCAGCAAACTGTAAGGCACACATTGCCAGCACATCCTGCTTATCCCTAACGGCATAACTCTGTTCAAATTGCTTAATCATGAACTCTATCTTTTTTGCAGCCTTTCTAAGCCCCTCTTCCTGCTCAGGAAGAATGGTCATGGGATATACCCTGTCTGCAATAGAGATCTTTATTTTAAGCTGATTCGACATTTTTTTATTCTTCTATTCAGAGAGGTGAACAATACATTGATCTATTTCCCTGATCAAGCTATTTATTTTAAGCTTGGTTTCTTTTTTATAATCATTACTGCCCAGCAAGGCGTTGGCAGCTTTAAGAGTTTTTACCCTGTTTTCTGAAGACTCCAGGCTTTCCTGTAATCTTTGTTTTTCGGATCTTAAAGAAGTTAATTCCTCCTGAAGGCTTTGTTGTTTCTGCTCCAGTTTTTTATAATTCTGAAGCAACTTCTCAACCCTACCTTCAAGAATATCAATTATTTCTGTTAAATCACTCATTAAAGCTAAACCTGCTGCTTACCCTCACAAAGTTAATATACCTGCCGAAATATCCCAATATTTTGATCTCTATTTTGAGTTGTGCTTTAAAATAATTTTAACTTCCTCAAAAATAAGGGTTTAATTTTATGCCGGGGTTTTGGTATCTTTATCCCGCTATTAAAAAGTAAAAATTCCCTTACATGAAAAGAATACTTGCCCCCCTCCTATTCTTAACCGGTTTTGTTGTGTCGGCACAGGTTGCCAACGTTCCCACAAATTATTTTGACGATCCGCTTCAGGTACCCCTGGCTCTTGCCGGTACGTTTGGAGAATTGCGATCCAATCATTTTCACAGTGGGCTCGATATTAAGACGCAGCAACGGGAAGGGCTGCCTGTATATTCTTCTGCTGAAGGTTATGTAAGCCGCATAAATGTATCTCATTATGGCTATGGAAAAGCACTATATATTCAGCATCCCAATGGATACACTACTGTATATGGCCACCTGAAGAATTTTTCTCCAGAGATTGAAGCCTATATTAAGAAGCTGCAATATCAAAATGAAAGCTATGAAGTAGAAGTTTATCCAACTGCTTCAGAAATTCCTGTAGAAAGAGGAGAACTTGTTGCCAGTAGCGGAAATACCGGTGGCAGCGGCGGCCCGCACCTGCACTTCGAGATAAGAGATGGTGAGCAGCGCCCTATGAACCCGCTTATGTTTGGAATAGAACTCGAAGATACCCGCGCGCCAATAGTATCGGCATTATTTGTATATCCGGCGGGAGAAGAAGCACATGTAAATGGTTCGGCCTCAAGACAAAAACTAAGGCTAATTCCGCAGCAAGATGGTTCTTTTAGAGCTGAAAAAATTGACGCCTGCGGGGAGATAGGTTTTGGTATTACGGCAGTAGATCAACTTAATGCAGCCCCAAATCAAAACGGGGTTTACAAAATTGAAAGCAGTGCTAATGGCGAAAAACTCCTGCAGGTCAATTTTGAGAAATTCTCATTTGCAGAAACCCGCCACCTCAACCAGTTGATAGATTATGGATATTATACCCAGAACAATAGTAGGATCCAGAAGCTTTTCGTAGAACCTTCCAACCCATTAAGCATTTACAGTGACATGAAAAATGAAGGCTATCTCAATGTGCAGGACAGCCTTTCGTATAACTATACGATCAAAATAAGTGATTTTGCAGGCAATGAGCGTATAGTTCACGTGCCCATAGAAGGAAAACACCGCAATGACATTAAAGAAGACCCTTCCAAGATTACCGATTTTTTTGTCCCTGCAAGTACAGGAGCTCAGTTTGAAAGCAATGGTATAGACGTTTATATTCCGGAAAACAGTCTCTATCAGGATGCTTACCTTGATGTTAGCTTTGAAGGTGAAAAGGTAAGTCTACACGAAGACGTAATTCCCATTCATTCCAACATCACCATAGGTTTTGATGTTAGCAAATACACCCCTGAAGACAGGGAGCAAATGTTTATTGCCAGGCTCAACAAATGGGGAAATCCTCAATATTCAGGCACCACCAAAGACGGGGAAAGATTTACCACTAAAACCCGCACTTTTGGCAACTACACTTTAGGCAGAGATGTAAAAGCGCCTACCGTAACACCTGTTAACTTTAGGGACGGACAGTGGATCTCGGGCAATAAGGACCTGAAAATTAAGATCTCCGATGATCTTTCGGGCATCAATAGTTATAAGGCTACAGTTAACGGTAAATTTATTCTGATGGAATATGAGTACAAGAAGAATTTACTTACTCACGATTTTGCTGACGGAGTAGTCACTGACACCGAAAATCACCTGAAGCTGGAAGTAATTGATAACGTAGGAAATACCACTATTTTTGAAAGTACCTTCTTTAGAAAATAGGTTTTCAGCTGAAGTGCTTTTTTAATTTTTCCTGCATTGGCGGCCTTTAGCAGAAATATTGAGCTAACGGTTACACCTGTTGGTTTCAAAAATGTCATTTTTTAGAGTTCCTTTAAAATTCTGAAAAAGAACTTTTTTCAATCCAAAATGATGATAAAGCTGAATGGAAGAATCAGGTGCAAATTAATTATCACCCAGACGTAGCACAACTTTCAGCAGGAAATTTTAGCGCAACTAATATCAGCGCGAATTTAATCCTGCTAAAAACATGTGTTATAAAAGTTATTTCTGAAGCGAAAAGTCACAAAAATTAGGCAAGTGTCGATAATTTCCGAATTGTCGGCACTATGTGAAACCCTAAAATTGAAAGTCGAATAAATATTCTCTTCCTATTTTTCCATAAACTCCTTCAGCACATTTACCACGTATTCTATATCTTCTTTAGTATTGTACCTGGAAAAAGAAAAACGCAAAGAAGGCTTTTTCAGATCTTCGGCAGGCAGAAAAGCATTCAGCACGTGACTTCCCTTATCGCTTCCACTTTGGCAGGCACTACCTTTTGAGCACGCAATTCCGTGAAGGTCCAGCTGGAACAAAAGCATTAGCGCTTTTTCCTGAGACATGGGCAGGCATACGTTAATAAGCGTATAAGTACTATTCACAAAATCACCGCAGTCGCCGTTAAATTTTACTCCGGGAATTTCCTTTTTTAAGAGGTCTGTAAAATGCCTTTTTAGAGAGGTGATATATTCCCTCTCTTCGTCTAAATTTTGGTAAGCTAACTTAAGTGCTTCCTCCAGCCCTACAATATTGTGGACTGCTTCGGTCCCGGCTCGAAATCCCCGCTCCTGCTCGCCTCCAAAAATAAGTGGCTGCAAACCACTGTTTTTTCGGATATAAGCAAAACCAACACCTTTGGGTCCGTGGAATTTATGGGCACTTACAGCGGTAAAGTCAACTTTCACCTGAGAAAGGTCAAGTTCGTAATGCCCAATGGACTGTACGGTATCTGAATGAAACAAAGCTTTGTGTACACTACACAACTCCCCAACTTTTGCAATGTCAAGTAAATTACCTACTTCGTTGTTTACATGCATCAGGCTCACCAGGGTCTTCTCGTTCGAAGACTTCAGGACTTCCTCCAAATGATTTAGGTTAACCCTTCCGCAGTCATCGAGATTCACATAAATAATTTCGGTCCCAAAAACATCGTGAAGTTTATCAATGGTATGAAGCACGGCATGGTGTTCAATTTTTGAAGTAATAATGCGCTTCACGCCTAGATCCCTTACGGCCGAGTTTAGAATAAGATTATCGGCTTCTGTACCGCCCGAGGTGAAAATAATTTCTGAGGCCGCAACATTAAGGATCTTTGCCACTGTTTTGCGAGCCTGTTCTATTAGAGTTTTTGCACTGCGGCCAAAGGTGTGAGTTGAGGAAGGATTTCCATATACATCACGCATTACCTGGGCCATTCGTTCTACCACTTCTTCGCGAATCTGCGTAGTTGCGGCATTATCAAAGTAGACTTTTTTCATGGTCCACAAAAATAACAGATTTAAAATAATTTAAGCTTGTCTCGGTTAAATTATATATTACTTTTAATTTTGCCGAAAACCCGTCTTATGAAAAAAGTGTTTAGTTTATTTTTTACAGCCGCGCTGCTTACCGCATGCAATGACGGGGAAATTATTGTGACCGATTTTAATTTTGAAGATCCACAAATTAGCTGGTGTGGAGATACTGAATCTCATGTGCTCTACAAAATCAACAACTCTGGTGTAAATGAAGCTATTGCTTTTCGTTTTAACCTTAGTGTTGAAAAAGAACAGGTTTTTCTGGCTAAAGAAGGACGACTTAGCCTCCCTTTGAACGGAACTACGAGTGAAGTTGTATACAGGGTTTTTGACGGCGAAGTACGTGGCAACTACTTTTGTAATGAAATTCCGCCCGTATCCCCAAAAGTAGTACGGGAATTTAAAAGTACCACGGGAGGTGAAGTGATTATTACTTCTACTATTGCAAATTCAACAGATCATGATGGAGATGGCATACCTTCAGCCAGTGAAGGAATGGATGCTAATTTAGATACCGACGAAGACGGAATTCCCAACTACCTCGATATTGATGATGATGGAGATAACATCCTTACCCGTATTGAAAGACAGGTAGAAGCCGAAAATGCTGTGAACACATATCCAGATTCCGATAATGATGGGATCCCGAACTATCTCGATGCCGATGATGATAATGACGAAGTACCAACCAGGAATGAAGACTGGAACCTAAATTTGAATCCCGCCGATGACCAGGATGAGGATGGATTGCCTTACTATTTGAACCCTGAGATTATAGATTCTTTTGAAGTTGAAGACTCCAGAGAAAATATTATTTCAAGAAGCTACAGATACCTCCTTACTGTTAATAACCTGACACTGGTTAATCAGGGAGGAGACGGGGAACAAATTCGCCTTGAGAACTATGAATTGGGCGTTATCACCTCACCTTCCCAAAATATCACAATTCAGCCTACAAACGGTGAAGATGAGAACAGCGGAGAGGAAGGAGAAGATCAGTAATTCTGAAAAATATAAACTTCGGTAGCTCCCAGCCCATACTTTTGATAATCGGCATCATAAAATTTGATGTTATCATACCTGTGAAAGAGGGTTTCGAGTTCAGCTCTTAATACGCCCTCTCCTACTCCATGAATAAATACAATTTTTTGGATGCGTTTACTTATGGCAAATTCGAGTTGCCGCCGGGCAGTATCCATTTGAATGTTGAGGATTTCATAATTTGAGAGTCCGCCGGTCTTAGGCACGAGTTTGCCAATGTGCAGGTCAACCTCCATGGGCGGCTGATTTCGCTCTTTTGGTTTCACTCTTGAATATCTACGCTTTTTTGAAGATTCCTTTTCTTTAATTACTTCGGAAAAATTTTCAACTTCAGGAGGAAGTATATCGGGTAATACATCTTCAACTTTAACTAAATCCCGGACATTAAAGGATAAGAGAAAACCTTCAGAAGTTTCTATATCAACCTCAGAGCCCATAATTGAAAGAACCCTACCTTCCAAATCTTCGTCAAGTACAGCTACTTTATCTCCCGGTTTCAGCATCACTAAAGAGAATTATTATTTTCACCTTCTTCATCTTTTTTATGGTCGTCTTTAGTCTCAACCCAATAATTGGTAGCTCTGTATAGCCCAAACATCAACATCACCAGCCCAATAATCATCACATATACATTTCTCTCTTCTCCCGAAATTTCAAAAATGAGAAGCACGCCACCTATTATTATGACCGCGGAATTGATAAATTGAGAAGAAGGCTTTTTCATAATTATTTGTTTGCCAGTTGATTAAAATCAAAAAAGAGTAGTAACTTGAATCGTCAAAGCTACAAATTTCGGGAAAATGAGAAGATTTCTACTGGTTACGGCATTTTTATTTGCTTTTCACCCAATTTTCGGCCAGTTGAACATCGCTCCTTCCGGCAATGGACAAAACAGAACTTACGTTTATGTAGAAAAATCTTTCCTGTTTATTGAAAATGATATCAGGTTGGTGAAAAACCCTTCCGCAGTAAATGAAGCTTCACTATACCTGCGAGATAATGCCGAATTGCTACAGGGAGAGCAACAACACAAAGAAAATTCCGGAACCGGGAGCATCTCAGTTTTTGCTGAAGGAACCACCAATGCTTACGACTATAATTACTGGAGTTCTCCCATAATATCTCCTGAAAATGGCCTTTTTGGCATCTCACTTTTACAGGTTCCCGTTTCAACCATTGTAAGCCGGCAACCCCAACTCACCACTGCCCCAAACGGCACCGCAAACCCGCTCGCTATCTCTACCCGCTGGATCTACACCTACCAGGGCAACGGGTACTCCAGCTGGAAATTTGTTGGCGGCAACACGGTGATCCCGCCCGGTTATGGTTTTACCATGAAGGGCACAGAGGGAAAAGATTTGGTGGTTGTTAACGGAAGAGCAAATAACCCGGGAAATTCACAGCGGTACGACTTTCGTGGAAAACCGGTCTCCGGCACTTTAGATATCCCGGTAACGCCAGATGCTTTTGTGCTGGTAGGTAATCCATACCCATCAACTTTCAACCTGAGTCTTTTCCTGCTCGAAAATTCTGGCAGCGGCACTTTGAGCACAAATTGCTACGGAAGCATCCAACGCCAAAATATTACTACCGGTGTCGCCTACTTTTGGGATTCTAAAGAGAATGGTTCCTCACATAATCTCGAAGATTATATGGGCGGCTACGGAGTTTTTAGTCCGATAGATCCCTGTACTGATGGAATTTATGAACCTCCGGTTTTCAAAACGGTCAAAAATATTGAAGACGGCAGCACAGGCAAACCTTCTCAAAAGAAATTCCTGCCTGTAGGCCAGGGCTTTATGGTAAAGGGTGCACAGGCAGGCAACATTACTTTTAAAAATTCTCACAGAACGCCATCAAAAAATGCATCGGGAACAAATACCCCGGCACCCGAAGCAGTTAAGAAAGATCACCAACACACTTCTGAAAAGAACAGCCTTGCCAGGGTACAACTTAAGGTTACAGTGAACGACCTTTACGAAAGAAGCCTGAGCCTGGCCTTTTGGCCCGCTGCAACACCAAAAATAGACGCAGGTATGGATGCCCGGGCTTTTGAACTTGCGCCTACCGATGTGGGCTGGCTCCAGGGTGAAGAAAGCTATATAATTGATGTACGCCCTTTTGATATTTCTGAAGAAATCCCGCTGTTTATAAAGGTTGAAACCGGGTATCAAAAAATGACATTTTCACAGGGAATTATTGAAAATGCCGCAATTCATGAACTTTTTATTCTAGATACTCTTACAGATGAATATTTTTCTATTAAAAAGGAACCCTTAACTTTAGAGCTGCAGCCGGGAATTTATCACGGGCGTTACAAGCTTGCTTTTGCTGAAAAAGTAGCTAAAGAAGACCTGCCACAGGTGATTTTTGAGGAAGAGGCGCATTTAAAATTCAACATCCATCAAAATAACCGCCTGGGAGCACTGCAAATAATAAGCAACGATCTTTTCCCGGTAAAGGCTGTAGAAATTTTTGACCTGCAGGGGAAAAAAATGTGGTACCGCAGTAACTTTGACAACCGAAGGTCTGTAGAAATTTCAACCCGGCCGTGGGGAAACGGCGTTTATATTGTAAAGGTGATTGATATGAATAATCACAAAACAGTCAAAAAAATATCAGTTTACAACCATTGACCTATATGGAAGAATTCATGCTCCCTTGTTTAAACAAACAATTGTTTGGCATAGATTGCCTGGGTTGCGGTGCACAGCGGGCACTGGTACTGGTACTTCAGGGAGAATTTAGTGCAGCTTTTAAGATGTTTCCCGCAATTTACCCTATCCTCATCCTGTTACTTTTTCTTGTCACCAACTTATTCTACAAGTTTAAAGGTGACTGGTATATTAAGGCTGCCCTTATTGTAGTGAGTGCCGCCGTGATAATAGGTGCTTATATTTATAAAATGAGTTTTTTGATCAACTAACCAATAATAATTATGGAAAAACAAACTTTACCAAATTCAACATTAATTTTAGTTTTCGGAATCCTTTCTATCGTAACTTGCTGCTGCTATGGGATCCTCGGCCTTATCTTTGGGATTGTCGCCCTGGTATTGGCAAAGACTGCTAAACAAACCTACATGGCCCAACCAGATATTTACGAAGGCTATAACAATGTAAAAACAGGAAGAATTCTTGCTATTATAGGAGTTATACTTTCGGGACTGTACCTGCTTCTAAATATTGTACTTGTGGCTATCTACGGATGGGATGGGATGCAGGAAATGGTCATGGAATCTATGGAAGTTTACCAAAACCAGTAGTTTTAAGTGATTAATATTCGGTGCTCAGTGTTCAGAAACCTGAACCTGGAACTTTGAACTTTGAAAAAAAGGAGGGCGAAAAATGTTATTTTTCGCCCTCCTTTTTTATTCACTTCCTAAATTACTTTTCGAATTCCTGAAGTGTTTTAGTTATAATACCTACACAATCCATAAGTTGTTCTTCGTTCATCACCAACGGTGGTGCAAATCGTATGATATTGCCGTGAGTTGGTTTAGCCAGAAGTCCGTTTTCCTTCAGTTTCATACAAATATCCCAGGCTGTAGAGCTGTCTTCAGAATCATTGATCACAATGGCATTTAGCAGACCTTTACCTCTCACCAGGTTTACAATGTTAGATTTTCGTATGTAGTCATCGAGCTTTCTTCGGAAAAGGTTCCCGAGTTTTTCAGCATTTTCAGCAAGATTTTCATTTTTAATCACATCAAGGGCAGCCATTGCTACGGCACAGGCTACGGGATTTCCGCCAAAAGTGGAACCGTGTTGTCCCGGTTTAATAACGTTCATAACCTCGTCATTGGCCAGTACTGCCGAAACTGGATATACCCCGCCAGAAATGGCTTTTCCGAGGATCAATACATCAGGCTTAACGTTCTCATGCTCTACTGCCAAAAGTTTTCCGGTACGTGCAATTCCCGTTTGCACTTCATCAGCAATAAAAAGCACATTATGCTGCTCGCACAATTCTTTAGACCGAGCCAGGTAACCTTCAGAAGGTACGTATACCCCGGCTTCTCCCTGAATTGGTTCTACAAGGAATCCGGCAATGTTACTGTTATTTTTTAAAGCTTCTTCAAGAGCTTCAGTATCGTTGTATGGTATTTTAACAAATCCCGGAGTGTAGGGGCCAAAATTCTTTCGGGCACCCTCATCATTAGAAAAAGAAATGATCGTGGTAGTTCTTCCGTGGAAGTTATTCTCACAAACAATGATTTGAGCTTCAGTCTCCTCTACTCCTTTTTTCTCATAGGCCCATTTTCGTGCAATTTTTATTGCAGTCTCAACCGCCTCGGCACCGGTATTCATGGGCAACAGCTTGTCAAAACCAAAATATTCTGTTGCATACTTCTCATACCTTCCTAAAATGTCATTATGGAAGGCCCTTGAGGTAAGGGTTAGTTTTTGAGCCTGTTCTGTCATGGCCCCCACAATTCTTGGGTGACAATGCCCCTGGTTTACTGCGGAATAAGCCGAAAGGAAATCGTAATATTTCTTACCTTCAACATCCCAAACGTGAACACCTTCTCCTTTTTCAAGCACAACCGGAAGCGGGTGATAATTATGAGCCCCATATCTATCTTCAAGTTGAATAGCCTCCTGGGAAGAAATTTTTTCTGAAATCTTCATTTTCATTTTTGTTTTCAATTACTAAATAAGCAATTCCTACTTTCCGGAAATACCAGCAAATACGGTATTTTGAGGAGAGAAATCATCCTGAATTCAGAAGTCGCAAATTACTAAATGTTTCCTGATTTTTTAAGGCCTGCGCCCAATAATTCTTGGCATTTATCCTATTTTTGCCACATGGCGAGAAAGAACAAAAACAAAGAATTTAAAAACCTCGAAGTCATTGATGCCGGGGCAAAAGGGAAAAGTATAGCCAAAGCCCCCGATGGCAAAGTGATATTTATTGGAAATGCAGTGCCCGGTGACGTGGTAGATGTGCAGACTACTAAAAAGAAACGCGCTTTTTACGAGGGTACAGCTACCAAAATACATGAATTTTCAGATAAACGGGTAGAGCCACCCTGCATACATTTTAGCGTTTGCGGGGGCTGCAAGTGGCAGTTCATGGGCTATGAACACCAGTTGTTTTATAAGCAAAAAGAAGTAACGAATAATCTTACCCGCCTTGGCAAAATTGAATTGCCCGAAGTCACTCCTATTCTGGGAAGTAAGGAAATTTATTTTTACCGCAATAAGATGGAGTTCTCTTTTAGTGACAGCCGCTGGTTAACACAGGAAGAAATTCAGAGCGGCAAAGATATTCAAGACCGAAATGCACTTGGTTTTCACATTCCGGGAATGTGGGACAAGATCCTGGATATTAAGGAGTGCCACCTTCAGCAGGCACCCAGCAATGGAATCAGGAATGGCATAAAACAATTTGCCATTAAAAATAATATTCTTTTTTTCAATACAAGAGATCAAAAAGGAATGCTGCGCACGTTGATGATAAGAACTTCTTCTACGGGAGAGATCATGGTGCTGCTTCAGTTCTTTGAAGACAATAAAGCGCAACGGGAATTACTTCTGAATTTTGTTGCTGAAGAATTTCCGGAGATAACAAGCCTTCAGTATGTGATCAATTCAAAAGGTAATGACACCATTTATGATCAGGAAGTAGTTTGTTACAAAGGCCAGGACCACATTTTTGAAGAAATGGAAGGCCTGAAGTTTAAGATCAATGCAAAATCTTTTTATCAAACCAACTCGGCACAGGCTTACGAACTGTATAAAATTACGCGCGACTTTGCAGGTCTAACCGGAGATGAAGTGGTTTACGACCTGTACACCGGTACCGGAACAATTGCCCAATTTGTGGCTGCCAAAGCTAAAAAGGTTATAGGCGTAGAAGCAGTACCCGAAGCTATTGAAGACGCCAAACAAAATGCCAGAAACAACAACATCACAAATACCGAATTTTACGTTGGAGACATGAAAAAGGTGTTTACCAGTGAATTTGTGAAAACTCATGGAGAACCCGATGTTCTCATTACCGATCCTCCACGAGATGGAATGCACAAGGATGTGGTTGCGCAAATAATTGGTATCTTGCCACAAAGAATTGTGTATGTTAGTTGTAATTCGGCAACCCAGGCAAGAGATCTTGCGCTGCTCGACGAGCACTACAAGGTAACAAGAACACAGGCGGTTGACATGTTTCCACAAACGTTTCACGTAGAAAATGTTGTTTGTTTAGAACGAAGACAATGAACAGGTTCCAAAAATGGCTTTTTTTAGCAGGTTTTATTTTCCTCACCCTTGGGTGCCAGCGAGACGACATTTGTCCCGAAGGAACTGAGACCACTTCGCTACTGGTAATTGAATTTTATGATCCGCTTGACCCCACGCGTTTAAAGGCAGTATCAAACCTGACGGTTCGCGCCAGTGGTAAGGAAGAAATTTTGATGGGGCCAACCACTGTAAATACTGTTAGCCTGCCACTTAGAACTGATGAAAACTTCACAGAATATATTTTCACTATAAATTCTGGCAGCGAGGAAGAAAATGCAGATACAGTAACTTTTACTTATTCTCCAGACCTTGAATATCTCAATCGCGCCTGTGGTTATAAAGTAAATTACAACAGCCTTGATGTTGCAATTCATGAAGATGAGAATAACTGGATACTTTCAGAAACTATTATACAAGAAAGCGTTGAAAATGAAACAGAGGCTCATATTTATTTTACTCACTAGTTTTTGGTTTCATTCTTCAGCAGTCTTTGCACAGGAAGCGGCAATAGACACTGTTGATGTACGTGAAAAATATGGGCTGCGCGTCGGGATCGACCTGTCAAAGCCTATAAAGATGCTTATTGAAGAGGATTATCAGGGCCTGGAGGTCAAAGCCGATTACCGGTTGTATGAAAACATATACCTGGCGGCAGAAATTGGAAATGAACAGAACGTGATCTCGCAGCCAAATGTGACGGCTTCTGCAAAAGGAAGCTACGTTAAACTTGGGGGAGATTACAATTTCTATCATAACTGGACCGGGATGCAAAACCTAATTTACATCGGATTGCGTTACGGTTTCGCCTCATTTTCTACCGAACTGGAGGAATATTCCATATATGACCGGAACCCTTATTTTGAACCGGATATTAGAGCTGAAGGCCGTGAATTCAACAATCTTACTGCAGGATGGCTGGAAGTAAAATTAGGTACAAAAGTAGAAGTTTTGAACAACCTGTATCTTGGAGTGCATGTAGAGCTCAAGAAAAAAATCAATGAAACTAAACCCGGGAATTTTGACAATCTCTATATCCCCGGCTTTAACAGGACCTATGACGGGAGTAGCCTTGGCGTAGGTTACGGCTACTCTATTTCTTATTTAATACCTCTTTACAGGCAGTAGTCTAATTCTCCTGTTTTTTAGCTTTTTTGGAACCTTCGTAAATCTCGTATTTAAGCAGCTTTGATTCCAGGGCTCCATTAAATAATTTAATTTTTCGGGAAGGTCTTAAACCTACATGTTTAATAGCTTCAAGATTAGAAGTAATAAACCAGGCATGGGTGCCGGGATAACTCTGCTTAAGCGTGTCGCCAATAGATTTGTAGAATACAGGCATATCTATACTAAGACGTTCTCCATAAGGCGGATTGAACACCATATGCAAATGTCTTTCTGTTTGTTTTTCAGTCTTGAAAAAATCTTCGTGTTCTACCGAAATAAATTCAGCAAGATTAGCATTGTCAACATTATCTTTGGCTTTATGAACTGCAGATGGTGCCTTGTCGTAGCCTTTGATGGTGAAATGGAAATCCCGCATTTTCTTTAGTACCGACTCCTGAATTTTTTCAAAAAGATCTTCATCCCAATCTTTCCACTTTTCAAAGCCAAACTCCTTTCTATTCAAATTGGGAGGAATATTACAGGCGATCATGGCAGCTTCTATAAGAATAGTACCACTACCACACATGGGGTCAATAAAGTCACACTGCCCATCCCAGCCTGAATGTAAAAGCATTCCCGCTGCTAAAACTTCATTTATTGGTGCAATATTGGTAGACGATTTATAGCCACGTTTGTGCAACGATTGTCCCGAACTATCGAGTGAAACTGTACAATGCTCTTTCTCTATGTGAATATTAATGCGCAAGGAAGGGTAATCAAGGTCAATCCCGGGGCGTTCTCCGGTCCTGTCCCTGAATCTATCAACAATAGCATCTTTTGATTTAAGAGCTACATATTTAGAATGAGTGAATTTTTCGGAATGTACAGTAGCATCAATAGCAAGAGTTTGATTAGCATCTAAATACTTTTCCCACGCAATTTTATTTACTTCGCTGTAAAGATCATCTTCAGAAAAAACCCTGAAGGTCGCAATTGGTTTCAGCACTTTTATAGCGGTGCGCAGGGAAAGATTGGCTTTATACATGAAACCTTTGTCCCCATAGAATGAAACAGATCGTACTCCTTCCCATACATCTATAGCTCCCAGGTTTCTCAATTCTTTGGCAAGTAATGGTTCAAAACCAAAAAGTGTTTTGGCAACCATTTGATAATTATTTCCCATTTGTTATTTTCTGTGAGAGACAAAAATACACTAATTTTGCAGGATATGGAATTAGCAGCAAATAGATGGTTTTCTTCGTGGTTTGACACTCCATACTACCATATTTTATATAAGAATCGGGGTGATGAAGAAGCACAGCAGTTCATGCAGAACCTCATTACCTTTTTAAAACTTCCTCAAGGGGCAAGTATACTTGACCTGGCCTGCGGTAAAGGAAGACATTCTGTTTATCTCAACAAGCTAGGGTTTGATGTTACTGGTGTAGATCTCTCTGTTAACAGCATTGCGTACGCCAAACAGTTTGAAAATGAAAATTTGCACTTTCATACCCACTGCATGTGCAAGCCAATGGACGAACAATATGATGCTGTTTTTAATCTTTTCACCAGCCTTGGCTATTTTGAAGATGAAAAAGAAAACCGGGAGAGTATTTTATCTATAAAAAAGGAGCTCAAAGAAGGTGGCTGGGGAGTCATTGATTTTATGAACGTGGTTAAAGTAATCGATAACCTCGTGCCTTCTGAAGTAAAAACAGTGCAGGGAATTACTTTTAATATTACCCGAAAGGTTGAAAACGGATATATCGTTAAAGATATAGAATTTGAAGACGAGGGAGAAGAATATGCTTATTCAGAAAAGGTGAAAGCTTTTACTTTGGAAAATTTCCTTTACTACTTTGAAAAAGCCGGAATTGAACTGGTGCACACTTTTGGGAACTACAATCTACAGCCATACGATAAAATTAAATCTGACCGACTAATACTTGTCTTTAAATAATGCTGTATATACTGCCATTAATAGCGGTGGTAATAGGGTATTTAATATCCCTATTTTTAAAACCGTCCTCCTCCACTGGCTTTCAGTTATTACTTTCTTTTAGCGGTGCTTTTCTCCTTTCGGTAACAGTATTCGAAATGTTACCCGAAGTCTACAGCTCCGGATTTGATAAAGTTGGATTGTTCATCATGGCCGGACTCCTCTTACAGATTTTCCTGGAATTTCTCTCTAAAGGTGTAGAACATGGGCACATGCACCACAGCGGGAATTCCGTGAAATTTCCTTACCTCTTACTCCTGAGTCTATCACTTCATGCCCTTCTTGAAGGTTTTCCATTGAATCAAAGCAGCGATTTACTTCATGGGGTAGTGATCCATAAGATTCCAGTCGCAGCAATACTGGCTGCTTTTTTATTCCATTCAAAAATAGCAAAATACAAAGCCTTTCTTTTTCTCGCGGTCTTCGGATTAATGACGCCACTGGGCAGCTGGATGCATGCGAATTTTATGATTTCTGAAGAATATTCGGCTTACATCAATGCAATGGTCATAGGGATTTTTCTTCACGTTTCTACAACCATACTCTTTGAAGCCTCAAAAAACCATAGTTTTAATGCTACAAAACTGGCTGTGGTCATTTCCGGAATTTTATTGGCTTATTTTCTCTAGAATATGTACAGTCGTGCTGAAAGTAAAAAGATTCGCCAGGAATTCTGGACCAGCTTCGGAAAAAATTACGTCCGAAAGTGGCTTTTATACAACACCAGAATTAAAGACCTCTCATTAAAATTTACCTTTACCCGAGATACTGCTGAAGTTTCTATAGATCTCGATGCTAATGATGAGATCATGAGACTTTACTATTTTGAGAAATTCGAAAGCCTGAAGGTTATTCTTAAAGATGAATTTTTACCTGAAGTAGTTTTTGACAAATATTATCAGCTGGACGATGGGAAAATAATTTCCCGCATCTATGTCACTCTACCCGGCGTTGATATCCACAATAAAAAAGACTGGCCAAAGGTTCAGTTATGGCTCTATAAAAAAATGGATTCATTGGAGCGCTTTTTCCTGGAGTATTGGGATTTTATTGAGCAGTAGAAATCCGCGCCAACGGTTTCCAAAATAGTTTTTTTTTACAAAATCTACCCTCCTCTCTGTGTTGGGGTGGCCATAGGCCGGGGTGGTGCTTGCTTCCGCGAAGTTATTGTGGAACATGGCACGGATTACAAATCCGCGCCAGCGGAGTATATGTATGTGTCTCGTTTATCATTCCCCTCCTCAGCTGAGGAGGGGTGGCCACAGACAATGCTGATTTTCGGATTGCAAATCCGCGCCAGCCACATTCCGGAAGCGAGACCCTCCCCATCCGCCTGTGGCGGATGGGCCCTCCCTGGAAGGGAGGGGTGCTTAGATT